>NZ_LOSU01000011.1:0-210094 GCF_001522185.1 Burkholderia sp. RF2-non_BP3 | reverse complement strand
ATCTGTTCGAATTGGGCTTCGGAGATTTCCATCTCCGAAGCATAACCTTAAATCAGCATAGTGTGAACACGCCCTAGTTCGTCGCCCCAAGAGAAACGCTATAGTTATAGTAATCTGCATAAAAGTGCTGGTCTTTCGGCCAGCCAGATGGTCCGATAACCGGGGGAGGTTAGGATGCATTTGAAGAAGCTGGCTGTCCGGAATTTCAGGCGGCTGCGCAATGTTGTCATTGATCTTGCTTCCGACATCTCCATTTTTGTCGGTGCCAACAACAGCGGCAAGACGTCGGTCGGGCATGCGCTCCAGTTATTCACTGGCAGTGGCCGCTTCAACATTCACGACTTTAGTGCCGAACTGTGGGCCGACATCGTTGCGTTTGGTGAAGGCGATGGCGAGGCGAGTCTTCCCACGATGGAAATCGACGTTTGGTTCGAAATAGGCCCGGACGATGTTCACCGCGTCATCGATCTTCTTCCCAGCCTTGCTTGGGAAGGAAAGCTGGTGGGGATGCGTGTTGCCTACGCGCCCACCAATCCTGCGGCGACGCATGCACGCTATGTCGAAGTGCGCCAGCGCGTGCTCGATGCGGTCGCTAAGGGCGAAGACGGAGCACCCGCCTTCGATCCGTCGCCGCGTAATCTGCGGGAGTTCCTTCGCGACAGGCTGCATGACGAATATGAGCTGCGTTATTTCGTACTCGATCCCGCGCGGTTCGATGCGAAGATGGTCGCAGAGGCTGGCTATGACCCAGCCACTCTCACCGGACGCGATCGCAGCGGCCGTGAGATCTTGAACGGTCTTCTCCACATTGACTTCTTGAACGCGCAGCGCCATCTCTCGGACAGCCCAGGTGGCTCTCGCGCCGAGGATCTCTCTCGTGTACTCAGTCGCTTCTACGGGCGCAACCTCGAACAAAAAGGCGAAGATGTCGAAGCGTTGCGAGCCCTCGCAGCGTCCGAGGTCTCGCTTAACGAGCATCTCGAACGAGTCTTCGAACCGACGCTCAAGAGTTTGTCGAAGCTCGGCTATCCGGGCCTCTCAAATCCGCGCATGATGATCCGCTCGGCCCTCGACCCTGCCCAGATCATGAGCGGTCGAGATGGCGCGGTCGTTCACTATGCGTTGGGAGGAGCCGATGACGGGAATCCCGACCCACCTACCTTGCCCGATCGATATAACGGCCTTGGCTTCAAAAACCTCATCTTCATGGTCGTCGAGCTACTCGACCTCCATGCTCAATGGCTGGCGATCGAGGAAAACCGTCCGCCGGTCCACCTGATCTTCATCGAGGAGCCCGAAGCGCACCTCCATGCCCAGCTTCAACAGGCCTTCATCCGCAAGGTGATGGACATCCTAACGCTCAAGGGCGAGGACCGCACGCACTACACGAGCCAAGTCGTCGTCACGACCCATTCGACTCATATCCTTTACGAACGAGGCTTCCGGCCGATCCGCTATTTTCGTCGAGGCCGTGCACGGAATGGCTCGACTTCCGATGTGCTCAATCTCTCGGTCTTCTATGACAACACCGATCCGGACATCCGAAGCTTCCTCGAGCGCTATTTGAAACTCGCGCACTGCGATCTGTTCTTCGCTGATGGCGCCGTGCTGGTCGAGGGCAATGTCGAACGGCTGCTATTGCCGCAGATGATCGCCAATGCCGCGCCGAGACTGCAATCAACCTATCTCACCGTCCTAGAAATCGGCGGAGCGTTCGGCTACCGATTCAAAACGCTGATCGAGTTTCTCGGACTGACAACGCTCATCATCACAGATCTCGACAGCGTGTTCGGTCCGCTGGGGCAGGATGGCGAGGGTGCGGCACCCGCTGGCCAACCGGAGGCCGCGGAGGCAGTCGGCGAGGACGCGCAGGCTGCCGGCGCCGAGGCTGAGGACATTGATGATGACGAAGAGGATTTGCCCGTGGCTGCGGAGAAGCCCGGGAAGGCGTGCATAGCCGGTCATCCGGGCGCGGCGACGTCCAATCAGACCTTGCTCCAATGGCTACCGAAATGCGACACGGTTGCCGCCCTGTGGGAGGCGACGGCTGAGCAGAAGATCCAGGCGAGGACGGACGACAATGACGCTTTGGTGCGCGTTGCCTATCAGTGCCGGACCGATGTCACTTGGGGCGGAGAAACCCTCGCGCTCGCCGGCCGCACGTTGGAGGAAGCATTCGCACTCGAAAATCTTGAATGGTGCCAGGACAAGAACCGTAAGCCGCTTCAGCTCCGCATCGCCAAGGCCGACGAGAAGAACCTGACCACGCTTGCGGAACGGATCCACAAGCGCGTGCAGGCTAAGAGCTTCAGCAAAACCGACTTCGCGCTCGCCTTGTTAGCCGAAGATCCGAGCAGTTGGTCGGTCCCAACCTATATCGCCGAGGGCCTGAACTGGCTTGAGACCGAGATTGCGCCGCCGGAACCGGTCGAGGACCAGCCGCGTGTGGACGCGCCTCAGGGTGTGCCTGCCGCCGTCGGCGACGAGGTGGCAGCATGACAAGCCGAATCGGCAGTCCTGACACACAAGCCGATCTAGATGTTCGAGGATGTCTCGATCGGATGCCTCCACGCTCGTTTGTCATGGTCGCCGGTGCGGGGTCGGGGAAAACGACCTCGCTGATCAAGGCTATCGCGCACCTAGCCGAGACCCGCGGTCCTGTCCTGCGCCGCGCCGGGCAGCAGATCGCCTGCATCACATATACCGAAGTCGCCGCCGGTGAGATTTCGGCCGATGTCGGGGTCTCGTCGCTATTCCACATCTCGACCATCCACAGTTTCTTGTGGTCAGTCATCCGGCCGTTCCATTCGGATATCGCGGCTTGGGTAGCCACCCGCATCGATGAGAAGATCGCGGAGCGACGCGCACACTACGACAAGCCTCGGACTCAGGCGAAAACGAAGGCCCGCCTTGAGCAGGAGATCGAAGATCTCGAGGCCGAGTTGGCTGCGATCAGTGAAGTGGAGAAGTTCGTGTATGGCACGGGTAGCAGCTACGCTGAAGGCATCCTTGGCCATGACGATATCCTCAAGCTCACCCCAGCCTGCGTCGCAGCGCATCCGCTGCTGAGGCAGCTCGTTGCTAAGCGCTTTCCCTACATCTTCGTCGATGAGAGCCAAGACACCAATCCGGAGGTCGTCGAGGCGTTACGGCACATTGCGGGCGATCATCCTGGTCTGTGCCTCGGGTTCTTCGGAGACCCGATGCAGAAGATCTATATGAGCGGAGCAGGCGCTATCCCGCTAAACGACGGCTGGGCAGAGATCACAAAGCCCGAGAACTTCCGGTGCCCGACATCGGTGCTCGGAGTCATCAATGCAATCCGCGCCCCTGGCGACGGCCTTGCGCAGGTGCGTGGTCGGACGACAATCGTTGATGGCAGCGAGCAACCGGTTGCCGGTACCTCCAATCTGTTCATCCTACCGGCAGACACGGAGCGGAGTGCACGCCTCGCGGCCATTAGGCAGTGGCTGGCCGCCGAAACCGGTGACGGTCTGTGGCTAAGCGACGTGCGGGAAGGAGATGTCCGCCTGCTTGTGCTGGTGCATCGTATGGCGGCCAACCGGCTCGGGTTCCCTAATCTGTATGCTGCGCTCAATGACCGAGCCCCAATGAGTCTGAGTGAAGGGCTGAGCGATGGCACAGCCTGGCCGCTCCGTCCGCTTGTCCAGCACATACTTCCGCTCGTTGTCGCGGCCCAGGCGGGCGATCGGTTCACGGTGATATCGACCTTGCGCAGCGAATGCCCGAGACTTGAACCAGCGCGGCTTCGAGGGCAAGCGACTGCCCCCGTTCTTACAGCGCTACAGCAAGCGCTCGACGGGCTTGTAGGTCTGCTGGCAGCAGGATCGCAGGCGACTATTCGGGACGTCTTGACGCATGTGCGAGATAACGAGTTGCTGCGCCTCGATGATCGCTTTGCCATGCATCTGGTTGCAGAGCCAGTGGATGACGGCAGCAGCGGCTTCGAGAACGTTCAAGCCTATCTGGCATGCGGTGTCGACGAACTCTGGGCCTACCGGCGCTACTTTACAGAGGAGTCGCCGTTCGCGACGCATCATGGGGTGAAGGGCGCCCAATTTGAGCGCGTATTAGTTGTCATCGACGATGAGGAAGCGGCCTTCCGGCAGTATTCTTACGGGAAGTATCTGGGGTACGTCCCCATCTCGGACAAGGACGAAGCCAACATAGCCGCAGGTGAAGAGTCCGTACTCGATCGAACCCGCCGCCTCTTCTATGTATGTTGCTCGCGTGCAATGAAGGATCTGGCAGTCGTGGTCTTTGTGCCCGATGTCGCAGCGGCCCGCACCGCGATCGTTGCGCAGAATTTGTTCCCCGAGACCGCAATCCGGGGCGCCGAGCATCTGGGGTAGGGTCTTAACAGATCGCTAATCAATCGGCGAAGGCCTGGATCTTGCTCATCGGCCTGACGATCTAGCGCAGCAGAACTGACCTCGACTAGATGCGGCTGAATAACGCCGTGTTATCGGGCTTATGAAAGGCCTCGCGGCCTAAAGAGTGGAGGGGGACCCAAGTCCGAAGCTCACGGCGAAGTGAAGATCGGAAAGGTCGCCGTGTTGCGTTATTCTAGAAGGCGATTGACGATGGTGTTGCTAGAGTCGTCGCCCCTCAGATCCCTCCATCCTCCGCGCAAGATAAAGCTCTTGCCGGAAGACGGTAAAAGCGACGGTAATGGCCAATGTCGATCATCGCAAATCCCTTTAACCACGCGGGCTTGCGTGACCTGTTGATGATGGAGTGGGAGTGATCCGGCGCCGGGGCGCGCCTCGGTAGCGGACCACGGCATCTGACGATGCGGACGCCCGGCAGGGATGACCTGCCGGGCGTTGTCGTTTGTGCGATCGGCGAGTGACGGGCGCACGGAAGCGGTGTAAGTCGCCGTCTGGGGGAGGCCGAAACGGGCGGCCCGATGCGAGTCGATTCGTCGGCGCTCAGTCCGCTGGTCGTCCAAACGCGAGCACATCGCACGATGCGATGCGCGCATCCGGCTCGTCTCTGCCCAGTTCCGCCAGATATGGCCACGGATAGATGCCGCGCGCGTGACCGTCGCCGAACAGCAGGCGGATGCCGTAACCGGCCGCTTCCACGCCGTTGAGCGTCAGGTCGGGCGGCGCGTCGACTTGCCTGCCGTCGAGCCGGATCTTCCGGCACGCGGCGCACGGACAATCGCCGCGCAACCTCGCAAAGCCGATACGCTGCGTGCTGCCGTCCGGCCAGCACAGCGTCAACGCACGAGTCGCATGATCGAGGCGAATCTCGGCCGGCGGCGTCATCGTGCATCTCCTCCAAGCTGTGCGATGGCAATCCGCACGGCCTTGCGGACTTCGGGATCGCGATCGTCCAGTGCGTCGCGCAGCGCGGGCAGCGTCTTGGGATCGCGCAGTTCGCCGAGTGCGAGTGCGGCCTCCTTGCGCAGGTTGGTGATCGCATGCGACAGCAGCGCGGCGACGGCCGGCGCCGCGGCGGCGTCGCGCAATTGCCCGAGTGCGCGCACCGCACGCAGGCGCACCTGCCAGTAATCGTCATCGAGCGCGGCGACGAGCGGCGCGCGTGCGACCGAGACACGCAGCTTGCCGAGCGTCGCGGCCGCTTCCTCGCGTACCTGCCATTCGGCGTCGCGCAGTGCGGCAAGCAACGCGGTGACGACGGCCGTGTCGCCGGACGCCGCGAACCCGACCGCGCCGACCGCGATGCGCCGCACGTCCGCATGCGTGTCGGTCGTGGCGATGCGTGCGAGCGGCGACAACGCGCGGACGTCCCTGAGCCAGCCGAGCACGGCGACGGCTTCGGCGCGCACGACTGCTTGCGGCGCGTCGAGCGCGTGCAACGCAGGCGCGAACGCGTCGGGGTCGCGCAGTTCGCGCAGCGCGCGCAACGCGGCGCCGCGCACGAACGGCTCGGCGTGTCCGGCCCAGCGGCACAGCACCGCACCGGACGCGACATCCTTCAGTTCGGACAGGCTGCGTGCCGCGGTCGCGCGCACGTCGTCGTCCGGATCGAGCAGCGCGTGGCACAGCGTGTCGACGACGTCGGGCTGCTCCCAGGCGCCGAGCACGCGCGCCGCTTCGCCGCGCACGTCGGCGGCCGGATCGTCGCGCAGTGCCGCAACGAAGATCGGCACGAGATCGGGATCTTCAAGATCGGCGAGTTCGAGCAGCGCGATGCGGCGCACGGATGCGTCGGGCGCCGCAACACGCGCGACGAGCGCGGCAAGGTCGGAAGCGTGCGCGCCAGGTAGCGGGAAAGCAGGGGAGGATGTGGTCATGGGCAAAATTCGGAGCATTAGCGATGCGTAAGAGGCGTGACGAACAACATGGTCGCGCCGATCCGCGACCCAATGGCGCGCAGCAGCGTCCGCATCATGCGGCGCCTCTGCGTGTCGAGCATGCCGAACGATTCATCCATTGGCAGGATGCGCGGCCGGATGATCGGCACACGCGCGATGTCGACGCACGGGCGGTCCGCCGGGTCAGCGCAGCAGGTATGGGATGTCGACCTTGACCGCGCCGGTCGGGCAGTCGCGTTCGCACGGCATGCAGTACCAGCATTCGTCGAACTGCATGTAGGCCTTGCCTTTGGTCACGTCGATCGCGAGCAGGTCGAGCGGGCATACGTCGACGCAGACGGTGCAGCCCTTGTCGGCGATGCAGCGGTCCTCGTCGATCGTCACGGGCGCGCTGCTGCGCAGAAAGATGTCTTGCGGGGTATGGGGCACGGTCAGGCTCCTCGGAGTCAGAGGGCGGCCGCGAGGGCGGCCGGTTCGCGGATGCGCAGGTGCGCGTAGGCGCTGCGTTCGTCGTCGGCGAGCGGCACGACATAGGGCTCGACCGGCCGCTTCTCGCTGCGCATCGTGCCGTCGGCATCCTTGCGCAACCATGTGTGGCAGAACCATTCGGCGTCGTCGCGATGCGGAAAATCGACGCGATGGTGATATAGCCCCCAGCGGCTCTCGGTGCGGAACAGCGATGCACGCGCGGCCATTTCGGCGCAGTCGCGGATCGCGCGCACTTCGGCCGCGCGCATCAGTTCATGAGGGTGGTTCGCCTTGAGTTCTTCGATATCCTCAATAATGGCGTCAAAACGTTGCAGCCCGATTTCCATCTTGCGCGTCACCTTCGGCGGTTGCAGATAATCGTTCACCATGCGGCGCAGCTTGTATTCGACCTGCGCCGGCGCGAGGCCACGCTCGCGCGTGAGCGGCGCGAGCACGCGGGTGCGTTCGGCCGCGACCTGTTGGTCGTCCACCGGCGCGTGATCGCGGCCGGCCACGTAGTCGGCCGCGTTCTGCCCGGCGAACCAGCCGTAGGTGAACGCGCCGAGCATGTAGTTGTGCGGGACGGCCGCCATGTCGCCGGCCGCGTAGAGCCCCGGCACGGTCGTTTCGGCGCGGGCGTTCACGTACACGCCGGACGCGCTATGGCCGCTGCAGAAGCCGATCTCGGAGATGTGCATCTCGACCATCTGATGCCGGTAGTCGGTGCCGCGTCCTGCGTGGAAGCGACCGCGGCTCGGCCGCTCGTTCGTGTGCAGGATCTGCTCGATGGTCTGGATCGTTTCCTCCGCGAGGTGGTCGAGCTTCAGGAACACCGGGCCGTTGCCACTTTGCAGCTCTTGGTAGAACTCCCACATCATCTGGCCGCTCCAGTAGTCGCACTCGATGAAGCGTTCGCCCTTGCCGTTCGCGGTGAAACCGCCGAGCGGGCCGGTCACGTACGCGCACGCCGGGCCGTTGTAGTCCTTGATCAGCGGATTGATCTGGAAGCATTCGAGGTTCGCGAGCGCCGCGCCGGCGTGGTACGCCATCGCGTAGCCGTCGCCCGCGTTGGTCGGGTTTTCGTACGTGCCCATCAGGTATCCGGACGCCGGCAGCCCGAGACGGCCGGCGGCGCCGCAGCACAGGATCACGGCTTTCGCGCGGATCACGTGAAAATCGGCCGTGCGGCAGTCGAAGCCGAGCACGCCGCTCGCGCGGCCTTGCGCGTCGGTCAGCACGCGCGTCGCGATGATCCTGTTCGTGATCGCGATGCGGGCACGTTTCAACTGCCGATACAGCACCTTCTTGATGTCGTGACCTTCCGGCATCGGCAGCACGTACGAACCCATGTGGTGGACCTTCTTCACCGCGTAGTCGCCGGTGCCGTCCTTTTCGAACTTCACGCCCCAGCGGTCGAGTTGCTCGATCGTCGCGAAGCTGTGCGCCGCATACGCATAAACGGCTTCCTGGTCGACGATCCCGTCGTTGGCGATCGTGATTTCGCGCGTGTACTGCTCGGGCGTTGCGTGGCCGGGAATCACCGCGTTGTTCAGGCCGTCCATCCCCATCGAGATCGCGCCGCTGCGCTTCACGTTGGCCTTCTCCAGCAGCAGCACGCGCAGCGACGGATCGCGCTCCTTCGCCTTGATCGCCGCCATCGGGCCGGCCGTGCCGCCGCCGACCACGACGATGTCGTATTCGAGTACATGGGTGTTCATTGCGGATTCCTTAAGGGTTGGTGCGTTTTCTGCCGGTCGATGCGCAGCCGGTACTGGAACGCGTCGCCGCGGAAGTACAGGTGTTCGTAGTCGATTGGCGCACCGGACGCATCGTGCGTCAGGCGCTCGATCCGCAGTACGGGGCTGCTTTCCTCGACGCGCAGCGCATCGACGATTTCATCGTCGGCGAGGATCGCGTCGATCGACACGTCGGCGTGACCGAGCGGCACGCCGCAGTCGTTCTCGAGAATCAGGAAGATGTCGCGGGTTGCGAGATCGGCGCCCGCGAGCCGCTTGCCGAGCGCCGCGGGCACCCACGTCTGCTCGAGCGACACGGGCTCGCGGTTCAGCAGCCGCACGCGGCGGATCTCGACGAGCGGCGCGCCTTCCGGCACGTTCAGCTTCGTCGCGAGATGGCGGTCGGCCTTCACGGTGCGAAAGCTGCGCAACTGGTTGACGATCTCGTAGCCCATCGACGACATCGCCTCGGCGAAGCCCTGCAGCGACGTCACGTTCTGGAACGCCTTCGGCTTCGACACGAACGTGCCCTTGCCGTGCAGCCTGAACAGCAAGCCTTCCTTCTGCAGGTCGCCGAGTGCCTGGCGCACCGTGATGCGGCTCACGTCGAACATCGCGCAGAGTTCGTGCTCGGACGGCATCCTGCTGTGCGGCGCATAAGTGCCGTCGAGGATACGCGTGCGCAGCGTGTCCTTGATCTGTACGTAGAGCGGAGCCGCCGATAGCGGCACGACGTTGGAAGAGGTCATCGGTCAACTTGTCATGACAAGAGGACTCGAGTGTAGTGACCGCGCTCGCGCGCCCAAACCAACGATTTCTGATTTCGACTTTCCGATTCCGGAAAAGCGGGGGCGGCTGCGTGGCCGAGCTTCGTCCGGATCTGCCGCTTGTCGGCTGCCCGAATCGGCAGACAATCGGAGATTCGCGCTCGCATGTGCCGCGCATGTCGATTTCACGCCGCGTCGTTCGTCGTATCGATGTCGACCGGATTCGCGACGGCGTCCGCAGTCCGGTTCCTCATCGATGCCTGACCGACAGAGCGAAAGGAGGTGCCAGATGCCTGATTCCCGCTATCGCTGGGTGATCGTCGCCGCGGGCGGCCTGATGGGCTGCATCGCGATCGGCGCGATGTTTTCGCTGCCCGTGTTCCTGCGGGCCATCGCACACGACACCGGCTGGTCGATGACCGGCATTTCCGCCGTGATGACGATCGGCTTCATCGCGATGGCCTTCGCGAGCATCGGCTGGGGCAGCCTGTCGGACCGGATCGGCACGCGTGCGGTGGTCGTGACGGGCGCCATTCTGCTGTCGGCGAGCCTGGCGCTTGCGAGCCGAGCGCCGTCGCTGCTCGCGTTCCAGCTGATTTTCGGGCTGGCCGTCGGCAGCGCGACGGCCGCGGTGTTCGCGCCGATGATGGCCTGCGTGACGGGCTGGTTCGACACGCACCGCAGTCTCGCGGTGTCGCTGGTGTCGGCCGGCATGGGCATGGCGCCGATGACGATGTCGCCGCTGGCGGCGTGGCTCGTGTCGGGCCACGGCTGGCGCACGTCGATGCTGCTGATCGCCGCGCTCGCGGCCGCCGTGATGATTCCGGCGTCGCTGCTCGTGCGCCGCGCCCCCGCGCTCGACGGGCCGCACGCCGAGCCGGCGCCGGCGGGCGGGGCCGGGGCCGCGCCGCTGTCGGTCGGCGGCGCGCTGCGTTCGCCGCAGTTCATCGTGCTGCTGCTGACCAACTTCTTCTGCTGCGCGACGCATTCCGGCCCGATCTTCCATACGGTCAGCTACGCGGTGACGTGCGGGATTCCGTTGATCGTCGCGGTGTCGATCTACAGCGTCGAGGGGCTCGCCGGCATGGGCGGGCGCATCGCGTTCGGGCTGCTGGGCGACCGCCTCGGTGCGAAACGCATGCTGGTGGCGGGGCTGCTCGCGCAGGCGCTCGGCGCGCTCGGCTACTACTTCGTGCGCACGCTCGACGGGTTCTACGCGGTCGCGATGCTGTTCGGTTTCATCTATGCGGGCGTGATGCCGCTCTATGCGGTGCTCGCGCGCGAGAACTTCCCGCTGCGGATGATGGGCACCGTGATCGGCGGCTGCGCGATGGCCGGCAGCCTCGGGATGGCGGCCGGGCCGGTCGCGGGCGGTTTGATCGTCGATGCGCTGGGCAGCTATGGCTGGCTGTACCTCGGATCGTTCGCGATCGGCATCGGCGCGTTCCTCGTCGCGATGATGTTCCGGCCGTTTCCGAAGGCGCGGTCGCACGTGGTCGCCGCATGACCCGGCAGTCGCGAAACGGCGATTTCTGCGGGATGACGAACGCCGACCGACCCAGGCGAAAATAAAAAAACAGGGCCGGACGTCGCCCGCGCGGACGACGCCAAATCGGCGCGGAGCCTGCTGCGGCGCAGCACAGCGGCAAGTCGTGGCGATCGGCGCGCATGCACGCCGATTCGGCCCCTAAAAACACAATATCGAGCATACCTTCGAAGGGCCTGTCATACGCACGTCACCCTGCTAGAATTCGGCTGCCGCATTTGTTCCGATTGACTGATGAGATTGCTTGACGCACTGGTCGAACAACGCATTGCCGCCGCCGCCGCGCGGGGCGAGTTCGACGATTTGCCGGGTACCGGCGCGCCGCAGGCGCTGGATGACGACCTGCTCGTACCCGAGGAGGTGCGGGTGGCCAACCGTATCCTGAAGAATGCGGGCTTCGTGCCGCCGGCCGTCGAGCAACTGCGCGCGCTGCGCAACCTGCAGGACGAACTGCAGGCGGTCAGCGATCGTGCCGCGCGCTGCCGGCTGCAGGCGAAGATCCTCGCCCTCGACATGGCGCTCGAATCGCTGCGCGGCGGCCCGATGGTGATGCCGCGCGACTATTGCCGGCGCATCGCGGAACGTCTGTGCGAGCGTGGGCTCGACGACGCGTCCGCCGAAGCGGGGCCGATGTGAGCGCCGACGCGCTGCACGACGCCGCAGCCGGATCGGCCGCAGCTCCCGATTCTCCCGTTCCCGAAGCCGTGCCCGTATCGGCGCGCGACCTGCATTTCATGCGGCTCGCGCAGGCCGCCGCCGAAGAGGCGCGCGCGGCCGGCGAAGTGCCGGTCGGCGCGGTGCTCGTGAGTGGCGACGAGGTGATCGCACGCGGCTTCAACCATCCGATCGGCGGGCACGACCCGTCGGCCCATGCGGAAATGGCCGCGTTGCGCATGGCCGCTCAGCACTTGCAGAATTACCGGATGCCCGGCTGCGAGCTGTACGTGACGCTCGAGCCGTGCCTGATGTGCGCGGGCGCGATCATGCACGCGCGCATCGCGCGAGTCGTCTACGGCGCCGCCGATCCGAAGACGGGCGCGTGCGGCAGCGTGATCGACGCGTTCGCGAATCCTCAGCTCAACCACCATACCGACGTGACCGGCGGCGTGCTCGCCGACGAGTGCGGCGCCGCGCTGAAGTCGTTCTTCGCGGAGCGCCGTCGCGCGCTGCGTGAGGCGCGGCTCGCACGCGACGCCGAATCCGGCGCGCCGTAACCCCTGCCGCGCCCGTCGCCTGGAGCGGGGCGGGCGGCACGGTTCCGTGAACCGGAGACGGTTCGGACCCTCTAAGCAGGTTTGACGATCCCGATACCTTTCGCCATGTCCCTCCAGCCCGCTGCGTCCTACACCATCCGCCTGCTGGCGCCGTCCGGCTATCCGCACGACCCCGATGCGATCAACCGCGCGCTCGAGCGCCTGAGCGGCTCGCAACATCGCATCGAGAACATCGAGGCGACGCAACGCCGCTTCCAGCGATTCGGCGGCACCGACGGCGAGCGGGCCGGCGACCTGAACCGCCTCGCGGATCCGGAGCGCGCGCTGCCGGACATCGCACTCGCGGTGCGCGGCGGCTACGGCGCCGCACGCATCCTGCACGGGCTCGACTATCGCGGGCTCGAGCGCCGCCTGCGCGACCAGCCGATCGCGCTCGTCGGCCACAGCGACTTCACCGCGATCCAGCTCGCGCTGTACGCGAAGGCGCGCATCAAGACGTTCGGCGGCCCGATGCTGTCGGCCGACTTCGGCGCGGAAACGCCGAGCGATTTCACGATGCAGCACTTCTGGCGGACGTTGTCGCAGCCGACCACGACAATCATCGCCGAGGCGCCGCAGGTGCAGACCGTGAACGTGACGGGCACGCTGTGGGGCGGCAACCTGGCGATCCTCACATCGCTCGTCGGCACGCCTTACATGCCCGACATCGAGGGCGGCATCCTGTTCGTCGAGGACGTCAACGAGCAGCCGTTCCGGATCGAACGGATGATCTACCAGTTGCACCTGTCGGGCGTGCTCGCGCGCCAGCAGGCGCTCGTGCTCGGCCAGTTCACGGGTGCGCGGCCGTTCGAGTACGACAACGGCTACGACATGCAGGCGATGATCGACCAGGTGCGCTCCGTGGTCGGTATTCCGGTCGTCACGGGGCTGCAGTTCGGCCACGTTCCCGACCTGCTGACGTTGCCGTTCGGTGCGCAGGCGCAGCTCGTCGCGAATGCGCACGGTTTCCGGCTCACGCTGTCGGACTATCCGCATCTCGGCTGAGTCGGGCAGTGACGATCGAAAGGCGGGGCTTCCCGCCTTTTTCTTTAAGTAAGCGCGCAACTAACGGTCATAAATTTTTGTCGCCGTCGATCGGGTTGGCGGCAGCGCGCGCACCATTTTTGTCAACAAAATGACCGGAAGGGTATACACCGTGAGCCGCGATGGAAAAGCAACAGAGGCTTGTCATGCCTGGATTTGGTGTGCCGCGCACCGCTCTGATACAGGGGAATGCACGCAGATTGTGCGCATTCCGGGAAAAGAATTGTTGACAATCTTTATGTCCGTCCTAGGATGAGGACCATCACGCGATGCAGAACATGAACGACACCGATCCCCATCCGTCCGGCGTTGCCGGTCCCGAAGCGATCGCCGAGCGGATCCGCACGGCGATCCTCGAGCATCGGCTCGCGCCCGGCGCGAAGCTGACGGAGGCGCAGCTTTGCGACGTGTTCGGCGTGAAGCGCGGCACGATCCGGCAGGCGCTCTCGCAGCTCGCGGCCGACAAACTGGTCGATCTCGAGCCGAATCGCGGTGCGTTCGTCGCGAGTCCGACGCTGCAGGACGTGCACGAGGTGTTCGAGATGCGCCGGATCATCGAGCTGGCCGTCGTCGAGCGGCTCGCGACGGGGCCGGGCGCGAAGCGGCTGAAGGGCGTTGCGGCGCTGATCGACAAGGAACGCAAGGCGTTCGAGCGGCACGATTTCGCGGCGTGGATCCGCCTGTCGGGCGAATTCCACACGGCGCTCGCGGCGCTGACGGGCAATGCGACGCTCTGCGAGTGCCTCGACGGGCTCGTCGCACGCTCGACGTTGATGTCGGCGCTGTATGAATCGCACGGACGCAGCCCGTGCTCGTGCGACGACCATGACGAGATCCTGACCGCGCTGGAAGCGGGCGATTCGAAGCGGGCGGTGACGCTGATGGCGCACCACCTGCAGCATGTCGAACTGAAGATGCTGGACCGGCCCGCGCAAGGGCAGGTCGATTTGCGCGAAGTGTTCGGCGGCGCCTGAGCGGCGACGCGAATCCGGCCGCGCGCCACACGACGAGAGCAATGCAGGCCGGCGGTTTGCACCGCCGGCCGCCAGTCCGACTCCGGGCGATGATCCGGAGCGATATCGATGACGGTGGAGCGGCTGGTTGGCCGCGTCAAGGAGAAGTCATGGCTCAGTTCAGTGTGGCGCACGACAGCGCGTATCCGGCGGAAGAAGGCGGCGAGGGCGGTGGACCCGTGTTGCCGGACGGTTACAGTCAACGTTTGTACAACGAAGATTTGGCACCCCTTAAGAATCAGACGTGGGGCGCCTACAACATCTTCGCGTTCTGGATGTCGGACGTGCACAGCGTCGGCGGCTACGTGTTCGCGGGCAGCCTGTTCGCGCTCGGGCTGACGAGCTGGCAGGTGCTGATCGCGCTGATCGTCGGCATCACGATCGTGAACCGGCTGTGCAACCTGATCGCGCGGCCGAGCCAGCAGATCGGCGTGCCGTATCCGGTCGCGTGCCGCGCGACGTTCGGCGTGCTCGGCGCGAACGTGCCGGCCGTGATCCGCGGGCTGATCGCGATCGCGTGGTACGGCATCCAGACCTATCTCGCATCCAGTGCGCTCGTGATCGTCGTGCTGAAGTTCTTTCCGCAATGGCTGCCGTATGCGGACGTCCATCGCTATGGCTTTCTCGGGCTGTCGGCGGTCGGCTGGGCCGGCTTCATGCTGCTGTGGGTGCTGCAGGCGCTCGTGTTCTGGAACGGGATGGAGACCATCAAGAAATTCATCGACTTCGCGGGCCCGGCCGTCTACGTCGTGATGTTCATCCTGGCCGGCTACATGGTGTGGCGCGCGGGCTGGCGCAACATCGGCATCAACCTCGGCGGCGTCAAGTATCACGGCGCGGAAGTGATTCCGGTGATGATCACGGCCGTGTCGCTCGTCGTGTCGTACTTCTCCGGGCCGATGCTCAATTTCGGCGACTTCTCGCGCTACTGCCGCTCATTCGGCGACGTGAAGCGCGGCAACTTCTGGGGGCTGCCGGTCAACTTCCTCGCGTTCTCGCTCGTCACGGTGATCACCACCGCCGCGACGCTTCCGGTGTTCGGCGAACTCATCACCGATCCTGTCGAGACGGTCGGCCGCATCGACCATCCGACCGCCGTGATCCTCGGTGCGCTGACGTTCACGATCGCGACGATCGGCATCAACATCGTCGCGAACTTCGTGTCGCCCGCGTTCGACTTCTCGAACGTCGCGCCGCGGCTGATCAGCTGGCGCGCGGGCGGGATGCTCGCGGCCGTCGCGTCGATCTTCATCACGCCGTGGAACTTGTTCAACAACCCGGCCGTGATCCACTACACGCTCGACGTGCTCGGCGCGTTCATCGGCCCACTGTACGGCGTGCTGATCGCCGACTTCTACCTCGTCAAGCGCGGCCGGCTCGTGCGCGACGACCTGTACACGATGTCGGAGCGCGGCACCTACTGGTACAAGGGCGGCGTGAACCGCCGCGCGCTCGCCGCGCTGCTGCCGGCCGCGGTGATCGCCGTCATCTGCGTGATGGTGCCGGGCTGGCAGGCCGCCGCGAACTTCTCGTGGTTCATCGGCGCCGGGCTCGGTTTCGTGTTCTACCGGCTGCTCGTGCGCACGAAGGCCTGAGGAGCGCGCGATGAAGATCAAGCTGATCAATCCGAACACGACGCAGCGGATGACCGATGCGATGGGCCGCTGCGCGCGTGAAATCGCGGCGGCAGGCACCGAGATCGTCGCGGTGAGCCCGCCGATGGGGCCGCCGTCGATCGAAGGCTATTACGACGAGGCGCTCGCGACGCCCGGGCTTCTGGCCGAGGTCGCGCAGGGCGAGCGCGACGGCTGCGACGCGTACGTGATCGCGTGTTTCGGCGACCCGGGCCTTTATGCGGTGCGCGAACTCGCGCGCGGGCCGGTGATCGGGATCGCCGAGGCGGCGATGCATGCGGCGAGCGTGCTCGCGCCGGGCTTCTCGGTCGTCACGACCCTCGCGCGCACCTGCGGGATGGCGTGGCATCTCGCCGAGCGCTACGGGATGAAGCGGTTCTGCCGCAACGTGCGGGCAACCGACGTCGCGGTGCTCGAACTCGACCGGCCCGGTTCGGCCGCGCGGCGGATCATCGTCGACGAATGCCGGCGCGCGCTCGACGAGGACGGCGCCGACGCGATCGTCCTCGGCTGCGCCGGGATGGCCGAATTCGCGCACGAGATCGAGCAGCAGATCGGCGCGCCGGTCGTGGAAGGCGTCACGGCGGCCGTCAAGTGGGCCGAGGCGCTCGTCGCGCTGCGCCTCGCGACCGCGAAGCGCGGCGACTATGCGCGGCCGCTGCCGAAGCGCTACGACGGCGAATTCGCGCGTTTCAGCCCGCCGGAGGACGCGCCCGCGCCCGCGCCCGCGTCGGCCGCCGCCACGGCGCGAAGCGGGAGCGCCGCGTCGGAACCGGTCCCGAATTTGCCGCAACCGCACATACACGCCGTCTGACATGCACTATCTGCGCCGCTGTATGGGCGCGTATGAACGTTTTCGCTACACTGGGCCGTCATCGCATCGGCCCGTGCGGCCGGCCTCCGGCACCCGCGCGGGTCGATGCGAACCCATTACTTCAGCAAGCTTTCGCCGCACTTCGAACCCATGTCACTCGATCCCAACTATCCTCGCGACCTGATCGGCTACGGCCGCCATCCCGTGCAGGCGAACTGGCCCGGGCGTGCCCGCGTCGCCGTGCAATTCGTGCTGAACTACGAGGAGGGCGGCGAGAACTGCGTGCTGCACGGCGACCCGGGCTCCGAGCAGTTCCTGTCCGAAATCGTCGGCGCGGCCGCGTATCCGGACCGCCACATGAGCATGGAATCGATCTACGAATACGGGTCGCGTGCCGGCGTGTGGCGCATCCTGCGCGAATTCGAGAAGCGCGGGCTGCCGCTGACGGTGTTCGGCGTGGGCATGGCGATCGAGCGTCATCCGGAACTCGCACGCGCATTCGTCGAACTGGGCCACGAGATCGCGTGCCACGGCTGGCGCTGGATCCACTATCAGAGCATGACGCCCGAGCTCGAGGCCGAGCACATGCGCCTCGGAATGGAAGCGATCGAGCGCGTGACGGGCGAGCGTCCGCTCGGCTGGTACACCGGCCGCGACAGCCCGAACACGCACCGTCTCGTCGCGGAATACGGCGGCTTCCTGTACGACTCCGACAACTACGGCGACGACCTGCCGTTCTGGATGGACGTCGAGGTGTCGGGCGGCGGGACGTCGCCGCAGCTGATCGTCCCGTACACGCTCGATACGAACGACATGCGCTTCGCGACGCCGCAGGGCTTCAACACCGGCGACCACTTCTTCGACTACCTGCGCGACGCGTTCGACGTGCTGTACGCGGAGGGCGACGACGCGCCGAAAATGCTGTCGATCGGCATGCACTGCCGTCTGCTCGGCCGGCCGGGACGTTTCCGCGGGCTGCAGCGTTTCCTCGATCACATCGAGAAGCACGATCGCGTATGGGTGACGCGCCGTGTCGATATCGCGCGTCATTGGCGTGAACATCATCCGTATCAGCCCAATCATCGAAACGAAGGGAAAGCATGAAGGCGATGCGTTACACGTTGGAGCAACTGAACACGATGGCGCCGAGCGCATTCGTCGCGGCGCTGTCGGGGATCTTCGAACATTCGCCGTGGGTGGCCGAGGTCGCCGCGGGCGAGCGGCCGTTCGCGAGCATCGACGCGCTGCACGAGACGATGTCGAACGCGGTGGAGACGGGCGGCGAAGCGCGTCAGCTCGCATTGATCAACGCTCACCCGGAGCTGGCCGGCAAGGCCGCCGTGCGCGGCGAGCTGACGGCCGAGTCGACCCGCGAGCAGAGCGGCGCAGGTCTCGACCAGTGCACGCAGGAAGAGTTCGACAAGCTGCTGACGCTGAACCGCACGTATCGCGAGAAGTTCGGCTTCCCGTTCATCCTCGCGGTGCGCGGCTACGACCGGCACGGCATCATCGCGAACTTCGAGTCGCGCGTGAATCATTCGCGCACCGAGGAACTGCGCGCGAGCCTCGACCAGATCTACCGGATCGCGCGCTTTCGCCTCGACGACCTGATCGACGCCTGACACCTCACGACGGCCTGCTGCGTCGCGGCGGCCGATCGCATCACTGAAACAAGGAAACATCATGGCTGTTCCGCTTCTCGATCCCGACGCCCCCGACTTCACGCGGCGCTACGTGAACCTCGCCGACCCGCGCCTCGGTGCGCAGGCGCTCGAGGCCAGCGACGATTTCTTCGCGCCGAAGGATCGGATGCTGAACCCCGAGCCGGCGGTGTTCATCCCCGGCAAGTACGACGACCACGGCAAGTGGATGGACGGCTGGGAGACGCGCCGCAAGCGCACGACGGGCTATGACTGGTGCATCGTCAAGCTCGCGCGGCCGGGCGTGATCAAGGGCTTCGACATCGATACGAGCCACTTCACCGGTAACTTCCCGCCGGCCGCATCGATCGAGGCGGCATACGTGGCCGACGGCGCACCGACGCATGCGACGGAATGGGTCGAGATCGTGCCGTCGACGACGCTGCAGGGCAACAGCCATCACTATGTCGAAGCGCGCGACGCGCGTGCGTTCACGCACCTGCGCGTGAACATCTATCCGGATGGCGGCATCGCGCGCCTGCGCGTGTATGGCCAGCCGCAGCTCGACTGGGCCGGCGCGAGCGCGACCGAGCAGTTCGACCTTGCGGCGATGGAAAACGGCGGCTACGTGGTGGCCGCGAACAACCAGCATTTCGGCGTCGCGTCGAACCTGCTGCTGCCGGGCCGCGGCGTGAACATGGGCGATGGCTGGGAAACCCGCCGCCGCCGCGAACCGGGCAACGACTGGGCGATCATCGCGCTCGCTCAGCCCGGCGTGATCCGCAAGATCGAAGTCGATACCGCGTTCTTCAAGGGCAACTATCCGGACCGCTGCTCGATCCAGGCCGCGTACGTGTCGGGCGGCACCGACAGCTCGCTGATCACGCAGTCGATGTTCTGGCCGGTGCTGCTCGGCGAACAGAAGCTGCAGATGGACAAGCAGCATTACTTCGAGCACGAGATCGCATCGCTGGGCCCGGTGACTCACGTGCGCCTGAACATCATTCCGGACGGCGGCGTGTCGCGCCTGCGTCTGTGGGGGACGCTCGACAAATGAAGACGCTCGCAATCGAACCGCTGACCAAGGACGCGTTCGCGCCGTTCGGCGACGTGATCGAAACGGACGGCGCGAAGCAGATTCCGATCAACCTCGGCACGACGATCCGCTTTCACGATCTCGCGAAGGTCGACGTGACCGACGAAGACGGTCGCACGCTCGTCAATCTGTTCCGCGGCCAGCCGCGCACGCTGCCGTTCGAGGTGAAGATGCTCGAGCGTCATCCGCTCGGCAGCCAGGCGTTCGTGCCGCTGAACGACCAGCCGTATCTCGTCGTCGTCGCGCCGGCGGGCGATCTCGATCCGTCGAAGATCCGCGCGTTCGTGACGAGCGGGTGGCAGGGCGTGAACTATGCGAAGGGCGTGTGGCATCACCCGCTGATCGCGCTCGGCGGCGTCAGCGACTTCATCGTCGTCGATCGCGGCGGCGACGGCCTGAATCTGAACGAGCAGGACCTCCAGGAATCGCTGTGGCTCACCGAGGACGCGCTGGATGCACTGACGGCCTGAGCAGCATTTCGACAGTACCGTTTCATCGAAGAGACCCGCGCGATCTGCGCGGGTTTTTTTATGCTCGCCGCGCGCACAGGCCCATGACGTTGCCGCTACGTCGAAGACGTCGATCGCGTGCTATCGTGCCCGCATCGCCACCGCACGACGCCCGGTTCCCGGGCCGTACCACGATGAGCCAACCTGAAAACGACCTCGCGATCCTGTTGCGCACGATGCAGCCCGAACTGCATCGCGGTGCGTTCGCGTTCGTCGCGCTGCCGGCCGATGCCGACATATCGTTATCCGAAGCGATTGCAACGTTCCGCGAAACGGAAGGCATGACCGTCGTCGTCGACGAGGAAACGGCCGCACGTCGCGGCTGGCCGGTGCTGTTCCGCGCAGCGTGGATCACGCTGACGGTGCATTCGGATCTCGCGGCGGTCGGCCTGACGGCCGCGTTCGCGAGCGCCCTCGGCGCGGCCGGCATCAGCTGCAACGTGATGGCCGCCGCGTATCACGATCACATCTTCGTGCCGTTCGACGACGGCCCGCGCGCGCTCGATGCGCTCGTCGCGCTGCAGCGCGACGCGATGCGGAGCTAGCGCGAGACACGTTCCGCGCGGGCAAAAAAACGGGCCCGTTTCCGGGCCCGCGAACGGAGAGGACTGCACCGACCAACCAAGCGGCGGCCGGCGCAGGGCGGCTTACTTGACCGCGCCGCCCTCGAACCAGGCGGCGAGCTTCACGCGCTCGTCGTCGGTCATGTGCGTGACGTTGCCGATCGGCATCGCCTTCAGGCGCACGGCCTGTTCGTAGATGCGTTGTGCGTTCTTCGACACTTCGTCCGGCGTGTCGAACATCACGCCGGCGGGCGCGCTGCCCATCAGCGTCGGCTTCGACGAGTGGCACTCGACGCAGCGCTGCTGCAGGATCGGCATGATGTCGTTGATCACGATCTTCGGTGCGTTCGCCGCCTGCGCTTCCGGTGCGACCGGCTTCGGCATCGTCCACACCAGTGCGCCCGACAACAGCGCGACGCCGCCGATCGGCAGGTACCACAGCTGCTTGCCGCGGTGACGCATCACGAAGAACTGACGGATCAGCGCGCCGGCCAGCATGATCAGCACGAGCACGACCCAGTTGAACTTGTTCGTGTACGTCATCGCATAGTGGTTCGACAGCATCGCGAACACGACCGGCAGCGTGAAATACGTGTTGTGCACCGAACGCTGCTTGCCGCGCTTGCCGTAGATCGGGTTCGGCTCTTCGCCCTTGAGCATCTTGTCGACCATCTTGCGCTGGCCCGGGATGATCACGAAGAACACGTTCGCCGACATGATCGTCGCGAGCATCGCGCCGACGATCAGGTACGCCGCACGGCCCGAGAAGATGTGGCACGCGAGGTACGCGGCGACGACGACGTAGAGGCCGACGCAGATGCCCAGCACGCGATCGTTGGTGCCGAGGATGCGGCACAGCGAGTCGTAGACGATCCAGCCGGCCGCGAGGAAGCCGAGGGCGGACGCGACGGCGACCACGGGGCCCATGTCGAGCACGCTCTTGTCGATCAGATACGTGTTCGGTGCGAGCAGGTACAGCACGAAGAACAGCGAGAAGCCCGACAGCCAGGTCGTGTACGACGGCCACTTCGACCAGTGCAGGTCATCCGGCATTTCCGGCGGGGCGACCGTGTACTTCTGCATGTTGTAGAAACCGCCGCCGTGGACGTGCCACAGCTCGCCGAACACGCCGCGCTTGCGCTGGTTCGCGTCGGTCGGCGGTTTCAGGCTGTTGTCGAGCGCGACGAAATAGAAGGACTCGCCGATCCACGCAATGGCGACGATGACGTGCAGCCATCGCAGCGCGAGGTTCAGCCAGTCGGTGATGAAGCCTTCCATGAAACTCCTCCAGACTCAGATCGTTGTCTTTGATGCGGGCGCCGATGCGTGTGTCAGCTGCCGCGATAGGTGCTGTACGACCACGGCGACACGAGCAGCGGCACGTGGTAGTGCGATGCGGTGTCGGCGATGCCGAAGCGCAGCACGACGCGGTCGACGAAGCGGGGTTCGGGCACCTTCACGCCGAGCGACGCGAAGTAGTCGCCGGCATGGAACACGAGTTCGTATTCGCCGGCGGCGAGCGCGGCGCCTTCGAGCAGGGGTTCGTCGCAGCGGCCGTCGCTATTGGTCAGCACGGTCTTGATCGCGCGGCGCGATTCGCCGTCCAGCGCGTAGAGGTCCACCTTGATGGCAGCGCCGGGGCGACCGTGTGCCGTATCGAGTACGTGGGTAGTGAGCTTTCCCATTCGCAATTGTCCTTGTGTGAATGCGAGGTTCGGCGGCGACTCGATCCATTGACTGTGCGGCGGATCGAGGCTCCACGTCACGTGGCTACATACCCGTCGGCGAGAGTGAAGCGAGCGCCGTGCAGGCATTGTAAAAAGGTTCCCCGTGCAAATACGGGCGCGATATCAAAGATAATGCGCCGCGCATGAACCGCTGTCGACGCCCCGCCGGAAGCGGCCGGCGGCCCGGGATTCCGGCGCCTGCCGGGGCCGCGCGCGGCGTACCATATCGAATCCGTGAAGCGCGGTATTCCGGATCGCGCATTGTGCGTTGCGCGCGCTTGGGCGATGCTCCGGCCGTGCGCGTCGGGCCGTGGGCCCGCGCGTACCCCGAAGACGGCATTCACGCCGGGTAACCGGGCCAGCGCGTTCGAACGGACGCAGGCACCGGGGCGTGCCGCGAATCAGCGTTCGAACGGCCTTGTGACGGCCTCCGGGAGCGGCTCCCGGGGGCAGAACGACGCGGAGAACGCATGAACCTCGAGCAGCACGCCGGCGCACGCGCGCCGCACCCATCCTCATCCCGCCCGACGACCCTGCTGGTCAAGCACGCCGACGTGCTCGTGACCATGGACGACACGCGCCGCGAATTGCGCGACGCGGGCCTCTATATCGAAGACAACCGGATCGTCGCGGTCGGCCCGAGCGCCGAGTTGCCCGATACCGCCGACGAAGTGCTCGACCTGCGCGGCCACCTCGTGATCCCGGGGCTCGTGAACACGCATCACCACATGTACCAGAGCCTCACGCGCGCGGTGCCGGCCGCGCAGAACGCCGAGCTGTTCGGCTGGCTCACGAACCTGTATCGGATCTGGGCGCACCTGACGCCCGAGATGATCGAGGTGTCGACGCTGACCGCGATGGCCGAGCTGCTGCAGTCGGGCTGCACGACGTCGAGCGATCATCTGTACATCTATCCGAACGGCAGCCGGCTCGACGACAGCATCGGCGCCGCGCAGCGAATCGGCATGCGCTTTCACGCGAGCCGCGGCGCGATGAGCGTCGGCCAGCGCGACGGCGGGCTGCCGCCCGATTCGGTCGTCGAGCGCGAGCCCGACATCCTGCGCGACGCGCAGCGCCTGATCGAGACCTATCACGACGAAGGTCGCTACGCGATGCTGCGGGTGGTGGTCGCGCCGTGCTCGCCGTTCTCGGTGAGCCGCGGCCTGATGCGCGACGCTGCCGTGCTGGCGCGCGACTACGGCGTGTCGCTGCACACGCACCTGGCCGAGAACGTCAACGACATCGCGTACAGCCGCGAGAAGTTCGGGATGACGCCCGCCGAATACGCGGAAGATCTCGGCTGGGTCGGCCACGACGTATGGCACGCGCACTGCGTGCAGCTCGACGATGCGGGCATCGGCCTGTTCGCGCGCACCGGCACCGGCGTCGCGCACTGTCCATGTTCGAACATGCGGCTCGCGTCGGGTATCGCGCCGGTGAAGAAGATGCGTCTCGCGGGTGTGCCGGTCGGACTCGGCGTCGACGGTTCCGCGTCGAACGACGGTGCGCAGATGGTCGCGGAAGTGCGGCAGGCGCTGCTGCTGCAGCGGGTCGGTTTCGGGCCCGACGCGATGACCGCGCGCGAGGCGCTCGAGATCGCGACGCTGGGCGGCGCGAAGGTGCTGAACCGCGACGACATCGGCGCGCTGAAGCCCGGCATGGCCGCGGACTTCGCCGCATTCGACCTGCGCCAGCCGCTATTCGCGGGCGCGCTGCACGATCCGGTCGCGGCGCTCGTGTTCTGCGCGCCGTCGCAGACGGCGTACACGGTGGTGAACGGGAAGGTGGTGGTGCGGGAAGGGCGGCTCGCGACGCTCGACCTGCCGCCGGTCATCGAGCGTCACAACGCGCTGGCGCAGGCACTCGTGGAGGCGTCGCGCTGACGCATCGATGTGAAGGCCGCGCCGCGCGTCGCGGATCGGGCGCGGGGTGGCGGTGGCGGCCGCCACACGCCGCGCATCGCACCGGGCCGCACCGCGACGGCATGGCCGGCGCGTGCGTCGTGCGCGCTTACGCCTCGATCAGCGTGCGGGTCGCTTCGGCGACGAGGCTGCGCAGCCAGCGCACCTCGTCGGAGTAGTGGCAGCGTTCGTGCCACAGCTGGTAATACTGCATCGGCGGAAAGTCGAGCGGCGCCGGCACGACCGACAGCGGCAGGAATTTCGCGTAGTGATCGGCGAACAGGCGCGTCGTCGTGAAGATCAGGTCGGACTTCACCAGCACGTACGGTGCGAGGTTGAAGTACGGCAGCGTGACGACCACATGACGCTTGAGCCGTTCGCGCGCGAGATGCACGTCGATCGCGCCGCGCTGGCCGACCGAGTACGGCGTCGGCGCGAGATGCGGCGCGTTCAGGTACTGGTCGAGCGTGAGCCCGCCGCGCTTCGCGAACGGGTGCGTGTTGCTCATCAGGCAGACGATTTCGTCGACGAACAGGTTCGACAGATGCAGTTGCTCGGGCGGCTCGGGCCAGTTCCCGACGACGATGTCGAGCTTGCCGTCTTCCAGCGCGAGCTCGTAGTCGAATGCGGGGCCGAGCGAGTGGAACTCGAGCGTCGCGTTCGGCGCCGCCTGGCGGAAGCGTTCGACGACGGTCGGCACGAACAGCACGTTCAGGTAGTCGGGGCAGCCGATCCGGTAGCAGCGGATCGACGTGGCCGGGTCGAAATTGTGCTGCTGGAACTTGATGCGCTCGATTTCGCGCAGTGCGTTCTGCACCGGCTCGAGCAGGCGCAATCCGTATTCGGTCGGGACCATGCCGGACTTGCCGCGCACGAGCAGCGGGTCGCCGGTGATGTCGCGCAGGCGCCGCAGTGCGGCGCTGATCGCCGGTTGCGACTGGTTCAGTTTGACGGCCGCGCGCGTGACGCTGCGCTCCATCAACAAGGTGTGCAAGACGCGCAAGAGGTACGTGTCGATCGCCTCGCGTTGCTGACTCATGATTTCTCCAGTTTATATGGCTGGGCTGATCGAGGGGTGATGTGGGTATATGGTTTTTAATATGAACGAAAGTCAGCGTCAAGAGATGGATACCCGCAGACGCGCGCCGGCCGGGCCTCGCGGAGGGGGCTGAACGGGGCGTGATGCGGGTGGGCGCGGCACCGCGCGGATGCGCATTGCACGCATCCGGGGGCCAGGGCACCGCGCGTGACGCGCGTGCGTCAGTCGTCGATGCGCATGCCGACTTTCAGCGTGACCTGCCAGTGGATGACCTGGTCGCCTTCGATGTGGCCGCGCGTTTCGGTGACCTGGAACCAGTGCAGGTTGTGCAGCGTCTTGCCGGCTTTCGAGATCGCGTTGCGGATGGCGTCGTCGCACGATTGCCGCGATGAACCGGTCAGTTCGATCAGCTTGTAGACGTGGTCGCTCATGATGCGCTCCCTGGGTTGTCGGTGTGTGCGGCCGGCGCAAGCGGCGGGCCCGAGACGGCGCCGTGCGTGTCCGGCTTCTTGAGTGATAGGTATGATGGGCGGCAAGTGCAACCCCAATTGGAGACGAGGAACATCGTGGAAGTCGGATTTTGCGGACCGGGATTGATGGGCGCGCCGATGATTCGGCATTTGCTGGCGGCGGGCCATCGGGTCAGCGTATGGAACCGGACGCGCGCCAAGGCCGAGGAGCTCGAAAAGGATGGTGCGCAGGTGGTCGACACGCCGCGCGAACTGGCCGAGCGCGTCGACACGGTATTCGTGTGCGTGCTCGACGGCCGCGCGGTCGGCGACGTCGCGTTCGGCGAGCACGGGCTCCTTGCCGGCGATCCGAATGCGCGTCGCCTGAAGCGCATCGTCGATCATTCGAGCATTCCGCCTGCGGCGACGCGCGACTACGCGGCGCGCGCGGCCGCGCTCGGCGTCGGCTGGATCGACGCGCCGGTGTCGGGCGGCGTGCCCGGCGCGCAGGCCGGCACGCTCGCGGTGATGGCGGGCGGCGGCGAGGCCGACCTCGACGCGGTGCGGCCGCTGATCGACACCTACGCGTCGCGCATCACGCACATGGGCGACGCGGGCGCGGGCCAGACCGCGAAACTCTGCAACCAGGCGATCGTTACCGCGACGGTGACCGCGATCGCGGAAGCGGTCGGCCTCGCCCAGGCGAGCGGCATCGACGCTGCGCGTCTGGCCGACGCGCTGGCGGGCGGGTGGGCCGATTCGGTGCTGCTGCAGACTTTCGTGCCGCGCATGACGTCAGGCGGTCATCCGCCGATCGGCGCGCTGAGCACGTTCCAGAAGGACGTCGACGCGATCGCCGACGCCGCGCGCGACACCGGCGCGGTGATGCCCGTATCGGCCACGGTGCAGCAGGTGCTGCGGCTGGGCGCCGCGCAGGGGCTCGCCGGTGCCGATTTCGCCGCGTTCATCGACATCGTCCGGCCCGGCAACGGGCGTGCGACGGCGCGGTGATCGCGCGGCGACGGTGAAGCGGGAAGCCTGAATGGCCGATGGGCCGCCCGGAGGCGGCCCATCGTGTCGGTGTCGGTTCAGCCGAGGGAGCGCGGTGTCGTATCGCCGGCGTTCTGGCGTCCGAGGCCGCCGCGCAGGCTCGCCTTCGTGCCTGCACCAAATTCGGGCAGGATGCGCGCGCGGGCGCGGCTCGCGAACACGAGGAAGCCGAAGCCGTTCGCCTCGTACCAGTACCCGCCGTTCTCGAGGCCGTCGAGCGGTTGTTCGAGTGCGTTGGCGATCGATTCGATGCAGCGCTTGCGCAGTTCGGCGATGGCCGGATAGGGCGGCTGAGCGCCGCGCACGCTGCACAGGAGCACGTCGAGGCCGGGCAGCACATGCGCATAGAGGACGGGCTCGTCCTGCGCACGGGCGCGGGCAATCTTGGTGTCGAGCTGCGCGAACGGTTTCGAGTGGCGCAATACCGCGAGGAACGACTCCTGGCCGTCCTGTTGCGCA
This sequence comes from Burkholderia sp. RF2-non_BP3, assembly GCF_001522185.1. Classification (NCBI taxonomy): domain Bacteria; kingdom Pseudomonadati; phylum Pseudomonadota; class Betaproteobacteria; order Burkholderiales; family Burkholderiaceae; genus Burkholderia; species Burkholderia sp. RF2-non_BP3. The sequence goes on along the minus strand of NZ_LOSU01000011.1, from coordinate 183,079 downwards.
CGTCGACGTTTTTTCGGGAAGGACATAAACACTCGCCTCAAAAACAATTGCAAGAAATGCGGCACTTTCATGCGACCCACTCCCGGCTATGTACGCCGCATGTCGATCCTTTATAGCACACGAAAATGCTGCACTCGTGCGGTACGACGATCAATGTCTCCCGTCGACCCGCTTGCCACGATGATCGACACAGCCAGCGTCTTGGCGCCCGTACTGTCGTTTAGTCTCCATCATAGACCTGCTTTTCCCGCGCGTGCATTCGCGCGTCACAAAAAAGTGAGACAGGCCGCGCACGGCGCGCGCCCATGAAAAAGGCCCGCACTTGGCGGGCCCGGCGGATGCTGCGTCGCGCGGTGCTCAGCGTTGCTTGAGCGAATCGCGGATCTCGCGCAGCAGCACGGTGTCTTCCGGCGTCGCGGCCGGCGCGGCTTCGTCAGGCTTGCGCAGCTTGTTGATGAATTTCACCATCAGGAAGATGATGAACGCGAGGATCACGAAATTGATCGCCACGGTGATGAACGAGCCGTAGCCGAATGCGGCGACGCCCGCGGCCTGCAGGTCCTTGAACGAATCGGGATTACCCTTGAACGACGGAGGGATGGTGCCGAGCAGAACGAACTTGTTCGAGAAATCCAGACCGCCCGTCAGCACGCCGATGACCGGCATGATGAGGTCTTTCACGACCGAGTCGACGATCTTCGAGAATGCGCCACCGATGATCACGCCGACGGCGAGATCCATCACATTGCCTTTGACGGCGAACTCCTTGAATTCCTTGATTATGCTCATGAGCGGCTTTCTCCTGGTTGGGCGAGGGGAGGCGTGCCGCGACGCGCAGGGCTGCGAAGCGTCTGGCGGGTCGGAGGGGGATCGGAGGCACGCCGATGGCCGCATGATAGCGAACGTGCCCCATTGCCGGTAGCCCATCTTGAAATGATTAACAAATCACAAATGGGCCGGTGCGAGCGGAAATGAAAGGAAGCGCGGTGTGAGGCGGCGGGCGCGGCGCGATGCGTCGACGCCCGCGTGTGCACGGCTCAGGTGTTGTCGTCGGTCCAGCCGTCGTCGTTGCTGCCGAGATCGACGCCGCCACCGCCGTTGCCGTCGCTCCAGTTCGCGTTGTCGCCGCGGCCGAAGTCGAAGCCCGGATCGTTGTTCTCCTGGGGCCGGCGCTGGTCGTCGACGATCACGTCGCGTTCGACCACGCGTTCGCGGCCGCCGGACATCGCCTCGCCGAGCAGCACGCCCGTCAGCAGCCCGCCCATGCCGCCGCCGAAGCCACCGCCTTGCTGGACCACGACGGGCGGCTGCTGTTGCGGATACGGCTGCTGCGGGTACGGTTGCTGCTGATATGGCTGGCCTTGCATGCCGGTCATGCGATCGGCTTCCTGCGCATACACGGAGCCGCCGCCGTTCGCGGGCGCCGCGGGCTGCGCGCTCGGATCGGGGCGGCCCTCGACGCGCGCCTTCACGCTCGCATGTCGCTGTTCGAGTTCGTCGATGCGATACGGCGGCACCGGGTTCTTGCCGTTCGACAGCGTCTCGACGAGCGTGCGTGCGTCGGTCTCGATGCCTTCGAGTTCGCCGGTGAGCGCGGCGGCGCCCGGCGCCGTCGACAGCTTCGCGTCGAGTTTCAGCGGACGGATGTCGTTCAGCACGTCGGTCGCGCGCTTCAATTGCGTGCGGCGTTCGTCGTCGGCGCGGCTGTTGTCGGCGGAGCGCGCGCGCCGCAACGTCCAGCGCAGCACCAGCGCGATGATCGCGACGATCAGCCCGAGGCCGATCCACATGCCGGTCGACGGATCGTGCTTCGCGACCGGCGCGGCGGGCGCGAGCGACGACTGCAACGAACCGGCCTGGGTGGCCGACGGTGCGTTGCCGCCGGTGCGCGCGGCGTCGGCGCGAATGCGCGATTCGGTCTGCGCGAAACGCGACGCGTCGGTGAAGCGCAGTTGCGGATCGAGCGACTTCGCCCGCTGCAGTTGCGCGAGCGCGTCGGACGCGCGGCCTTCGCGGTCCAGCACCTGGGCGTACAGGTAGCGCGCATGCGCATTGTTCGGATGCGCGTCGATGACTTGCGACAGCTGCGTGTCGGCTTGCTGCCAGTTGCGCTGCGCGATCGATTGCTCGACCTGCTGCAGCGACGGGACCGCAAACGCGGCGGACGACAGCAGCATCAGCGAAAGGCCGAGAGCGGCGAGAGATTTCTTCATGGTCGAACCGGGCGCGAGCGCCCGTCTCCTGACGATCGGTGCGCGCCGCGGGCCCGGCGGGCCGCGGCGCGGTTGCCGTTACTGCGCGGGCGTGTCGAGCTGCTTCTTCAGCGCGGCGAGGCGGTCCTCGACCGACGGGCCCTTGTTCAGCGCGGCGAGCTTGTCGTCGAGCGCCTTGCCGCTCGACGTGTCGGCCGAATTCAGGCGGGCGTCCGAGCGCGCGTTCTGCAGCGCGACCTTGTCCTCGAGCTTCTGGAAGTCCTCGGACAGGTTCTTGCCGCCGATGCCGCCCAGCGCGCTGGCCGCGACGTCCTTCGCCTGCGCGATTTCCTGCTTGGCCTGCAGGATGTTCGAGCGCGCGTTCAGGTCGTTGCGGCGCTGACGCATGTCGGCGATCTGCCCCTTCAGCTTGTCGACCGACGGCTCGAGCGTCGTCAGTTCGGCCGCGAGCGCATCGCGCTCGGCTTCCGCGTTCGACTGCGCGGCGAGCGCCTCGCGTGCGAGCGCTTCGTCGCCGGCCTGCAGCGCGCGCTTCGCGCCGTCCTCGTACTTCTTCACCTTGTCGTCGGCCGCATCGCGCTTGCTGCGCTGGGTCGCGACTTGTGCCTCGATCTCGATCAGCGAATTCTCGGCACGGCCGATGCTGTCGTCGAGCTCCCGCACGATCTGCCGTGCGTCGCGCGACGGATCCTGTACCGAGTCGGCCGCATCGTTCAGCAGGCCTTTGATCGTGCGCGAAACAGAGTCGAAAAGCGACATGAAATCCTCCGTGGTTGAAAGGTGCCGCGTCGGCGGCAATACCCGTCGCGAATCGGTTCCGACCCGCGTGAGCTGGCGGATATTACACCGCCGGCCCCTTAAATACGGCTTAAGTGCCGGAGTTCAAGCGCGAGGCGTGTGCGGACTTCCACCTTTCGCATCTGAAAGAAACGGCGCGGCACGCGCCGGGTTGCGAGTCCATGATAGGCGGAGCATGGCGCCGATACGTTCCGCAATTCACGCTTGTGCGGGAATTTTTACAAAAAATCGCGAAGCCGATCGGTCGATTTCATTAAAATGCGCTGTCACGTCGCGGGAACGGATCGCCGCGCGGCGGGGTCTGTCGACGTGACAGTTGCCACGATGCACCCACTCTGATTCATCCGCTTGCATTTTCCGCATGCGTCCGAGGGCGCCACGCCGCCCGCCATTCCGACATGCCAATTATCAAACGACCGTCTTCTTCTTCCGATCGGAACGAACCTCACTACACGTTGCGCCGTTCGCCGTCGGGAGCCTATTACCCCGATGACGACGACCGCGGCGACGACCGGCGCGCGCAGCGTCGCGGCGGCGGGGGCGGCGATCGCCGTTCGTTCGGCTCGCGCGTCGCGCTGTGGTTCGTCGGCCTGTTCGCGACGCTCGCGATCGTCGGTGCGCTGATCGTCGGCTACGCACTCGTCGTGATGGCGCCGCAGCTGCCGTCGCTCGATGCGCTGACCAACTACCAGCCGAAGGTGCCGCTGCGCGTGTTTACCGCCGATCACGTGCTGATCGGCGAGTTCGGCGAGGAGCGCCGCAGCCTCGTGCGCTTCCAGGACATTCCCGACGTGATGAAGAAGGCGGTGCTCGCGATCGAGGACTACCGCTTCTACGAGCACGGCGGCGTGGACTTCCTCGGCATTCTGCGCGCGGGCGTCGCCGACCTGATGCACGGCGGCGCGCGCCAGGGCGCGAGCACGATCACGATGCAGGTCGCGCGCAACTTCTTCCTGTCGAGCGAGAAGACGTATACGCGCAAGATCTACGAGATGCTGCTCGCGTACAAGATCGAAAAGGCCCTGACGAAGGACCAGATCCTCGAGCTGTACATGAACCAGATCTACCTGGGCCAGCGCTCGTACGGTTTCGCGGCCGCCGCGCGCGTGTATTTCGGCAAGGACCTGAAGGACATCACGCTCGCGGAAGCGGCGATGCTCGCGGGGCTGCCGAAGGCGCCGTCCGCGTATAACCCGGTCGTCAATCCGAAGCGCGCGAAGGTGCGTCAGGAGTACATCCTGAAGCGCATGCTCGAGATCGGCTACATCACGCAGCCGCAGTACGACCAGGCGGTGAAGGAAGAGATCCACGTGCGCACGCCGGGCAACCAGTACGCGGTGCACGGCGAATACGTCGCCGAGATGGTGCGGCAGATGATGTACCAGCAATACAAGGACGAAACCTATACGCGCGGGCTGACCGTCACGACGACGATCAACTCGGCCGACCAGGAAGCGGCGTACCAGGCCGTGCGTCGCGGCATTCTCGATTACGAGCGCCGCCACGGCTATCGCGGGCCGGAAGGCTCGATCAACCTGCCGGCGGCCGGCGACGATCGCGACGAGGCGATCGACGATGCGCTCGCCGATCACCCGGACAACGGCGACCTGCAGTCGGCGGTGGTGCTGGCCGCGTCGCCGAACGCGGTCGAGGTGCAGTTCGTCGGCGGCGCGACGACGACGATCGGCCCGGCCGGGCTGCGCTTCGTGTCGGCCGCGCTGAGCCCGCGCGCGAACGCGACGCTGCGGATCAAGCCGGGCTCGATCGTGCGCGTGCTGAAGGACGGCAAGGCGGGCTGGCAGGTCGTGCAGCTGCCGCAGGTCGAAGGCGCGCTCGTCGCGATCGCGCCGCAGGACGGTGCGATCCGCTCGCTCGTCGGCGGCTTCGACTTCAACAAGAGCAAGTTCAACCACGTGACGCAGGCGTGGCGCCAGCCGGGTTCGTCGTTCAAGCCGTTCATCTATTCGGCGTCGCTCGACAAGGGCCTCGGACCGGCGACGATCATCAACGATGCGCCGTTGTACTTCCCGCCGAGCGTGCCGGGCGGCACCGCGTGGGAGCCGAAGGACGACGATCAGCCCGACGGCCCGATGTCGATGCGCACGGGCCTGCAGCGTTCGAAGAACCTGGTCTCGATCCGGATTCTCGCGTCGATCGGCACGCAGTACGCGCAGGAGTACGTGACGCAGCGCTTCGGCTTCGATCCGGCGAAGACGCCGCCGTACCTGCCGATGGCGCTGGGTGCCGGCCTCGTGACGCCGCTGCAGCTCGCGACCGGCTATGCGGTGTTCGCGAACGGCGGCTACAAGGTCGATCCGTACCTGATCGCCGAAGTCGACGACGCGCGCGGCCAGCCGCTGCAGAAGTCGCAGCCGGTGATCGCCGGCGGCACCGCGCCGCGCACGATCGAAGGCCGCAACGCATACGTGATGAACAGCCTGCTGCACACGGTCGCGACGGCCGGCACGGGCGCGGGCACCAACGCGCTCGGCCGAAGCGACCTGCAGGGCAAGACGGGTACGACGAACGATGCGAAGGACGGCTGGTTCGCCGGCTACCAGCAGTCGCTCGTCGCCGTCGCGTGGATGGGCTTCGACCAGCCGAAGAGCCTCGGCAGCCGCGAATTCGGCGCGCAGCTCGCGCTGCCGATCTGGGTGAACTACATGCGCACCGCGCTGAACGGCGTGCCCGAGCAGCAGATGCCGATGCCGGACGGGCTGACCTCGATCGACGGCGAGCTTTACTACGCGGATCGCACGCCGGGCAACGGCTTCGTCGCGAGCGTGGACATCAACCCGGCCGCGAACGCGATCAGCGCGAACGACGCGCTCGGCTCGGCCGGCTCGGAGGGGCTCGCGCCGCCGCCCGTCACGCAGCAGGAGAAGCAGCAGATCATGGACATGTTCCAGAACAAGTAAGCGATACGCGGATGTTTCGCATGCGACGGGCGCCTTCGGGCGCCCGTTTTCTTTTGCGTGTCGCCGTGCGCCGGCGATGACGACGAATCAGAACGACGCGCAGGCCGGCACGAGCGTGATGCCGACGGACTCCTGCCGGAAGCGCTCGCGGTACGCTTGCCGGATCTCGGCAAGCCGCGCGTGCGTGTTGGGCGTATCGTCGGCGACGATGCGGACCACGAAACTCGCTTCGCGGATGATCTGGCCGGTGGCGCGGTCGCGCCATTGGCCGCGGGTGTCCCAGTAGGTGAAGCCGTCCGGGAAGCGCGGCGTGACGACGTCGGCGAGGAACGCCGCGCGTTCCGCATCGGTGACGGGGCCGCGTCCGGCGATATCGCGCCCGAACAGCAGGTCGGCCTGCAGCATCCGGTGCGCGTCCGGCTGCACGCAGGCCGTGGGCGTGTCGACGACGGGCGAGGGCGGCGCCGCGCAACCGGCGAGCAGCGCGATGGCGGCGGTGCCGATCGCGTGATGCGCGCGACGCCGCCACGTCGCGGGACGTGCGTTCGAAGGCGGCATCTGCCTATTTCGCGTCCGGCGTGCTTCGCGCGCGTAAAACGCTGCGCGCTCAACCACTTGCGTGCATGTTCGGCGGGTTATCAACAGGGCTGTCAACATAAACTGGGGATAACCCGGGGTGCCGTGCACGGCGTCAGTGCTGCAGCTTCGCGTGCGCGAGATGCATGCCGAGCGTCGCGGGGTCGGTGTTCGTGCCCGACAGCAGCACGCCGATCCGCTTGCCCTGCAGCGTTTCGCGCAGCGGGCCGAGCAGCGCCGCGAGCGCGGCCGCGCACGCCGGTTCGACCGCCAGCTTCAGGTGAGAAAACAGGAACAGCATCGCCGCGCGCAGCGCGTCGTCGGACACCGTGACGATGCGGTCGACGTGGCGCCGGCACAGCTGGTAGCTGTATTCCTCGGTGTGCGGCGCCATCAGCGAGTCGGCGATGGTCTGCATCGCGGTCATCTTGATCGTGTGATTCGCCGCGAAGCTGCGGCTCATCGCATCGGCGCCTTCCGGTTCGACGCCATACACGTGCACGCGCGGATTCGCGAGCCGCAGCGCGGTCGCCATGCCGGCCGCGAGCCCGCCGCCGCCGATCGGCACGATCACCGCGTCGAGATCGGGCGTCTGCGTCGCCCATTCGTAGCCGAGCGTCGCGGTGCCGAGAATCGTGTGATAGCCGTTGAACGGATGGATGAAGAAGCGGCCTTCCTCGGCCTCGATCCGCCGCACGAGGTCGAATGCCTGCGACGCGCTGCCGGCGAGCACGACTTCGGCGCGGTACTGCTTGCACTGCGCGATGCGCGCCGGGCTCGCGGTATGGAACATCACGACCTTCGCGCTGCTGCCGAGCCGCATCGCCGCGTACGCGACGGCTGCCGCGTGATTGCCGGCCGACACGCACGTGACGCCGGCGTTCTTGCGCGCTTCGTCGAGGGCCATCAGGTGCGTGAACGCGCCGCGCGCCTTGAAGCTGCCGCTCACCTGCAGCAGCTCGAACTTGAAGTTGACGTGCGTGCCCTCGAGGGACGGCAGGTCGGCGCGCTCGAACACGGGCGTGCGCGCGACCCACGGCGACAACGCGAAATGCTGCGCGGCGATTTCGTCGAGCGTCGGAATCGGCTCGCCGTCGATCGTCGTATGGGCGGTGCCCTGTTGTTCAGTCGACATGACGTGGCGGATGGCGGGGTGGGCCGGCCCGCGCACGCAGGCCGGCGTGGCGGGGGGCAGTCAGTGTGCGTCGACCGACATGCTGCGGATGAACTTGCGCAGGAACTGCTCGCAGGCGGCGAGCTGAGCGAGTTCGACATACTCGTTCGGCTTGTGCGCCTGTTCGATGTTGCCGGGCCCGCACACGATGCTCGGAATGCCCGCGCGTTCGAACAGGCCGGCCTCGGTGCCGTATGCGACCTTGCGCTTGTCCTGGTCGGCCGTCAGCGCGCGCACGAGCTGCGTGATCGCGGCCTGTTCGGTCGCATCGAGCCCGGGTGCGGCGGCGATCTTCGAGAACTCGATCGCCGCGTTCGGATGCTCGCGACGCATCTGCGGCAGCAGCGTTTCCTGCGCATACGCTTCGATGCGCGTGAAGATCTGCTCGGGATCGAGCGTCGGCAGGTTGCGGAACTCGAAGTCGAACCGGCATTCGGCCGGCACCGTGTTGATCGCGTTGCCGCCCTGGATCGTGCTCGTCTGCGCGGTCGTGAACGGTACGTCGTACAGCTCGTCGAACGGGCCTTCGGCGCGGAAGCGCTCGGCGATGTCGCGGATGTGGCAGATGAGGCGCGCCGCGTATTCGATCGCGTTCAGGCCTTTCGGCGTCAGCGACGAGTGTGCCGCGTGGCCGCGCACGCAGCATCGATACGCGTTGATGCCCTTGTGCGCGATGATCGGTCGCATGCTGGTCGGCTCGCCGACGATGCAGCCGGACGGCTTCACGCCGCGCTTGACGAGATCGGCGATCAGAAGCGGTGCGCCCGCGCAGCCGATTTCCTCGTCATAGGACAGCGCGAAATGGATCGGCTTCGCGAGCTTCGTCGCCTGCATCTCCGGCAGCAGCGCGAGCGCCGCGCCGATGAAGCCCTTCATGTCGCACGTGCCGCGGCCATACAGGCGGCCGTCGCGCAGCTCCGGCGCGAACGGATTGCTGTCCCACTGCTGGCCGTCGACCGGCACGACGTCGGTGTGCCCCGACAGCACGATGCCGCCGTCGGTCGAGCCGTCGTGCGCGGGCACGGTCGCGAACAGGTTGGCCCAGCCTTCGCGCGGATCGTGCGTGAGCGTCGACACGATGCCTTTCGCGGCCAGTGCGTCGCGCACCGTTTCGATCAGCCCGAGGTTCGGCACGCGGCTCGTCGTGTCCATCGACACCAGCCGCTCGATCCAGGGCAGGCTGACGAGCGAAGCGTCGCCTTGCGGGGCGGCGGACGGCGCGGGCGCGTCGAGTGTGGACATGGCAAAACTCCGTCTGATGAATGGGAAAATCATACTCAAAAACGCGCGCGCCCGCCTTCGCCGGCCGCGATGCGGTGCAGCATCGCGGCCGTGCGGTCAGCGTGCCGCGCTCGCCGCGTCGGCGCGCGGCGCGAGCGCGCGCAGCGTCTCCTTGATCGTCGACACGCGGATCGCGAGGTCGGGCGAGCGCGTCTCGATGCGCAGCTTGTCCTGGCCCGCGAGCTTGATGTGCCGGTGCTTCTGCACCATCTCGATGATCCGCATCGGATCGATCGGCGGGTTCGGCTCGAACTGCAGCCCGATCGCGACCTCGCTCGCGTCGATCTTGACGATGCCGAGCGGCTTCGCGGCCAGCCGCAGCCGGTGCGTCTCGACGAGCGCGTGCGCCTGCGGCGGCAGCTTGCCGAAGCGGTCGATCAGCTCTTCCTGGATGCCGTCGATCGCGTCGCCGTGTTCGCAGTTCGCGAGACGCTTGTACAGCGACAGCCGTTCCTGCACGTCGGCGCAGTAATCGGCCGGCAGGATCGCGGGCGCGTGCAGGTTGATTTCCGTCGTCGCGGCGAGCGGGGCGGTGAGGTCGGGCTCCTTGCCGTTCTTCAGCGCCTTCACCGCGTCGTTCAGCATGTCGGTGTAAAGCTGGAAGCCGATCTCGTGGATCTCGCCCGACTGCTTGTCGCCGAGCACCTCGCCGGTGCCGCGGATCTCGAGGTCGTGCATCGCGAGATAGAAGCCCGACCCGAGTTCCTCCATCTGCTGGATCGCCTCGAGCCGGCGCTGCGCCTGCTTGGTCAGCGACTGCGGGTCGTGGACCAGCAGGTACGCATACGCCTGGTGATGCGAACGGCCGACCCGGCCGCGCAACTGGTGCAGCTGCGCGAGGCCGAACTTGTCCGAGCGATGCATGATGATCGTGTTCGCGCTCGGCACGTCGATGCCGGTCTCGATGATGGTCGTGCACAGCAGCACGTTCGCGCGCTGCGCGACGAAATCGCGCATCACGCGTTCGAGTTCGCGCTCGTGCATCTGGCCGTGCGCGATCACGATGCGCGCCTCGGGCACGAGTTCCTCGAGCATCGCCTTGCGGTTCTCGATCGTTTCGACCTCGTTGTGCAGGAAGTACACCTGGCCGCCGCGCTTCAGTTCGCGCAGCATCGCCTCGCGGATCACGCTTTCTTCCTCGCGCCGCACGAAGGTCTTGATCGCGAGCCGCTTTTGCGGCGCGGTCGCGATCACCGAGAAATCGCGCAGCCCCTCGAGCGCCATGCCGAGCGTGCGCGGGATCGGCGTCGCGGTCAGCGTCAGCACGTCGACCTCCGCGCGCAGCGCCTTCAGCGCTTCCTTCTGGCGCACGCCGAAGCGGTGTTCCTCGTCGATGATGACGAGGCCGAGGCGCTTGAACTGCACGTCCGACGACAGCAGCTTGTGCGTGCCGATCACGATGTCGACGCTGCCTTCGTTGATCTGCGCGATCGCCGCGTTCACTTCCTTCGCGGTCTTGAAACGCGACAGCTCGACGATGCGTACCGGCCAGTCCGCGAAACGGTCGGCGAAGGTCTGCGTGTGCTGCTCGGCGAGCAACGTGGTCGGCGACAGCAGCGCGACCTGCTTGCCGCCCATCACCGCGATGAACGCGGCGCGCAGCGCGACCTCGGTCTTGCCGAAGCCGACGTCGCCGCACACGAGGCGGTCCATCGGCTTGCCGCTCGTCATGTCGCCGATCACGGCCGCGATCGCCGCGGCCTGGTCGGGCGTTTCCTCGAAGCCGAAGCTTTCCGCGAACTTCACGTAGTCGCGCGGCTCGAGCGCGAACGCATGGCCTTCGCGGGCCGCGCGCCGCGCATACAGGTTCAGCAGCTCGGCAGCCGTGTCGCGGATCTGCTGCGCGGCCTTGCGCTTCGCGCGCTCCCACTGGCCCGAGCCGAGCGCGTGCAGCGGCGCGCTGTCGGGATCTGCGCCGCTGTAACGCGAGATCACGTGCAGTTGCGCGACCGGCACGTAGAGCTTGCTTTCGCCCGCGTATTCGAGATGCAGGAATTCGGTCTCGCCTTCGCCGAGATCCATCGATACGAGGCCCATGTAGCGGCCGATGCCGTGCTGCGCATGCACGACCGGATCGCCGACCTTCAGCTCCGACAGGTCGCGCACCATCGCATCGACGTTGCTCGCCTGTTCCTGTCGGCGACGCCCGGCGCGGCGGCCGAGCGCACCGTACAGCTCGGTTTCGGTGACGATCGCGTAGCCTTCGCCCGGCACCGCGAAGCCGCTCGCGAGCGGCGCGACGCCGAGCGCGAAGGGCGCGTCGCTTTCGAGCCAGCCTGCGAAGTGGTCGTTCGACGCGGGGCGCAGGTGATGCTCGGCGAGCAGTTGCAGGATCGTTTCGCGGCGGCCGGCCGATTCGACCGTCAGCAGCACGCGCTTGCCCGACGATTCGACGAACGTGCGCAGCGCGGCGAGCGGATCGTCCGCATGGCGGTCGACGGTGAGCTCGGGCAGGCCCGTCGCCCAGCCGCCCGCCGGCTGCGCGGGCAGCACGACGCGCGCGAACGGCTTCGCGAACGCGAAGAAATCCTCGTCGGACAGGAACAGGCGCTGGGGCTCGAGGATCGGCCGCTCGCGATCGTGTGCGAGGAACGCATGACGCTGCTTCGTATCGGCCGTGAAGCGTCGGATCGACGCTTCGAGGTCGCCGGTGAACACGAGGTGCGCATCCTGCGGCAGGTAGTGGAACAGCGTGGCCGTCTCGTCGAAGAAGAGGGGCAGGTAATACTCGATGCCGGCCGACGGCACGCCGTTGCCGATGTCCTTGTAGATCGGCGCGCGGCTCGGGTCGCCTTCGAAGGTTTCGCGCCAGCGGCTGCGGAAGGCCGTGCGCGCGGCTTCGTCGAACGGAAACTCGCGGCCGGGCAGGAGGCGCACGTCGCGCACCGGATAGAGGCTGCGCTGCGTATCGGGATCGAACGCACGGATCGAGTCGACCTGGTCGTCGAACAGGTCGATCCGGTACGGCAGCGGCGAGCCCATCGGGTACAGGTCGAGCAGCGAGCCGCGCACGCAGTATTCGCCGGGGCGCACGACCTGGCTCACGTGCTCGTAGCCGGCCAGCGTGAGCTGCGCCTTCAGCTTCGCCTCGTCGAGCCGCTCGCCCTGCGCGAACGCGAACGTGTACGCGGCCATGAACGATGCGGGCGGCATCCGGTACAGCGCCGTGGTCGCGGGCACCAGCAGGATGTCGCAGCGGCCCTCGCCGAGGTCGTGCAGCGTCGCGAGGCGCTCGGAGACGAGATCCTGGTGCGGCGAGAACGTGTCGTACGGCAGCGTTTCCCAGTCCGGCAGCAGGCGCACGCGCGCGTCGGGCGAGAAATAGCGGAGTTCCTGCGACAGCCGCTGCGCGTCGACCGCGTTCGCGCAGATCACCGCGAGGAGCGGGACCGCGTCGCGGTTGTCGGCGAGATAGCGGGCGATGGCGAGTGCGTCGGCGGAGCCGTGCGCGCCGTCGAAGGCGAACCGCTGGCCCGGTTTGACGCGGGCGACGGGCGAGGCGAACGGGGTGGAAGCGTTGTCTGGCATAGGGACGGCAGGGGTGGCGGGCACGGGCGCATCGCGGTGCGCCGGTCGAGACGAAAGACCTATTATAAAATCCGCTTCTCGATTTCATCTTTCCGGCGTTTCCCCTTCGTGACTCCCCGACTTTTCGCCCTGATTCCTTGCGCCGGCACGGGCAGCCGTTCCGGCTCTGCCGTGCCGAAGCAATACCGCACGCTGGCCGGCCGCGCGCTCCTGCATTACACGCTCGCCGCGTTCGACGCGTGCAGCGAATTCGCGCAGACGCTCGTCGTCCTCGCACCCGACGACACGCACTTCGACGCGCGCCGTTTCGCGGGCCTGCGTTTCGCGGTGCGCCGCTGCGGCGGCGGCTCGCGGCAGGCGTCGGTGCTCAACGGGCTGCTCGAGCTGGCCGAATTCGGCGCGACCGACCAGGACTGGGTGCTGGTGCACGACGCCGCGCGCCCGGGCATCACGCCCGAGCTGATCCGCACGCTGGTCGCGACGCTGAAGGACGACCCGGTTGGCGGCATCGTCGCGCTGCCGGTGGCCGATACGCTCAAGCGCGTGCCGGCCGGCGGCGACGCGATCGCGCGCACCGAATCGCGCGACGCGCTGTGGCAGGCGCAAACGCCGCAGATGTTCCGCATCGGCATGCTGCGCGACGCGATCCTGCGCGCGCAGCGCGAAGGGCACGACCTGACCGACGAGGCGAGCGCGATCGAATGGGCCGGCCATACGCCGCGCGTGGTGCAGGGCAGCCTGCGCAACTTCAAGGTCACGTACCCGGAAGATTTCGCGCTTGCGGAAGCGATCCTCGCGCGCTCCACGAACGCTTCCTGACTTTCACCTCATCTCAACCGGAATACGCATGGATTTCAGAATCGGACAAGGCTACGACGTGCATCAGCTCGTCCCGGGGCGCCCCCTCATCATCGGCGGCGTGACGATTCCTTACGAGCGCGGCCTGCTCGGTCATTCGGACGCGGACGTGCTGCTGCACGCGATCACCGACGCGCTGTTCGGCGCGGCGGCGCTGGGCGACATCGGCCGCCATTTCTCCGACACCGACGCGGCGTTCAAGGGCGCGGACAGCCGCGTGCTGCTGCGCGAGTGCGTCGCCCGCGTGAAGGCGGCCGGCTTCACGATCCAGAACGTCGACAGCACGGTGATCGCGCAAGCGCCGAAGCTCGCGCCGCACATCGACGGGATGCGAGCGAACATCGCGGCCGATCTCGGGCTGCCGCTCGAGCGCGTGAACGTGAAGGCGAAGACCAACGAGAAGCTCGGCTATCTCGGCCGTGGCGAGGGCATCGAGGCGCAGGCCGCCGCGTTGCTGGTGAAGCAGGGCGCGTGAGCGCCTGAAGCCGATCCGAAGCGGCGCGCGGGTCGCGCCGCCGGAATGAAAAATGCCACGCGTTTGCGTGGCATTTTCGTTTTTGCGGTGCGGTGCGGCGCGCGTGGCCGCCGCAGTGCACCGTGCTGCCGCGTGCGCGACGGCTTATTCGCCTTCGGCGGCGATCACCTGGGCGGCGGCGTTGATCACCGACGCGATACGGCCGACGTCGCGCAGCTGCGTCGTCGTCATGCCTTGCTCGTTCTTCAGCAGCGCATAGTGCGACTTCACGCAGAAGTGGCACTTGCCGACGATCGATGCGGCGAGCGCGTACATCTCGAACCTGCGCTTGTCGACGCCGCCGTGCGACGCATACGCGCCCATCCGCAGCTCGGCACGCTGCGTCTTCAGGTCGGCGTCGTCGGCCATCTCGACATACGGATACCAGGTGTTGTTCATCCCCATCAGCGCGGCCGCCGTCAGCACGGCGTTCGTCTCTTCGGGCGACAGCACGCCGGCTTCGCGGATCGTCTTCACGAGCACGGTGCTCTTCGCCGCGACCGCCGCCGCCAGCGCGACGCCGACTGCATCGGTGCCTTCGAGCGACGAGCGCGAGATCGTGCCGTCGAGGTTCAGGCGAATGTCCTTCGCGTAGTCGGGGATACGTGCCTTAATCGAGTCGATGAATTCCATTGATATCTCCTATGGGTTGGCCGTTAAAAAAGCCCGCAGGCAGGACGTGCGCCGCGGGCTTCGTGCATCGATGCGCTTACAGCGTTGCGCCGCCGACTGCACGGTTGCACGGGCACAGTTCGTCCGTTTGCAGGCCGTCCAGAATGCGCAGGACTTCTTCCGGGCTACGGCCGACGTTCAGGTTGTTCACCGAAACGTGCTGGATCGTGTTGTCCGGATCGACGATGAACGTCGCGCGCAGGGCCACGCCGGCTTCCTTGTCGCGCACGCCGAGCTGGTCGATCAGCTCGCCCTTGACGTCGCCGAACGAGTAGTGGTTCAGCTTGTCCAGGTCCTTGTGCTCACGGCGCCATGCGAGCTTCACGAATTCGTTGTCCGAGCTGCCGCCGAGCAGGACGGCGTCGCGCTCTTCGAACTGCTTCGTCAGCTTCGCGAACTCGACGATTTCCGTCGGGCACACGAACGTGAAATCCTTCGGATAGAAGTAGATGATCTTCCACTTGCCCGGGAACGACGCTTCGGTGACGGTCTCGAACGCCGACTGGCCGTTTTCCTCGTGATTGTTGAAGCCCGGCTTCGCGGCTACGACGGTGAATGCTTCGAGTTTATCGCCCACGGTTTTCATGCGGATACTCCTGTATGAGTTGGGAAGAAGACTGAGTCAAGCTACCTCGGTGCTGCAACGTTGGTGTGACAGCATGGGCAGGACTATAACACTATTAACAAAACGCTTCAATAGATTTTGGCTAACGATTCCCATAGTTTTTTTCAACCGCGCCGATAGTGTGACGCGCAAGAAGCGTGCGCGAACGCGTCACGCCGTCGCACGCGCCTTGCCGGCGCCGGGGAATTCGAGGGTGACTTCGAGGCCCGCTTCGGGGCTGCGGTTGCGCAGGCGCAGCGCGCCGCGATAGCGGCCGACCAGGCGCAGCACGATCGCCATGCCGAGCCCCGTGCCGTCCGCCTTGGTGCGTGCCGTGTCGACGCGGTAGAACGGCCGCATCACGAGCGGCAATTGGTCCTCGGGGATGCCGGGGCCCTCGTCGCTCACCGACAGCTCGACGCGCGCGTGCGTCACGCGCGTCTCGAGCGTGATGCGCGACACGCCGTCGTCGCGGCTCTGGCCGTATTTGCGCGCGTTCTCGACGAGGTTGCCGATCACGCGGCGCATGTCGGTCTCGTCGGCTTCGATCACGGCGGTCGCCGCGAGCCGCGTGCGGATCTCGACGCCGTCCTCGCCCGCCACGCGCGCGGCGACTTCCTGCGCGATCGACGACAGGTCGACGGGCTCGGGCTTGCGCTGCGACGGGCGCGCGTAATCGATGAAGGCCGCGATGATGCGGTCCATCTGCTCGATGTCGTCGACCATCGCGTCCTTGGTCGCCTGGTCGGACGGGCTCATCTCGGTCTCGAGGCGCAGCCGCGCGAGCGGCGTGCGCAGGTCGTGCGAGATGCCCGCGAGCATCAGCGCGCGGTCGGCCTCGAGCTGTTCGAGATCGCGCACCATCTGGTTGAAGCTGCGGTTGGTCTCGGCCGCGACGCCCATCCCGCGCTCGGGCAGCAGCTCGGGCGTCTGGCCCGAACCGATCTGCCGCGCGGCGAGCGCCAGCCGCGAGAACGGCCGGTTCACGAGACTCGTGATGAACGCCGAGCCGAACAGCGACAGCGCGAGCGCGAACAGGCCCCAGCCGGCCCACTGCAGGCCGGTGACGCTGTCGAGCTGGTCGCGGTCGAGCGCGACCCAGTAGTCGTCGTCGTCGATCTTGAAACTGATCCACACGCCCGGGATGTCGTTGACCGACTGCGCGATCACGGTGTCGTCGCCGAGACGGCTGCGGATGTCGTGTTCGATCAGGCGGTTCAGCGATTCGTCGGGCTGCAGCTTGAACTTGTCGGTTTTTTCGCGCGGGTACACGCGCACGCCCTCGTTGCTCTCGAGATCCTGCAGCAGCGCGCGCCGCAAATCGGGATCGGAATAGAGCAGGGCGGTGCGCGTGAGCTTCACGATCGCGACGAGCTGGAGCGCGACGCGCTGCGCGCGCGGCTCGCGCTCGATCACGCGAAAGCTCTGGAACCACGCGGCGAGACTGACCGAGATCAGCAGCGCGATCAGCAGGAAGGTGCGCCAGAACAGCCCGCCGAACGCGAGCTGCAGGAGGCGCCGGTCGATACGCATGGGACGGGCCGAGGGCGGGCGAAACCGGAAAGGAAAAAGATCAGGCGGCGCCGTCCGGAATGAACACGTAGCCGAGGCCCCAGACAGTCTGGATGAAGCGCGGGCTGCCCGGATCCGGCTCGATCAGCTTGCGCAGGCGCGAGATCTGCACGTCGAGGCTGCGGTCGAACACTTCGTATTCACGGCCGCGCGCGAGCTCCATCAGCTTTTCGCGCGACAGCGGCTGGCGCGGATGACGCGCGAACACCTTCAGCACCGAGAATTCGCCGGTCGTCAGCGGAATTTCCTGGCCGGACTTCGTCAGCGTGCGCGTCGCGAGGTTCAGCGAGAACTCGCCGAACTCGAACACCTCGGTGGTTTCCGACGGCGCGCCCGGCAGCTCGGCCGGCGCCTGGCGGCGCAGCACCGCGTGAATGCGCGCGACGAGTTCGCGCGGATTGAACGGCTTCGGCAGGTAGTCGTCGGCGCCCATCTCGAGGCCGACGATGCGATCGACGTCCTCGCCCTTCGCGGTGAGCATGATGATCGGCGTGCGGTCGTTGCTGCCGCGCAGGCGGCGGCAGATCGACAGGCCGTCCTCGCCCGGCAGCATCAGGTCGAGCACGAGCAGGTCGAAGCGCTCGCGCACCCAGAGCTTGTTCATCGCGGTCGCGTTTTCCGCGACGTACACGTTGAAACCCTGCTCGCCGAGATAGCGGCGCAGCAGATCGCGCAGGCGCGGGTCGTCGTCGACGACGAGAATCTTGGAGGGGTTTTTCGTTTCCATGAGCGGCATCTTATCGCGAATGGGAAATTACGCACGGTCGCGTATTTTCGCGCGTTACAGTCCGTTACAAAATTTACCCGTAGTGTCGCGCGGAGTAAAGGCAGGCTATAGAGATTCCTTTACTCGAAGCCGAAATTCGGTAGATACTCCCCTGCACTCCATCTTTCATCTTTGTACGCCCGAATTCCGCAGGGTTTTTCAAGTACCAGAGGTAACCGGTTGCCGCGTGACGAAGGGAACAAATCGACCAAAGAAGCGAGGACGGTCATGCGATCTGCCCGGATTGCACTGATGCTGACGATCGCACTTGCCGGTCCATATGCGTCGAACTTCGCGTATGCGCAGCGCCCCGAGCAGGGCGCCCCGTCGCGCAAGCTGCCGCGCGGCAAAGCGCCGCAGCCCGACCGCACCGCCGACATGGCGGTCCGTTCCGCCGTGCCTCCCGATCTCGAACAGCGCCGCCGCGACGGGCACATGACGCCCGAGGAGCGCCACCTGTTGCGCCAGCACATCGAGGACGCCGTTCGCGAGCTGTACAAGCGCTGATCCGCACGCGCCCACGCGCCGCGCGGAAAGATTCCGTAGCAATTTTTCCGTCAACTTTCGGATGCCTGCTGCCGTTGTACCGGCATCCGCACCGCCGGTGCGTTCCGGGAGTCCACGACGATGAAAGCGAACGCTGCCGCCCCGGCATCGCCCGCGATGCAGGCGCCGCTCGACGCCGACGATGCGCTGTTCTTCCTGAGCCGCACCGGCTTTTCTCCCGCACCGGCCGAGGTCGCCCGCATCGTCGGGATGACGCGCGCGCAAGTCGTGGCCGACACGCTCGGCAACGTGCGTCGCGACCCCGTGACGCCCTGGCCCGACTGGCTCGTCGAGTTGCCGCCGACCCGCGCGCAGCGACAGGCGCTGACGCCCGACATGCGGCGCGACGAGCAGGGCGAACGCAATCGCCGCTACGACGCGTTGCGTGCGGCGTGGGTCAACGAAATGGTCGTGACGCCGTCGCCGCTCACCGAGCGCATGACGCTGTTCTGGCACGGGCATTTCACGTCCGGGCAGGACAAGGTCCCGTATCCGCAGACGATGGCCGCACAGAATGCGCTGTTTCGCCGCGAGGCGCTCGGCAACTTCGGCACGCTCCTGCATGCGGTCGCGAAGGATCCGGCGATGCTTCAGTATCTCGACGGCGCGAGCAACCGCAAGGGCCGTCCGAACGAGAACTTCGCGCGCGAGGTGATGGAGCTGTTTACGCTCGGCGAAGGGCATTACACGCAGCACGACGTCACCGAGGCCGCGCGCGCGATGACCGGCTGGAGCGTCGATCCCGATACGCTGCGCTTCGTGGTGCGGCCCGAATGGCACGACGCGGGCGACAAGACGATACTCGGCGAGACCGGTGCGTTCGACGGCGACGGCTTTCTCGACATCCTGTTGAAGCGGCCCGACACCGCACGCTTCATCGCCGGCAAGCTGTGGCGCGAGTTCGTATCCGATACGCCCGACGCCGGCGCGCTCGATATCGTCGCCGAACGGTTTCGCGCGAGCGGCTACGACATACGCGCGGCGCTCGCCGCCCTTTGGTCGACCGACGAATTCTGGGATCCGCGCAATCGCGGCGTGCTCGTGAAGTCGCCGGCCGAGTTCGTCGTCGGATCGGTGCGGTTGTTCGACGTCGCGTACGGCGATCCGCAGATGCTCGCGAACACCGTGCGCACGCTCGGGCAGAACCTGTTCTATCCGCCGAACGTGAAGGGCTGGCCGGGCGGCGCGATGTGGATCAACAGCACGACGCTGCTTGCGCGCAAGCAGTTCGTCGAGCAGTTGTTCCGCGCGACCGAGACCGCCGGCATGCGGGCGCCGGCGCATGCAATGGCGGCACCGTCGCCGAATAATGCGCACACGATACCGGTTGCCGACGCCGCGTCGGTTGCCGGCATGCGTGGCGCGCCGGCCCGGCCCGCGCGCGGCGGCCTGCGATTCGACCTCGAACGCTGGCTTGCGCAGTATCGTGCGCGGCCGCAGGCGATTGCCGGATTGTCGACCGAGCTTCAACTGCAGCACGCGGTGCTGCCGGTGTCGCCGGTCGCGGCCATCGATACGGACTCGACCGGCGGCGCGTATCTCGAGGCGCTGCTGATGGATCCGGCCTATCAACTGAAATGACCGAAACGACGATGACCAGGCGCGCTGCCCCGGTGGCCATGCCGCGCGGCGAACCGAAGGATGCACGATGAACCGACGTGATTTTCTGACGCTGACGGGCGCCGCGGCCGCAGCGGGCGTGTCGTTGTGGCAGCCGCCCGCGCAGGCGGCGACATCGAAGGCCGCGGCGGGGCGGCAGCCGGCGGCCGGCTATGCGAACGTGCTGATCCTCGTCGAGCTGAAGGGCGGCAACGACGGCCTCAACACCGTGGTGCCGTATGCCGATCCGCTCTACTACCAGTTTCGCCGAAGCATCGGCATCAAGCGCGATCAGGTGCTGCAGCTCGATGCGCATACGGGGCTGCACCCGTCGCTCGCGCCGTTGATGCCGCTGTGGCGCGACGGGCAGGTCGCGGTCGTGCAGGGCGTCGGCTATCCGCAGCCGAACCTGTCGCATTTCCGCTCGATAGAGATCTGGGATACCGCGTCGCGCTCCGACCAGTACCTGCACGAAGGCTGGCTCACGCGCACGTTCGCGCAGGCGCCGGTGCCGCCCGGCTTCGCGGCCGACGGCGTCGTGCTCGGCAGCGCGGAGATGGGGCCGCTCGCGAACGGCGCGCGCGCGATCGCGCTCGTCAATCCGGCGCAGTTCATCCGCGCGGCGCGGTTGGCCGAACCGTCGTCGCTGCGCGAGCGGAACCCGGCGCTCGCGCACATCATCGACGTCGAGAACGACATCGTGAAGGCGGCCGACCGGCTGCGCCCGCGCGGCGGCATGCGCGAGTTCAGGACCGCCTTTCCGGCCGGTACGTTCGGTACGTCTGTGAAGACCGCGATGCAGGTGCTCGCGGCATGCGAGGCGTCGGGGCCCGGCGCGCAGGACGGCGTCGCGGTGTTGCGGCTCACGCTCAACGGTTTCGATACGCACCAGAACCAGCCGGGGCAGCAGGCTGCGCTGCTCAAGCAGTTCGCGGAAGGGATGAGTGCGATGCGCGGCGCGTTGATCGAACTCGGACGCTGGAACCAGACGCTCGTGATGACGTATGCGGAATTCGGGCGGCGCGTGCGCGAGAACCAGAGCAACGGCACCGATCACGGCACCGCCGCGCCGCATTTCGTGATGGGCGGGCGCGTGGCGGGCGGGTTGTACGGCGCGGCGCCGGCACTCGGACATCTCGACGGCAACGGCAACCTGCCGGTCGCGGTCGATTTCCGCCAGCTGTATGCGACCGTGCTCGGGCCGTGGTGGGGGCTCGATGCGACGCACGTGCTGCAGCAGCGCTTCGATACGCTGCCGCTGCTGAAGGTGTGATGCCGGGGAGGGTGACGGCGCGGGTCAGCGGCGGCGCGCCGCGCGCCACGCGATCCACAGCTTGCGGATCGGTGTCAGGGCGATGCGCTGGTGCAGCACCTGGTAGCCGTCGCGCTCGATTTCGTCGAGCAGCGCACCGGCCAGTGCAATCTGCGCGCGCAATGTGCGTTGCGCGCGGCGCTCGGATGCGGGAACCGCTGCGTCGGCGGCGGCCAGCGCTTCGCGTGCGCGGCCCGTCTGAAACTGCAGCAGCGCGGTGAAAGCCGGGCTGTAGCGGCGGTTCAGCAGGTCGGCAGCGGTCACGTTGTAGCGTTGCAGTTCGTCGATCGGCAGATAGATGCGGCCGTGCCGCGCGTCGTTGCCGAGTTCCTGCACGAATTGCGCGAGCATCAGCGCGCGGCCGGCATCCGCGGCCCAAGGTTGCGGGTCGGCCGGATTCGCGGCACTTGCGCGCGCGACCAGCGACGCGAAGGTGCCGCCGACCTGCGCGATGTAGCGTTGCAGGTTCGCGAAATCCAGATAACGTGCCTGTTCGAGATCCATCCCGTAACCGTTGACGAGCGTGCGCAGCGCATCGGATTCGGCCTTGATCGCCGGGTGGTGTTGCGCGAGCGCCTTCGTGACCGGATGCGACGGTTCGCCGGCGGCGAGCGCCGCGAGTTCCTTGTGCCACCACGCGAGCTTCGTGTGTCCGACGGTCGGATCGCTGGTTTCCTTGACGGTTTCCTCGAGTTCGCGGCGCAGCGCGAACAGGGCCGTCAGCCGCGGTTCGGCGGCGAGCGGCGCCTGGCGCAGCGCGTAGTAGACGCTGGAGCCTGCGGGGGCGGCCTTTTGCTGACAGTAGTCGTCGAAGTTCACGGGTGGGATCGTGGCGGAGGCGGGTTCGGGGACGCGCGCCGGCGCATGGCCGGCACGTCGAGCGCGGCATTCTAGCACCGCTCTTCGACGGGCGCCGGTGGGGCGAGACAATGCTGCGCAGATCGGGTAGAATCTCGCGCTCGCCTGATCGGGTGTGCCGGTTTTCGGTTCGGCATGAAGCCCCGGGCGCGTGGAGAACGCATCTTGCGTGCCATGTGGTTAGGTGACAGAAATCCGCGTGAGTGGCGAAATTGGTAGACGCACCAGGTTTAGGTCCTGACGCCCGCAAGGGTGTGCCGGTTCGAGTCCGGCCTCACGCACCACGAAGTCGAACGTACCCCGCCAAGGGCCGTTCCAAAAAAGCGCTGCCGGTTGGCTGACCGGCAGCGCTTTTTTGTTGGTGCGGTTCCGCGCGGAGTGCACGCGCGGGCTTATGAACGGTTCCAATCCGAATGGAGAGGCTTGCTGCTCGCCGCAGATACCTGTACTGGACCTGAAAAAGAAGCGCCGCGCGTCCACCGACCGCGGCGCTTCGTCGTTTCAAGCGTGCCTAGTCCCAGAAACTCCGCACCGCGACCGCCACGATCACCGGCACCGAGAACACCAGCGGAATCGCGAAATACTGCGCTTCGCGATCGACGATCCAGCTATAGATCAACCACGCCGCGCCGATCGCGAACGTGATGAGCCCGACCAGCACGGCGGCGATATTCAGTGCGAGCTTCGAAGGCTGGCGGCGCGCTTTGTCGTTGGTGTCGGGGTCGCGCGGAGACGATTTCATCTGAAGAGGGGGCCGGACCTGGCAGGTGTAAAGGCACAGGAAACCCCATCCGCACCGATCGCGCAAGGGCCGGCTCCGCATCGTTGGTGAGCGCGCGTTACAAGCCGAACGACACGGCCAGTTCGTCGAGCAGTTCGCGCTGGAACGCGACGAACCGCTCGCCCGGCTGCTGCGCGATCGCGAGATCCAGCATCGGATCGGCGACATCGGTTCGGATACCGGCCAGTTCCTCGACGATCGCGAGTCCGCAGAACGGCACGTACGCTTCCGAATAGCCGCCCTCGTGGACGATCACGAGCCGTCCGCCGCAATGGCGTTGCGCCGCCTCCTTTACCGCGCGCGTCATGTACCGGTAACTGTCCGTATGCAATTGCATGCGCGCGAGCGGATCGACCGCGTTCGCATCGAGGCCGCTCGCGACGATGATCAATTCCGGCCGGAACCGCTCCAGCGCCGGCAGCACGATCCGCTCGAACGCGTGGCGATACGCGTCGTCGCCGCTGCCCGCGAGCAACGGCACGTTCAGGTTCGCACCGATGCCCGCGCCTGCGCCGCGCTCGTCGCCGCCGCTGTAGCCGGGCGGAAAGCAGCGGTCCTGATGCAGCGAGATCGTCAGCGTGTCCGGATCGTCGTAGTAGATCGATTGCGTGCCGTTGCCGTGATGCACGTCCCAGTCGATCACCGCGACGCGGTCGATGCCATGCTTCGCGCGTGCGGCCTCGATCGCGATCGGGATGTTCGCGAGCAGGCAGAAGCCCATCGGGCGATCGCGCAGGCAGTGATGGCCGGGCGGCCGCGACAGCGAAAACGCGTTCGCCGCGCGCTCGGCGACGACGGCGTCGACCGCCGCGATCGCGAGACCCGCGGACAGCGCGGCGATCTCGTAGCTACCCTTGCCGAACGGCGCGAGATCGCCGAGGTCGCCGCCGTTCGCATCGCTGAGCGCGCGGAACGCATCGAGATAGCTCGCCGGGTGGATGCGCAGCAGATCGCCGGTGGTGGCCGGTGCGGCACCGCGCATGTCGAGGTGATCGGCCAGGCCCGACGCCTGCACGAGCGACAGGAGGCGGCGCTTCGAATCGGGTGATTCCGCGTAGCCTGCGCTCGACGGCGGCTGGACCCAGCCGCCGACCGGGAAGAACAGCGCGTGCGTGCCGCCGGTGTGCCAGAAGGTGCGTTCGTCGGTGAAGAAGGCAGTGCGATTCATGGATGCGTTGACCTGTCACGGTTGGGAAGAAGCGGAAGTGATGGAAGACCGCGCGCGCCGATCGATATGGCGCAGCGCGGCAAACGACGCGATCGCGACGGCCGTCGCGGCCGCGAACAGCGCGTGCATCGTGCCGCCGGCATCGAGCAACAGCCCGGCGAGGAGCGGGCCGGCCGCGAGGCCCGCGCCGATCACGAAATTGAGCGTCGCGACGAGGCGTCCGGACGTATCGATCTGAGCGACGGTCGCGAGAATGAACGGCAGTACGAACGTCCACGCAAACTTGAACGCGAAGATCGCGGCGCCGTAGCCGCTCGCATGCGGCAGCGCGGCGAGGGCGACGAGCGACGCCGCGAGCAGCGCGTAACCGGCGGCCAGCATCGTGCGTCGCGCCAGCCGGCCGCCCGCGCACGATGCGAGCGCCGCGCCGGCAATCCCCATCACGCTCGCGATCGCGAGCACGTTGCCGGTCGATTGCGGGTCGAGTCCGGCTTCCGCCGCCGCGCGGCTCGCGAACGTCCACACGCTGCCGATCGCGAGATAGAAGCTCAGTACCGCGCCGATCGCGAGCGCGACGAAGAGCTGTGGTGCATTCGTCGCGGCGCCGTGCGCGGTCCGGGCCGACGCGGTCCGCGCACCGAGCGTCGCCGGAAAGCCGCGTGACAACGGCGCGGCAAGCAGCGCGAGCGCGGCGAGCGCGACGTACAGCGCGCGCAGCCCGAACGCGGCGAACACGTGCGGCAGCACGAACAGGCCAACCGCACCGGCGACCAACTGGCCGACGACCCACAGCCCGTACACGCGATCGCTGTTCTCGCTCGTGGCCGCGCTGGTCATGCAGAGCACCATCAGCGAGCCGCCGCCGAGCGCCGTGACGGCTCGCAGCGCGAGCAGCGCGACGAAGCCGGGCATCCACAACGCGGTCAGGAGATTGCCCGCGCCGAACAGCGCGATCGCGCACGCGGCGACGCGGCGCGCATCGATGCGGCCGAGCCACAGGTACGACGGCACGGTCGCGAGGCTGAACGCGCCGAGTTCGACGAAGAAGTAGGTGCCGATCTGCGACGCGGACAGCCCGAGCTGCGTCGCCAGTTGACCGGCGACGGCCGGCGCGACGAGCAGCAGCAGCGGCGTGATGGCCGCGAACACGACGAGCGCGACGAGCGTCGAGCGCGCGAAAGGCGCCGCGCGGCCGTCGGACGACGGCGCGGCATCGGAGCAAAGGGTTTTCATGGCGGGATCTCGCTGGACGGAATCAGAACAGGTGATACATGCCGACCATCGCGCCGAACTGCGATGCGCCGGCGAGCGGTGTCGGGTCGTATTCGTAGACCGTCTGCGAACTCTGGCCGCTGTTGCGCGCATAACCGAGGTTCACGTAGGCGACGGTGCGTTTCGACAGCGCGTAGGTGGTGCTGGCGATGAAGAGCGTCGGGTGGCCGATCGCCGGCGTGTGCGAATCGGTGTGGTAGACGCCCGCGTTCAGCCCGATGCCGCCCGGCGTCAGATAACGGGCGCCGCCCCAGACGATCGTGCGCGCCGCATCGAGGTCGCCGGTCAGGCGTTCGACGCCCGCGTAGACGGTGAGCGGCAGCGTCGCGAACGCGTAACGCGCGGCGAGCGTGCCGAGTTCGCGGCGGCGCGCGGACGCGTCCTCCGCGGCTGACGCGTCGCCGTGCGCCTGATGCAGCACCGCGCTGACCGACAGTCCGTTGCTGGCGTACTGACCGCCGAGCTCGAGCACGCGTCCGGCGCGCGTGTTGCCCGCGACGCCGGCGGTCGCGGCGAGGGCCTCGACATCGAAGCCGGCGAACGTCGGAGACTGGTACTTGATCGAGTGGTCGATGAAGTTCGCGTTCATCGGCACGAGCACGCCCTGGCCGCTGTACGACGCGTACCACAGCGGGTCGTAGAACAGTGTCTTGTCGAACAGCACGCTGAACTGACGGCCGAGCGTCACGGTGCCGACGGGCCCCGCGATGCCGACATACGCGCCGCGGAAGAACGCGTAGCCGGGCACGGTCGAGGTGCCGTCGTTGATGTTGAGGCCTTGTTCGAGCTTGAACAGCGCGCGCCAGCCGCCGCCAAGATCCTCGGTGCCCTTGAGCCCGACCTGCGACGGCAGGATGCCG
The DNA here is from genome assembly GCF_001522185.1 of Burkholderia sp. RF2-non_BP3. Taxonomy (NCBI): domain Bacteria; kingdom Pseudomonadati; phylum Pseudomonadota; class Betaproteobacteria; order Burkholderiales; family Burkholderiaceae; genus Burkholderia; species Burkholderia sp. RF2-non_BP3. Next base: position 157,209 of record NZ_LOSU01000011.1, on the reverse strand, counting down.
TAGTTCTGCAACTGCACGGCCGCGTGCCGTCCGTCGGCATGCGTCAGGTACTGCACGCCGGCGTCGAGCGCGCCGTACAGCGTGAGGGTCGATTGCGCGTGCGTGGCGAGGCTGCACGCGGCGAGCGCCGCGGCGGTCGCCGTGCGGATGAAGTGGAATGTCGTCACGTGGGGTTCTCCATACCGTCCTGCATCGTTTGTCGTTGGTGTCGTCGCGACGCAGTGTCGGCAGCGGGAAAATCGCTGAACAGTCGTGCAGATGAACGGTGAGGAAAACCCGCGGTGCACGGGATGGACGGACCGCGACACCGCGGCGCGGCGTGCTGCGCAGCAGCAACGGGCGGCGCACCGTTCAAATGGATGGGGTTGCCGCGTGTTCCGGCGGCGGAGCCCGCCAAAAATGCCGGTCGCTATAATCGGCCGGTCTGCGTTGCGCGCATCAGCGGCCCGATCGGGCAGGGGAGCGGAAAGGTGAGGATCACCACGGATATCAGGCAGGATCCCGATGCGCTGCGCGACGTGCCGGCCGCGATCGTGCTCGACGAATCCGCATGGCCGCCGCTGCCGTCGCGCCGCGCCGATTTCGACGGCGTGACGCGCGGCGACGCGGCGCGACGCGAACTCGGCCTGATGCTGCTCGACCTGTACGCGCTCGCCGCGCAGTCGAGCATCGGCGAATTCGAGTGCCGCTTCTTTTCGCTGCTGCAGGGGCTCATCCCGTTCGACGCCGCGTGGACCGGCGTCGCGACGCACGTGCCGACCGGCCCGGTGATGCACAACAGTTTCCTGTACCGTCTTCCGCACGCGTTCTTCAGCGACTGGAAACGCGTGCGCGACTGCGATCCGCTCGCGCAGCGCACGCTGCTCGGCGCGCATGGTCGCGCGGTGCGCTTGTCGGTCGTCGAGCCCGGGTTCGACGCGCGGTTTCGCGACTGGTGCGTGAAGTACGGGCTGGCGCAACTGATGTGCGTGTGTACGCTCGATCGCCGCTTCGGGTTGACGACGTTCATGTCGATCTACCGCCAGGGCCTGAACCGTCCGTTCAGCGACGACGACGCGAGCCGCTTCGAGGAAGTGATTCCGCATCTGGCGGCCGCGCTGACGATCAACCGCGCGGCACAGCTCACGCGCGAGCGTGCCGATGCGGTGGCGCCGGCGGCCCGCGCGCTGTGCGACAACTTCGGCGTGCTGCATCACGCTGACCACGGCTTCGACGACGTGCTGCGGACTGAATGGCCGGCGTGGACGGGCCCGCGCGTGCCGGAGCCGCTGGTCGCGCATGTGCGGCGCCAGTCGGGCCAGCCGTACATCGGCGACGCGCTGCGCATCCAGTGCGTGCCCGTCGCGGGACTGTTCCAGATCGAGGCGCGGCCGCGCTCGCTGCTCGACCGGCTGAGCCCGCGCGAGCTGGCGGCGATCCGCTATTACGGTGCCGGGCGTTCGCACAAGGAGGTCGCGCAGCAGATGGCGATTTCGCCGACGACCGTGCGTCACTATCTGCGCTGCGCGTATCGCAAGCTCGGCATGCACGACAAGAGCCAGATCGCCGGCGTGCTCGGCGCGACGGGCGGCTCGACCGACGACGAGCCAGTGGAGGCGGGCATCGCGCCGCGCTGAATCGCTCATGCGAACACGGTCACGCAGATGCTTGCATGAATGGTTGTATCCACAACCATCTGGCGCTATGCTCGTCAGCTCCCGGTAGACGGATTTCCATCATGAACGACACGAATTCAGGGTCGGTGCGCGCGGCGGTGGTCGGTGTCGGCGCGATCGGCGGGTTGCTCGCGGCCGCGCTGTCGCGGGCTGGCATGACGGCGAGCGCATTCGCGCGCGGCGCGACTCTCGATGCCCTGAACGCGCACGGCGTGCGCGTGATCGACGAAGCGGGCGCCGAGTCGTCGGTCCCGGTGCGTGCGAGCGACGACGCGGCCGCGCTCGGCGTGCAGGACTACGTCGTGATCGCGCTCAAAGCGCAGGCATTGCCGGCGCTGGCCGCGCGCATCGCGCCGCTGGTCGGGCCCGGCACGGTGATCGTCGCCGCGATGAACGGGCTGCCGTGGTGGTTCACGCACGGGTTCGCGGGTCCGCTCGACGGCGTGCCGCTCGATGCGGTCGATCCGGCGGGGGCGGTTTCGGCGGCGCTGCCGCCCGCGCAGGCGATCGGCTGCGTCGTGCACCTGTCGTCGAGCACCGACGCGCCCGGTATCGTGCGCCGCGGTCGCGGCAACCGTCTGATCATTGGCTCGCCCGATCCGCGGCTCGATGCGTCGACCGCGCGATTCGCGGCGGCGCTCGCCGCGGGCGGCTTCGACGTCGAGTCGACCGCGGCGATCCGCACCGAAATCTGGGCAAAGCTGTGGGGCAACATGAACATGAACCCGTTGAGCGCGCTGACGGGTTCGACCGCCTCGCAATTGCTCGACGATCCGTTCACGCACGACCTCGCGTTGCGGATGATGGAGGAGGCGGCCGCGATCGGCGCGAAGCTCGGTCTCGATACGGGAATGAGCGGGCCGGAGCGGATTGCCGTGACGCGCAGGCTCGGTGCGTTCAGGACATCGATGCTGCAGGATTTCGAGGCCGGGCGAGCACTCGAAATCGGACCGATCCTCGGCGTGTTTCCGGAACTGGGACGCAAGCTCGACGTGCCGACGCCGTATTGCGACGCGGTGCTGGGATTGCTGCGCCAGCGTGCGGCGAACAGCGGGCTATAGCGGAGGCGCATGACCGCGCCGATGGCCGGCACGAGAAGAAGGATGAAGAAGTGCCGGGCAGTCGTCCGTTAGCCACGGCAAGAGAAGCCGGGCACGCTGCCCTTGGGCTTGCCGTTGCGCGACTCGGGTGGTCCGCAGGCACCCGTATTGCGATTCAGTCGTCGCGTTCGACCGCGTTCGCGACGACCTTGTCGAGCAGTCGCTCGAACGTCTGGCGCTCGTTGTCGGATAGGCAAGCGAGCAAGCCGTCATTCCACTTGCGCACGATCGGCATGATCTTGCGATGCAGCGCGCGGCCGTCGGCGGTCAGCGCGATCAGTACGATCCGGCCGTCTTCCTCGCTCGCGCTGCGCTGGAGCAGCCCCTGGCGCAGCAGCGCCTCCGCCGCGCGGCTCGCCTGGCTCTTGTCGAGGTTGGTGTGGCGAGCGAGATCCATGATCGAAAACGGACCGAAGGCGCCGACGGCGGCGATCACCCGCGCCTCGGGCAGCGAGATGTCCAGCTTGTGCCGGTACACGTCGGCGATCCCGCGGTCGGATCGCTTCGTGAGTGCATGGAGGCGATAGGTCAGAAACTGATCGAGCCCGGCTTGGCGGCCTTTCATGTCGAATCCTGAAGAAAAAGGGCGGGCCCGATTGTTCCTGTATCGCGCGCTCGGGTCAACGGTCAGTGTGCGCCGTACTTCAGCCGTGTCAACTGTTCGGCTTCGTTCGCGAGCAGGTTCGCCGCGTCGCGGATCGCGACGTCGAGCGTGATCGGGCCGGGCGCGGGCGAGAAGCAGCCGGAAAAGTGCTCGGACAGGCGCGGCAGCGCGGCCGGGTCGACCGCGCCCGACAGCAGCGACGCGGGTACGCCCGCGACCCGCGCATGAAGGCAGGCGATGAACGGTGCCTTGCCGTGCAGCGTCTGCACGTCGGAGCGGCCTTCGCCGGTGATCAGCCAGTCGGCGCCGGCCAGCGCGGCATCGAGCCCGATCTGCCGCGCGACGACTTCCGCGCCGGCTTCGAATTGTGCGCCCAGCATGTGGAGCGCGAATCCGAGGCCGCCCGCGGCGCCGGCGCCGGGCAGCTCACGGCCTCGCCGGTCGAGCGCGGCCTCGAGCAGGTCGGCGAAACGGCCGAGCGCGGCGTCGAGGGTCGCAACCTGCTCGGGAGTCACGCCCTTTTGCGGACCGAACACCGCGGTCGCGCCGTGCGCGCCCGTCAGCGGGTTGTCGACGTCGGACATGCCGATGAATTCCGCTTCCTTCAGGCGCGGATCGAGTCCCGACGCGTCGATCCGCGCGATATCGGCGAGCCGCGCCGGGACGGGTTCGACCGGCTGGCCGGCCGCGTCGAAGCATTGCAGGCCGAGGCCGGCGAGCAACCCCGCGCCCGCGTCGTTGGTGCTGCTGCCGCCGAGCGCGACGAAGAAGCGGCGCACGCCCTCGTCGAGCAGCGTGCGGATCGCTTCGCCCATGCCGCGCGTGCTGCGCGCGTCGACGGGCACACTCATGCCGACCGCGTCGGTGATCCCGACGATCTCGGCCGTCTCGACGATCGCGGTGCGCGCGTCGATCACGCCGACCGCCGCGTCGCGTGCCGCGAGCGATGCGCCGGCCACCCGCAGCGTGCGCCGCGTGCCGCCGCCCGCCAGCATCGCGTCGAGCGTGCCTTCGCCGCCGTCGGCCATCGGGCAGCAGCGCACGACCGCGTCGGGACGGGCACGGCGGATGCCGCTGGCGATCGCGTCCGCGACCTGCTCGGCGGAAAGCGAGCCTTTGAACGAATCGGGCGCGATGACGACGACAGGCGCGGACGGGTGTTGCGGCATGGTGTCTCCGGAAGGCGTGATTGGTGTGAAGAATGGCGGCCGCGATCGCGGCGCATCCTCATTCGGAGCTTACAGGATGGTGGGCCCGCGGTGGATACGCCGTTCGGCATAGCGGCGATCCGCGCGCATTGCCGCGCGCGGGAGCGGGCGGCATGGCCGGTCGGCATCGTTGTCGTACCGATCTGGCGGTACGAGGAAAATTGTTTGCTAGAATAGTCGATTCTTCCGGCCAAAGCCGTGCTCCGAGCCGCTTGCGCTAGCCATCCGGCGCGTGCAGGGATGGCGTGGCGCTCCGGCGCGGCGTGTGCATGCGATGCACCTCACGCCGCAGGCAGGCACGGCAAGGAAAACCCGATTCGCTCGAATAATTTTAGGACGATTGAAGCCATGGCTAACGTTGTTGAGAACCTCGGCAAGCTTGAACGCCGCGTGACGATTTCCCTGCCGAAGGACACCGTGCAGAAGGAAATCGACGCCCGTATCCAGAAACTCGCGAAGAACGTTCGCATGCCGGGTTTCCGCCCGGGCAAGGTGCCGCTCAAGATGGTCGCCCAGCAGTACGCGGGTCAGGTCGAGGCGGAAGTGCTGAGCGACAAGATCGGCCAGGAATTCTTCACGATCAGCCGCGCGGAAAACCTGCGCGTCGCCGGCCAGCCGAGCTTCGAGCCGAAGCAGGAGCAGGCTGAGGACGCATACGCGTTCGACGCGACGTTCGAGGTTTACCCGGAAGTGAAGATCGGCGATCTGGCGACGGCTGAAGTCGAGCGCTCGACGACGTCGATCGGCGACGCCGAAATCGACCGCACGCTGGAAATCCTGCGCAAGCAGCGCGTGCACTACCACGCTCGCGGCGAAGCCGGCGAGCATGGCGACGGCGGCGCGGACACCGCAGCGAAGAACGGCGACCGCGTGACGGTCGACTTCGTCGGCAAGATCGACGACGTCGCGTTCCAGGGCGGCACGGCCGAAGACTTCCCGTTCGTGCTCGGCGAAGGCCGCATGCTGCCGGAATTCGAAACGGCGGCGCTGGGCCTGAAGGCGGGCGAACAGCGTACGTTCGACCTGAAGTTCCCGGACGATTACCACGGCAAGGACGTGGCGGGCAAGACGGCGCAATTCACGGTCACGATGAAGAAGATCGAGTGGCCGCACATGCCGGAAATCGACGGCGAATTCGCGAAGTCGCTCGGCATCGAAGACGGCGACCTGACGAAGATGCGCGCCGAAATCAAGGAAAACCTCGAGCGCGAAGCGAAGCGTCGCACGCAAGCCATCGTCAAGAACCAGGTGATGGACGCGCTGCTGAAGATTTCCGAACTCGACGTGCCGAAGGCGCTGATCGAGCAGGACCAGCAACGTCTCGTCGAAATGGCTCGCCAGGATCTGGCGCAGCGCGGCGTGCCGAACGCGAAGGACGCACCGATCCCGGCCGAGATGTTCGCCGAGCAGGCAGAGCGTCGCGTGAAGCTGGGCCTCGTGCTGGCCGAGCTGGTGAAGTCGAACAGCCTCGAAGCGAAGCCGGAGCAGATCCGCGCGGAAGTCGACGAGTTCGCGAAGAGCTACGAAGACCCGAAGGAAGTGGTCCGCTGGTATTATTCGAACCAGCAGCGCCTCGCCGAGATGGAAGCGTTCGTCGTTGAAAGCAACGTCGTCGACTTCGTGCTGGGCAAGGCAAAGGTGACGGACAAGGAAGTGAGCTTCGAGGCACTCGCGAGCGCATCGGCGCAAGCGTAAGTGTCGCTCTAGCGGCGTGCCGGCTGTCGGAGCGACGGCCCGCACGCCGTTTTTACGTCAAGCGCACGGTTGCCATTAATATGGCGATTGAGCGGGCGGCTTCCCTCCGTTCAATTTTCCATTCGAACAAGGTTCATTGAATGATCACTCGCGCTGAATTGCTGGACATGCTTGCTTCGAACGCGCCGCAGGGTTTCGAGGCGCAAGCGCTGGGGCTGGTGCCGATCGTCGTCGAAACGAGCGGCCGCGGCGAGCGTTCGTACGATATCTATTCGCGTCTCCTGAAGGAGCGCCTGGTGTTCATGGTCGGTGAGGTGAACGACCAGACCGCCAACCTCGTGGTCGCGCAACTGCTGTTCCTCGAGAGCGAAAATCCCGACAAGGACATCAGCCTCTACATCAACAGCCCGGGCGGCTCGGTGTCGGCCGGCATGGCGATTTACGACACGATGCAGTTCATCAAGCCGGACGTGTCGACCCTCTGCATGGGCCTCGCGGCCAGCATGGGCGCGTTCCTGCTCGCGTCGGGCGCGAAGGGCAAGCGTTTCGCGCTGCCGAACTCGCGCGTGATGATTCACCAGCCGCTGGGCGGCGCGCGCGGCCAGGCGTCCGACATCGAGATCCAGGCACGCGAAATCCTCTACCTGAAGGAACGGCTGAACAACCTGCTCGCGCAGCATACGGGGCAGGACGTCGAGCGCATCGCCCGCGACACCGACCGTGATAACTTCATGTCGAGCGAAGATGCGAAGGCGTACGGGCTGATCGATCAGGTGCTGTTGAAGCGCCCGTGAGCTTAAGTGGGGTGCCGCCCCGATTCGCGCGGTGCCCCTGCAACGTCCCGAGTGCTCTGAGCATCTGCGGCAAGCGCATCCAGCCGGCTCCGGTCGCGCCCTAGGCGCGGCGTCCGGAGCATTCGGCGTATCATGTCATTTACCTGTCCGGAGGCTCTACATTCATGGCGGACAAAAAAGGTTCGAACAGCGAGAAGCTGTTGTATTGCTCGTTTTGCGGGAAGAGCCAGCATGAGGTGAAGAAACTCATCGCGGGCCCGTCGGTATTCATCTGCGATGAGTGCATCGACCTCTGCAACGAGATCATTCGCGACGAGGCGGCTGCCGCCGGCGTCGAGGCCAGCCTGTCCCGGTCGGATCTGCCGAGCCCGCAGGAAATTCGCGACATCCTCGATCAGTACGTGATCGGCCAGGAGCGCGCGAAGAAGATCCTCGCGGTGGCCGTGTACAACCACTACAAGCGCCTCAAGCATCTCGACAAGAAGGACGACGTCGAGCTGTCGAAGAGCAACATCCTGCTGATCGGCCCGACGGGCTCCGGCAAGACGCTGCTCGCGCAGACGCTCGCGCGGTTGCTGAACGTGCCGTTCGTGATCGCCGATGCGACGACGCTGACCGAAGCCGGCTACGTCGGCGAGGACGTCGAGAACATCATCCAGAAGCTGTTGCAGAACTGCAACTACGAGGTCGACAAGGCCCAGCGCGGGATCGTCTACATCGACGAAATCGACAAGATCAGCCGCAAGTCGGACAACCCGTCGATCACGCGCGACGTGTCGGGCGAGGGCGTCCAGCAGGCACTGCTGAAGCTCGTCGAGGGCACGATGGCGTCGGTGCCGCCGCAGGGCGGCCGCAAGCACCCGAACCAGGATTTCATTCAGGTCGACACGACCAACATCCTGTTCATCTGCGGCGGTGCGTTCGACGGTCTCGAGAAGGTGATCACCGACCGTACCGAAAAGACGGGCATCGGCTTCGGCGCGACGGTCAAGAGCAAGCAGGAACGCGACGCGGGCGAAGTGCTGCGCGAAACGGAACCGGAAGACCTGATCAAATTCGGTCTGATCCCCGAATTGATCGGCCGTCTGCCGGTGGTCGCGACGCTCGGCAAGCTCGATGAAGCCGCGCTGATGAAGATTCTCGTCGAGCCGAAGAATGCGCTCGTCAAGCAGTATCACAAGCTGTTCGCGATGGAGCGCGTCGAGCTGGAAATCCGGCCGGGTGCGCTGCAGGCAGTCGCCCGCAAGGCGATCCGCCGCAAGACCGGCGCGCGCGGTTTGCGTTCGATCATCGAACAGGCATTGCTCGACGTGATGTACGAGCTGCCGGCGATGAAAGGGGTCAGCAAGGTCATCATCGATGAGAACGTCATCGATGGCGACGGCAAACCCCTGCTGATCTATGAGGACACGCCGAAGGTGGCGGGTTCGAACTGACCGGCTTGCCGACGATGTTCTGCGAAAAAGGCCGTTCATGACTCCGTGGGCGGCTTTTTTTCGTTTATCTTGTGGGTAACTCTGACTCGACACGCGGTGGTTACTTTCTTACCGAATATTTCCCGCACTTGAAGGCTTGCAATTCGTTGTGGCGGCCTCAATTACCGAACAATTGATTCCACTCATGGGGAAATGAAATGTCAGGCACCCAACTTCTCCCGCCGGAACGCATCACGCTCCCGCTGCTGCCGCTGCGGGATGTCGTCGTTTTCCCGCACATGGTGATTCCGCTCTTCGTGGGCCGGCCGAAATCGATCAAGGCCCTCGAAGCAGCGATGGAAGGCGGCAAGCACATCATGCTCGTCGCCCAGAAAACCGCGGCCAAGGACGAACCGACCGAAAAGGACATGTACGAGGTCGGTTGTATCGCCAACATCCTGCAGATGCTGAAGCTGCCGGACGGCACCGTGAAGGTGCTCGTCGAGGGCCTGCAGCGTGCGAAGGCGTTGTCGATCGAAGAGCAGGAGACGCAGTTCTCCTGTGAAGTAATGCCGCTCGAGCCCGATCACGCCGACAGCGCGGAAACGGAAGCGCTGCGCCGTGCGATCGTGTCGCAGTTCGACCAGTACGTGAAGCTGAACAAGAAGATCCCGCCGGAGATTCTCACGTCGCTGTCGGGCATCGACGAAGCCGGTCGCCTCGCGGACATGATCGCCGAGCGTCTGCCGCTTAAGCTCGACCAGAAACAGCACATCCTCGAGATGTTCCCGGTCATCGAGCGCCTCGAGCACCTGCTTGCGCAGCTCGAAGCCGAGATCGACATCCTGCAGGTCGAAAAGCGCATCCGCGGGCGCGTGAAGCGCCAGATGGAAAAGAGCCAGCGCGAGTACTACCTGAACGAGCAGGTCAAGGCGATCCAGAAGGAACTGGGCGAAGGTGAAGAGGGTGCGGACCTCGAGGAGCTCGAGAAGCGCATCAACGCCGCGCGCATGCCGAAGGAAGCGAAGAAGAAGGCCGATGCCGAGCTCAAGAAGCTGAAGCTGATGTCGCCGATGTCGGCCGAAGCGACCGTCGTGCGCAACTACATCGACACGCTGATCGGCCTGCCGTGGCGCAAGAAGAGCAAGGTCAACAACGATCTGTCGAACGCCGAGCAGGTGCTCGACGAGGATCACTTCGGCCTCGAGAAGGTGAAGGAACGTATCCTCGAGTACCTCGCGGTGCAACAGCGCGTGGACAAGGTGAAGGCGCCGATCCTGTGCCTCGTCGGGCCCCCGGGCGTCGGCAAGACCTCGCTCGGCCAGTCGATCGCTCGCGCGACGAACCGCAAGTTCGTCCGGATGGCGCTCGGCGGCGTGCGTGACGAAGCCGAGATCCGCGGTCACCGCCGCACGTACATCGGCTCGATGCCGGGCAAGATCCTGCAAAGCCTGGCGAAGGTCGGCGTGCGCAATCCGCTCTTCCTGCTCGACGAAGTCGACAAGATGGGCATGGATTTCCGCGGCGATCCGTCGTCGGCGCTGCTCGAAGTGCTCGATCCGGAACAGAACCACACGTTCGCCGACCACTACATCGAAGTCGACTTCGACCTGTCGGACGTGATGTTCGTCGCGACGTCGAACTCGCTGAACATCCCGCCGCCGCTGCTCGACCGGATGGAAGTGATTCGTCTGTCGGGTTACACGGAAGACGAGAAGGTCAGCATCGCGCAGCGCTACCTGCTGCCGAAGCAGAAGAAGAACAACGGTCTGAAGGACGGCGAGATCGAGGTCACCGAGCAGGCGATCCGCGACATCATCCGCTACTACACGCGCGAAGCCGGTGTGCGTTCGCTCGAGCGGGAAGTGTCGAAGATCTGCCGCAAGGTCGTGAAGATGCTGTTGCTGAAGAAGGCATCGGGCGCGATCAAGGTCGATGGCGAGAACCTCGATACGTTCCTCGGCGTGCGCAAGTACGACTTCGGCCTCGCGGCGAAGGAAAACCAGGTCGGTCAGGTGACGGGCCTCGCGTGGACGGAAGTCGGCGGCGACCTGCTGACGATCGAAGCCGCGGTGATGCCGGGCAAGGGCAACGTGATCCGCACGGGTTCGCTCGGCGACGTGATGAAGGAGTCGGTCGAGGCCGCACGTTCGGTCGTGCGCTCGCGTTCGCGCCGTCTGGGTATCAAGGACGAGGCGTTCGAGAAGCAGGACATCCACATCCACGTGCCGGAAGGCGCGACGCCGAAGGACGGTCCGTCCGCCGGCGGTGCGATGACGACCGCGCTGGTGTCGGTGCTGACGGGGATTCCCGTGCGTGCCGATGTCGCGATGACGGGAGAGATCACGCTGCGTGGCGAAGTGCTGCCGATCGGCGGGCTGAAGGAAAAGCTGCTGGCAGCGCATCGCGGCGGCATCAAGCTCGTGCTGATCCCGGAAGAGAACGTGAAGGATCTCGCGGACATTCCGGACAACGTGAAGAACGCGATCGAGGTCGTGCCGGTCCGCTGGATCGACAAGGTGCTCGAGCTCGCGCTCGAACGTACGCCGACCCCGCTGCCGCCGGAAGAAGAGGCGAAGGCTGCGGCACCGGTCGGCGAGGCGGCGAAGGATGCCGGCTCGACGGAAGTCGTCAAGCACTGAAAACCTGAACGCCGTCTCTGACGGTTGTTCACGAAACCCGCGGCGTGTCCGCGGGTTTTTTATGTGCGTCGACATCGTGGGTTGAGCGGCGCGTTAAATTTTTTGCGCACGGGCTTGGCAAAATGATCGGGGATGAATTAAACTTGCGGGCTCGCTGGTTGTTGATGCCGAAACGCAGATCACAGCCAGAACGAATCGGAAACGGGTGCTTAGCTCAGCTGGTAGAGCGGCGCCCTTACAAGGCGTAGGTCGGGGGTTCGAACCCCTCAGCACCCACCAGTTTCCTGATTCAGCCAGACCAAGGAGCGGTAGTTCAGTCGGTTAGAATACCGGCCTGTCACGCCGGGGGTCGCGGGTTCGAGTCCCGTCCGCTCCGCCAAAAAATGAGAAAGCCCGCCTCGTGCGGGCTTTTTCATTTGCGTCGTCGGTTGCGCCCGTTCGTTGCGCACCTGCTTTTCTCCCGTGCCACCCCGTATGTTGTAATATCGGACGTTTTGTCCAATTTTCCCGTCACGCATGCTCGATTTCTTCCGTAATCACCAGCGCCTGATGATGGCGCTCCTGCTCCTGATCGTGTTGCCGGGGCTGGGTTTCGTCGGGATCCAAGGTTTCCGCGGCTTCTTCGACGACAGCGCGAACGTCGCGGCGGTCAACGGGCACAAGATCACGCGGGTCGAATTCGACGGCGCGTTCCGCCAGCAGATCGACCAGGCGCGCCAGGCGCTCGGCGGGCAGTTCGACATCAAGGCATTCGACACGCCCGAACATCGCAAGCAAGTGCTCGACGGCCTGATCCAGCAACGCGTGCTGGCCGACGAGACGCAGCGCCTGCACCTGACCGCATCCGACAACGCGGTGCGCGACGCGCTGATGAGCGACCCGATGATCGCGTCGCTGAAGAGACCCGACGGTACGATCGACGTCCAGCGCTACGCGCAACTGTTGTCGTTCCAGGGGATGACGCCCGAGCAGTACCAGGAGCGCGTGCGCTACAGCCTCTCGCTGCAGCAGATTCCGGCGAGCATCGTGGCGAGCGCGTTCACGCCGAAGGGGCCGGCGCAACGGCTGTCGGAACTGGCTGCGCAGCAACGTGAAGTGCAGGCGCTCGTGCTGAAGACGAGCGACTACGCGACGAAGGTGCAGCCGACCGATGCACAGCTCACCGCATACTACGACGCGCACAAGCAGGGTTTCGCGACGCCGGAAACCGCGACGATCCAGTATCTCGTCTATTCGCCGGCCGCTGCCGCCGCGAGCGCGCAGCCGACCGATGCCGACATCAAGAAGTTCTACGACGACAACCCGACGCACTTCCGGTCGGAAGCGCAGGTGCGCGTGAGCCACATCTTCATCGCCGCGGCGAGCGACGCAAGCGCGGCCGACAAGGCGGCCGCGAAGGCGAAGGCCGAGCAGCTGCTGGCCGACGTGAAGGCGCATCCGGACCAGTTCGCGCAGATCGCGCAGAAGAGCTCGCAGGACGCGCCGTCGGCGGCGAAGGGCGGCGATCTGGGCTTCATCACGCGTGGCTCGACGGCGGGCGGCAAGGCGTTCGACGATGCCGCGTTCGCGCTGAAGCAGGGCGACGTGAGCGGTATCGTGCAATCGGATCTCGGTTTCCACGTCCTGAAGGCGACGGAAGTGAAGCCGTCGGTGGTCAAGCCGTTCGCCGACGTGAAGGACCAGATCGCAGTCGACCTGAAGCAGCAATACGCGGCGAAGGCGTTCTCGGACAACGCGGAAGGCTTCACGTCGACCGTCTATGAAAAGGCGAAGACGCTGCAGCCGGCCGCCGACAAGTACAAGCTGACGATCCAGACGGCCACCGTCACGCCGACGCCGAATCCGCAACTGCCGCCGACGAGCCCGCTGAACAATCCGAAGTTCCTCGCTGCGGTGTTCGCGAACGACTCGGTGAAGAGCCAGAACAACACGCAGGCGATCGACGTGGGCAACAACACGCTGATCTCGGCGCGCGTGACCGACTACAAGCCGGCGGCCGTGCCGGCGCTCGACACGATCAAGGACGCGGTGCGTCAGAAGGTCATCGCCGAACAGGCCGCGGAACGCGCGAAGAAGGACGGCGCGGCGAAGCTGGCCGAGCTGCAGAAGTCGAAGTCGGTCGATGGCTTCACGGCCGCGCAGAAGGTGTCGCGCACGCAGTCGCAGGGCCTGACGCCGGCGGCGCTGAGCGCCGTCTACAAGGTCGATGCGAAGACGCTGCCGGCATACGTCGGTGTCGATCTCGGCGCGGACGGCTACGCGATCTATCGCGTGAACGCGGTGATCCCGGGCACGGCCGTCGATCCGCAGCAGCTCGCGGCTGCGCAGCAGCAGATGGCGCAGGTCGAAGCGCAAAGCGAAGGCGAGGCGTATCTCGCCGCGCTGCGCGACCGCTCGAAGGTGAAGCTGTACGGCACCACGCAGAGCCAGTCGCAGGATGGCGGCAACTAAGCCACAGCCAAGCGTCAACCCAGCGAAGCGCCGTTCACGGTTTCGCGTGCAGCAACACAAAGCCCCGCTCGAAGCGGGGCTTTTTGCTTTCCGGCGATGGCGCGCCGCGAGGTCAGCCGCGCGGCTTGCCGAGCAGCGGCTTCAGCGCCGGCCAGACGTTGTCGAGCAGGATGCCCTGCGCCTGCTGCGCGGGATGCATCTGGTCCGACTGGAACATCTCCGGCTTGTTCTCGATGCCGGCCAGCAGGAATGGCACGAGCGGTACGCCGAGTTCCTTCGACAGGCGCGTGTAGACCGCATGGAATTTCTGCGTGTAATCGGGCCCGTAGTTGGGCGGCACGTACATGCCGACCAGCACGACCTTCGCGCGCGCTTGCCGCGCATCGGCGATGATGTCGCGCAGGTTCTGTTCGGTCGTCGCGAGCGGCACGCCGCGCAGCGCGTCGTTCGAGCCGAGCTCGACGACGACGATCGACGGCTTGAGCCGTTGCAGCACCGCAGGCAGTCGCGCGCGGCCGCCGCTCGTGGTGTCGCCGCTGACGCTTGCGTTTGCGACGCTATAATCGATTCGCTCGGTCGCGAGCCGTTGCCGCAGCAACGCAACCCAGCCGGTGTCGCGTGGCAACCCGTATTCGGCCGACAGGCTGTCGCCGAGCACGACGAGCGCGGGCTGGCCCGATGTCGAGGCCGCCGCCGTTGCGGCGCGTGCGGGCACGTTTGCTGCGAGCAGGGTACCCAGCAGCGCGGCGAACGCCGCGCGTCTTTTCCAGCGGAATGTCGTGTCCATGTTCAAGATTACCGATCCGATCATCGAAGTCCATGACGTGTGCAAGCGGGTCGCCGACGCAACGGGCGAGCTGACGATCCTCGACGGCATCACGTTCGCCGTGCGGCCCGGCAGCAGCCTCGCGATCGTCGGTGCATCGGGGTCGGGCAAATCGACGCTGCTCGGCCTGCTTGCGGGGTTGGACAGCGCGACGAGCGGTACGGTTCGCCTGCTCGGCCGCGCGCTCGACCAGCTCGACGAGGACGAGCGCGCTGCGCTGCGCAACGGCGCGGTCGGATTCGTGTTCCAGTCGTTTCAGTTGATGCCGCACCTGACGGCACTCGAGAACGTGATGCTTCCGCTCGAGCTGCAAGGCGGCATCAACGCGCGCGACGCCGCCGATCGGGCGCGCGCGTTGCTCGTGCAGGTCGGTCTCGGCGAGCGCACCGCGCATTATCCGAAGCTGCTGTCGGGGGGCGAGCAACAGCGCGTCGCGCTTGCGCGCGCATTCGTCACGCATCCCGCAATCCTGTTCGCCGACGAACCGACCGGCAGTCTCGATGCAGCCACCGGCCACGCCGTCATCGACCTGATGTTCAAACTGAACCGCACGCACGGCGCAACGCTCGTGCTCGTCACGCACGACGCCGAACTCGCGCGGCGCTGCGCGACGACGATCACCATCGACGCCGGCCGCATCGTCGCGCCGCACGCGGCATAGCGCGAGACCGAATTTCTTGCCGGCCGCGCAGGGTGGATCACCCGGTGCGGCCGGCGTGCGTTCGATGCTGTCGCGTCAGCGCTTGAGCGCCGCACGCGCGCGCTCGATCAGCGCGGTCGTCGACGAATCGTGCTTCGCGGGATCGACCGATTCGGCCGACAGGTCGGCTTCGACGACCTTGCCGAGAATCTTGCCGAGCTCGACGCCCCACTGGTCGAACGGATTGATGTCCCATACCGTTGCCTGCACCAGCACCTTGTGCTCGTAGAGTGCGATCAGTGCGCCAAGCGTGCGCGGCGTCAGCGCATCCACCAGCAGCGTCGTCGTCGGGCGGTTGCCGGGGAAGGTCAGGTGCGGCGCGAGCGCTTCCTTGCCGGGGCCGGCGACCTTGCGCGCTTCGTCGAGCGTGCGACCGAGCATCAGCGCTTCACTCTGCGCGAAGCAGTTCGCGAGCAGCTTCGGATGATGGCTCGCGAGCGGATGCTCGGGCGTCAGCACCGCGATGAAGTCGATCGGCACGATCGTCGGGCCCTGGTGCAGCATCTGGAAAAACGCGTGCTGGCCGTTGGTGCCCGGCTCGCCCCACGTGACGGCCGACGTCGGGTAGTCGACGAACGTGCCGTCCAGGCGTGCGGACTTGCCGTTGCTTTCCATCTCGAGCTGCTGCAGGTACGACGGCAGGTAGTGCAGCGCTTCCGAATACGGCGCGACGAGATAGCTCTGCGAGCCGAAGAAGTTGCGATACCAGATGCCGATCAGGCCGAGCAGCACCGGCAGGTTGCGCTCGAGCGGCGCTTCGCGGAAATGGCGATCCATGTCGTTCGCGCCGGCGAGGAGTTCGTCGAACTGCTCGGGCCCGATCGCGATCATGATCGACAGGCCGACCGCCGACCACAGCGAATAGCGGCCGCCGACCCAGTCCCACATTTCGAACACGTTGTCGGCGGAGATGCCGAACTTCACGACTTCGGCCGGGTTCGCCGACACGCCGACGAAGTGCTTCGCCAGCGCATCTTCCGGGCAGCCGCGCGCGACGAACCAGTCGCGCAGCGAGCGTGCGTTCGTCATCGTCTCGAGCGTCGTGAAGGTCTTCGACACGATGATCGCGAGCGTTTCCTCCGGGTCGACCTGTTCGAGCACGCGCGCGAGATCGGCGCCGTCGACGTTCGATACGAAATGAGTCGAAATGTCGGGCGTCGCGACATGGTGCAGCGCGTGCGTGACCATCTTCGGTCCGAGATCCGAGCCGCCGATGCCGATGTTGATCACGTGGCGGATGCGCTTGCCGGTGTAGCCGGTCCACGCGCCGCTGCGCACGGCGCGTGCGAAGGTCGCCATCTTCGCGCGCTCGGCGCTGACCTGCGCATGGAACGGTGCGTGCGGGTCGGTCGCGCGCAATGCCGTGTGCAGCGCGGCGCGGCCTTCGGTCGGGTTGACGATCTCGCCGGCGAACATCGCGTCGCGGCGCGCCTCGACGCCCGCTTCGCGGGCCAGCTGCACGAGCAGGCGCAGCGTGTCGTCGTTGATGCGGTTCTTCGAGAAGTCGGCCGCAAGGCCGCCGCCGGGGATCGTGAAGCGTTCGGCGCGGGTCGGCGCGCGGTCGTTTTCCGGCGCGAACCAGTCGCGCAGCCGCGCGTGGCGGATTTGTTCGAAGTGGGATTGAAGGGCAGTCCAGGCGGGGAGCGAATTCAGCGTCATGGCGGTTCGAGTGAAGCGTGAATCGGGAGGAATGCCGCGCCGGCGCATCGGGATCGGAACGCCGGCGGACGAGCGGGCCCGCCGTGCGGCGGGGCACCCAGTATAGCGGCGTTATATGTCGGCGCGCGCCGACGGGTAAAAAAGGCGATTGATCAGCGTGCGCACCATCGGCGCGAGTTCGCCCGCGGTGAGGCCGGCCGGTCCCGTGCCGTTCGCGGTCAGCGTGTCGGCCGCGAGGCCGTGCAGGTATACGCCCGCAAGGGCGGCTTCGTACGGCGCGACGCGCTGCGCGAGCAACGCGCCGATCAGGCCGCCGAGCACGTCGCCGGTGCCGCCGGTGGCGAGCGCCGCATTGCCGGTCGGATTGATCGTCAGGCGGCCGTCGGGCGCCGCAATCACCGTGCCCGAACCCTTCAGCACGACGATGCTCGCGTAGCGCGCGGCCAGCGCCTGCGCCGCGGCCAGCCGGTCGTGCTGCACCGTCGCGGTATCGCTGCCGAGCAGCCGCGCTGCCTCGAGCGGATGCGGCGTCAGCACGCACGCGTTGCCCCGGGCGCCGCGGGCGGCGACGGCGGCGGCGAGGTCGGCGTGGGTCGCGACGAGGTTCAGCGCGTCGGCGTCGAGCAGGGTCGCGGCGTCGTGCGCGAGCACGTCGCGCACGAGGGCGACCGCGGCCTCGCGCGCGCCGAGGCCGCAGCCTGCCGCGATCGCGGACATCGCATCGAGCTCGAGGCTGTCCGCGGGATGCAGCATCAGTTCGGGAAACGGCGGGTCGTACGGCGGCGCACCGGCGCCGAGGAAGCCGACATGCACCTTGCCGGCGCCCGCGAACAGCGCGGCACGCGCGGCGAGAATCGGCGCGCCGCACATGCCGGTGTCGCCGCCGAGCACCGCCAGGCTGCCGAACGTGCCCTTGTGCGAAGCGAACGCGCGGGCGGGCAGCGCGGCGGCGAACCGTGCCGGTGCATTCAGCACGACGGCCGGCGCGGCGGGCGGTGCGACGTCGAGCGACGCGATGTCGATCTCGCCGGCGAGGTCGCGGCCGTCGCCGGTATAAAGCCCCGGCTTCGCGCCGATGAAGGTGAGCGTGTGCGTCGCGGTGACGGCGACGCCCGCGCCGACGATCCGGCCCGTGTCGCTGTCGAGCCCGCTCGGTACGTCGAGCGCGAGCACGCGGCCGCCGCTTCGGGCATGTGCGGCGATGCGCGCGGCCTGGGCGGCGAACGGTCCGTCGAGTGCGCGCGCGAGGCCGATGCCGAACAATCCGTCGACGACCCACGCGAAATCGTCGAGCGAGGCGGGCGGTTCGGTCGACAGCGGCACGCCGGCCGCGCGCGCGAGGCCGAGCGCCCATTGCGCATCGTCGGGCTTGACCGGCACCGGCATCCAGGCCTGCGTCGCGACGCCGAGCTGCTGCAGTTGCGCGGCGGCCACCAGCGCGTCGCCGCCGTTGTTGCCGGGGCCGACCGCGAACCAGACCGGGCGGTCGTCTCCGGCCACCCGTTCGGACAGCCAGCGCGCGGCGGCGGCGCCCGCGCGGCCCATCAGCGTGTGCGGCGGCAGTTCGGCGGTCGCGGCGGCCTCGGCCGCGCGCAGGTCGGCGACGCGCAGCAACGCGAGCGGGGCGGAGTCGGGAAGCGGGCGGGGATTCGTCATCGCGGGGTCATGGCGGCGGGAGGAGGCCGCCCCGGGACAGGCCCGTGGCGGTCAGGTCGTGAAGCGCGCGGGACTCAGCGCGGCGAGCGTGTCGGCGGGCCACTGCTGCGTGTCGCCGCTCAGACAGTCTGTCACCACTTTAGCAGACCCGCACGCGAGGCCCCAACCGGCCGGGCCATGCCCGAAATTGACGAATACGCGCGGATGCGGGGTCGGACCGACGACCGGCAGGCCGTCCGGCGACAGCAGCTGTGTGCCTTGCCACGACAGCGCGGCGGAAATCTTCGCGGCGCCCGGCACCCAGTCGTGGACGGCCTGGCCGAGTAGCGCGAGCGCGGCCTCGGACAGCGGCTCGGGGAGCGGCTTCGCGGTGTCGGCGAGGCTCTGCAGCACGGCGCCGCCGCCGATGCGCAGCCGCTGGTGGGTTCGCGTGATCGAAATCCGCTTGATCGAATCGACGACGCTCAGGTGCGGCGCATGTTCTTCGTATGCGACCGGGGCGGTCAGCGTATGCGTGCGCACCGGATGCAGCGGCAGCCGCCAGCCGAGCCGCTCCAGCAGCGGCAGGCTGCCGGCGCCCGCGGCGACCACGATCGCGTCGGCCGACATCACGTCGACCTCGTGCGCCTTCGTCGCGTGCCGGCCGCCGGCCGGCGCGAGCTCGACCGCGGCCCGGCCGGTGTCGACGCGGATTGCGGCGACGTCCGCGCCGAAGCGGAACTGCACGCCGTGCTCGTCGAGCGTCTGCTTGATCAGTTTCGCGAACAGCGGGCAATTTCCGGTGCGCTCGCTCTCGAGCAGCACGCCGCCGGCAAAGCCGGGCTCGGCCGGCACCGAAGGCTCGAGCGCCGCGCATTCGTCGGCCGTGAGCACCCGGTACGGCTGGTCGAGCGCACGCAGCAGGTCGAGTGCCGGTTGCAGCGCTTCCCAGTCGCGCGGGTCGCGCACGACGTGCAGGATCCCGGGTTTCTGCTCGAATTCGAGCTGGAGGCGCGCCTCGATGTCGGCGAGCGACTCGCGCGACGCGTCGATCAGCGGGCGCAGCCGCGCATACTGCGCGGCGAATGCGTCGGGCTCGCGCAGCGCGGCGAGCTGCTTGACGAAGCGGCGCACGCCGCCGTTGAAGCCCGGCTTGTAGACGATGCCGGTGTCACGCGGCTGGCGCTGGCGCATGAAGGTCGGCCCGAACCAGACGTCGAGCGGGCTCGGCAGCAGCGTGCCGCCGTCGCCGTAGGTCGCGCCCTGCGCGACGGTCGCGTGGCGTTCGACCACGCACACGCGATGGCCGGCCGCGCGCAGCTGGTAGGCGGTGGCGACGCCGCTGATTCCGCCGCCGATGACGATGACATCCATGGATTGCTTCGATGACGGGCGGCATGCATGCCGCCCGGTGAGGATTCGCTGACGGGCTCCCGGCCCGGTGAACCGCAAATGATAGCGCCAAAATCGCGCGAACCGGCGTCGTGCGACCTCGTCCGATTCCGCCATCACGTGGTCGCCGGCCGCCGCGGCCGTGCGTGCCGGTCCGGCGGCCGGCTGTGCGCCGCGGATGCCGCCGCACCGTTGCGGTGCGTGACGGGTGCCGATCAGCCGGTCTGGGACGGCCGACTTCCGGGTATAATTACGGCCTTCGTGCGACACGCACGCTCGTGTCCGGGTAGTCCCAACGTAAGGGACATCGACTAGCGGTGTTAAGGAGGCGTCAGTACGAGCCTTACCAGCCGCGAAAAGTGCAATGTGGGCCTCATGAAGCCCGGCAGTCTTTGCACTTCTTGTAACGAAGCGAACCCGGTTGGGTACTCCGGGTGTCGCCACAGGCGATGTTCGGTGTGCTGCATTCAGCCGGACATCGCATTGCATTGACCTGATTACCGTCAGGCCCCGCCCAGTCAGCGGCTTCACCTCCGCCGATTGGGCGGGGTGGTGTTTGCAATTCCCCCAGACACTTGTGGCTTGGGGTTTCGAAGCTTGAGACGAGCGAAAGCTCGGTGTGTCATTGTTCAATCTCTCAGTGGTCGGGAGATAGTGAACCTGTTGTACGACCAGCAGTAGCCTAGGGAGACATGCGTCACTGGCAACGGTGGGGTGTGAAGCTCTCCCGACAATGAAGCCCCCGGATGTATCGGGCGCGTGGAGATCGTGAGATCTCCACGTGGAGATTCGGAGCAGCAATCGGATCGAGGAGCTAGGCTGACTGGCAGGGTCAACGTAAGTGAACTGCTGATAAACCTCGTAATAATTGTGGTGCCAAAGCTGCTGTTAGGCATCGACCAAAAGGTGCGCGGTCGGATAACCCGCTGAAGGTTCGGGTTACGTCGTCATCGGACCGCCGGGGAAGAGGCAGGACCTAAACCAGTCGTGTGACACGCCGGGAACGTGGTAAGCCCGTACTGCTGCCAGTGCGTGAGCGCTGGCAGGCGAACCGTGAGGAACGCTGTTGGCCGTGCGGGTATGGGAGGACGGAAAAAGCGAATGCCGGGCTGTAATGGCTCGGATAGGGGTTGAGACATCACCCCACGCGAAAGTGGGCAGACTTCCGTCTGGTCTACCGTCGCAAGACGGCTGACTAACCCTCAAGCTGAAACAGTGATTGCTGGTGGCTTCTTAGTCATCAGTGTTGTTCTTTTCCCTTGTGGGAGCAAAACGCTCCCGCAAGGGGCGTTTTGCTTTCCGCGAAGGGATTCACTTCTTTGAGCAGGAGAGCAGCATGAAAGTATCTGCCCGTAAGGGTGGGTCTGCGCTTTCCCATGCGCCGGACCATTGGCACGACGTCGATTGGCGTCGCGTGGAACGGAACGTGAGAGGGATGCAGATTCGAATTGCGAAGGCGACGCGGGAAGGTGACTGGCGCAGGGTGAAAGCCTTGCAAAGGATGCTGACCCGCACGTTGTCCGCGAAGTTGTATGCGGTACGACGTGTTACGCAAAACCAAGGTGCGCGAACGGCTGGAGTCGATCGCGAACTGTGGGATACGCCTGAGAGCCGATGGGAAGCTGTCGGCAAGTTGAAGCGGCGCGGATACAAGCCTCTGCCATTACGGAGAGTCTTTATCCCCAAGGCCAATGGGAAGTTACGCCCTCTGGGCATACCGACCATGCGGGACAGGGCGATGCAAGCCCTGTACTTGCAGGCTCTGGAGCCGGTGTCGGAATCGACGAGCGACCCGAACTCATATGGGTTTCGGATCAATCGCTCGACGGCTGATGCGATGTCGCAGTTGTTTGTCTCCTTGGCGCAGAAGGCTTCGGCCCAATGGGTCTTGGAGGCAGACATCAAAGGCTGCTTCGACTACATCAATCACGACTGGCTGGTGAACCATGTCCCAATGGACAAGGGAATTCTCCGGAAGTGGTTGAAGGCTGGCCTGATTTACAAGGGGCAGCTACAGGCGACTGAGGCCGGTACGCCGCAGGGAGGCATCATTTCCCCGACGTTGGCCAATGTGACGCTGAATGGGTTGGAGCGAGAACTTGCGGGGCATCTGAACGCCACGTTTGGGATCGTCCGGGCCAAGAGGCTGAAGGTGAGAGTGGTGCGGTACGCAGACGACTTCGTGATCACCGGCACTTCGCAAGAGGTGCTAGAGAGCGATGTCAAACCTTGGGTAGAAGCCTTCCTCGCACAACGAGGACTGCAACTCTCCGAGGAAAAGACGCGGATCGTCCATATCAACGACGGCTTCGATTTCCTGGGGTGGAATTTCCGGAAGTACACGGGAACGCTACTTATCAAACCGAGCAAGAAGAACGTACAGACGTTCTATCGCAAGGTTGAGGAAACAATCAGCGGTAACAAGGCGGCAAAGCAGGAGAGCTTGATCCTTCTGCTGAACCCGATGCTACGAGGATGGGCGCAGTATCACAGCCCCGTAGTTGCCAAGCAGGCGTACACCCGCATGGAGCATCTAGTGATTAAGAGGCTCTGGCGGTGGTCGAAACGGCGGCATCCGAACAAAGGTAAAGACTGGGTGAAGAGGAAGTACTTTCACACGGTTGGAAACCGCAATTGGGTGTTCGCTGCGCCCACAGTGCGCGAAGACGGCAGTAAGGGTCTTCTGGAGATGTACCAACTTAGCGGTACGGAAATCAGGAGACACAAGAAGGTGAGGGGGGACTTCAATCCCTTCGATCCCATGATGGAGCAGTACAGCGAAGAGTTGCGGCAGGAGCGTATGTGGAACTCAATGCGCTACCGGAAGCAATGGGCCTCGCTGTATATGTCACAAAGCGGCTGCTGTGCGCATTGTGGCTGCGCCCTGACGGACGAGACAGGCTGGCACGACCATCATCTGGAATATCGGATGCATGGCGGATCGGACTCTCTCTCCAACCGGGTTTTGCTTCATCCGGACTGTCATCGGCAGGTGCACGCCGGTAAAATTGCAGTAACTAAGCCGGTCTGGCCGTAGGCCAGATTTTGCTCTTGTAGGCTTGAGCCGTATGCGGGGAAACTCGCACGTACGGTTCTTAGGGGGCCCTTCTTCCGCAAGGAAGGGGGGCTACCCTACCTTTCGCCCCACGTCGCCACCTCGCGCGACTCATCGACGTCAGTCCAGCCCATGGCTCACTTCTCGTGTTTTCCCGGCGCTTCGGCCCTCTCCGATTTCCGTCAAACCCGTCTGCTCGACACGCTCAGGCAAATCGACGCCAACATCGTCGCGGTGCGCGGCCAGTTCCTGCACTTCGTCAATGCGGCCGAGCCGCTGTCGGCCGACGACAGCGCACGCATCGACGCACTGATGCACTACGGCGCGCCATTCGAGCCGGCGGCCGAGAAGGGCACGACCGAGACGTTCGTCGTGCTGCCGCGCTTCGGCACCGTTTCGCCGTGGGCGAGCAAGGCGACCGACATCGCGCAGCACTGCGGCCTCACGCAGGTGCGCCGCATCGAACGCGGCGTCGAATTCACGGTCACGCTGAAGTCGGGCCTGCTCGGCGGCAAGAAGGCGCTGTCCGACGACGCGCGCGCAGCCGTCGCGGCCGCGCTGCATGACCGGATGACCGAAAGCGTGGTCGCCGCGCGCGACGACGCGAAGCACCTGTTCGACGAGCTGCCGGCCAAGCCGCTCGCGACCGTCGACGTGCTGGGCGTCGGCCGCGCCGCGCTCGAGCGCGCGAACGTCGAGCTGGGCCTCGCGCTCGCCGACGACGAGATCGACTACCTGGTCGACGCGTTCCGCAAGCTCGAACGCAACCCGACCGACGTCGAACTGATGATGTTCGCGCAGGCGAACAGCGAGCATTGCCGCCACAAGATCTTCAACGCGCAGTGGACGATCGACGGCGAAGCGCAGGACATGTCGCTGTTCGCGATGATCCGCAACACCGAGAAGCTGAGCCCGCAAGGCACGATCGTCGCGTATTCGGACAACTCGTCGATCATGGTCGGCGCCGAAGCCGAGCGCTGGTTCCCGCGCAACGCGGGCGCGGCCGGCGAGCCGGGCGAACGCTACGGTCGTCACACCGAGCTCACTCACACGCTGATGAAGGTCGAGACGCACAACCACCCGACGGCGATCTCGCCGTTCCCGGGCGCGGCGACCGGCGCGGGCGGCGAGATCCGCGACGAAGGCGCGACGGGCCGCGGTGCGCGTCCGAAGGCCGGCCTCACGGGCTTCACCGTGTCGAACCTCGATCTGCCCGACGCACGCCAGTCGTGGGAAAACGCACGCGACGCGGCGCAGCCGGTCGGCGAGCGCAATCCGAACGAGCAGCACGGCCCGTACGGCCGCCCGGACCGCATCGCGTCGCCGCTGCAGATCATGATCGACGGCCCGCTCGGCGGCGCCGCGTTCAACAACGAATTCGGCCGTCCGAACCTCGGCGGCTACTTCCGCGTGTACGAGCAGAACGTCGGCGGCCAGGTGCGCGGCTATCACAAGCCGATCATGATCGCGGGCGGCCTCGGCAACATCGCGGATCAACACACGCACAAGCACGACGTGCCGGCAGGTTCGCTGCTGATCCAGATCGGCGGCCCGGGCATGCGGATCGGCATGGGCGGCGGCGCGGCGAGCTCGATGGCGACCGGCGCGAACACGGCCGAACTCGACTTCGACTCGGTGCAGCGCGGCAACCCGGAAATCGAGCGGCGCGCGCAGGAAGTGATCAACGGCTGCTGGCAGCTCGGCGCGGAAAACCCGATCCTGAGCATCCACGACGTCGGCGCGGGCGGCCTGTCGAACGCGTTCCCCGAAATCGTCGACGGCGCGGGCAAGGGCGCGCGCTTCGAACTGCGCAAGGTCGCGCTCGAGGAATCGGGCCTGTCGCCGCGTGAAATCTGGTCGAACGAGGCGCAGGAGCGCTACGTGCTGGCGATCGCGCCGGCCGACCTGCCGCGCTTCGAGGCGATCTGCGCACGCGAGCGCTGCCCGTTCGCGGTGGTCGGCGTCGCGACCGACGAACGCCAGCTGAAGCTCGTCGACGACGAAGCAACGGGCATCGAGGAATTCCCGGTCGACATGCCGATGGAAGTGCTGCTCGGCAAGCCGCCGCGGATGCACCGCGACGTCGCGCGCGTCGCGACCGAGCGCGCGCCGGTCGAGGTGACGGGCATCGCGCTGTCGGAAGTCGCGGTCGACGTGCTGAAGCACCCGACGGTCGGCAGCAAGTCGTTCCTGATCACGATCGGCGACCGTTCGGTCGGCGGCACGTCGGTGCGCGACCAGATGGTCGGCCCGTGGCAGGTACCGGTGGCCGACTGCGCGGTGACCGCGCTCGACTACGCGGGCTTCAAGGGCGAGGCGATGACGATGGCCGAGCGCACGCCGCTCGCGGTGATCGACGCGCCGGCATCGGGCCGCATGGCCGTCGGCGAGGCGATCACGAACATCGCGAGCGCGCCGATCGCGTCGCTCGACAAGCTGAAGCTGTCGGCGAACTGGATGGCCGCGTGCGGCACGGCCGGCGAGGACGCCGCGCTGTTCGACACGGTCAAGGCGATCGGCATGGAGCTGTGCCCGGCGCTCGGGATCGGCATCCCGGTCGGCAAGGATTCGCTGTCGATGAAGACCAAGTGGGACGAGCAGGGCGTCGCGAAGGAAGTGGTGTCGCCGGTGTCGCTGATCATCTCCGCGTTCGCACCGGTCGAGGACGTGCGCCGTCACCTGACGCCGCAACTGCGCCGCATCGCCGACGCGGGCGACAGCGTGCTGATCGCGATCGATCTCGGCCGCGGCAAGAACCGGATGGGCGGCAGCATCTTCGCGCAGGTCACGCAGCAGGTCGGCGATACGACGCCGGACGTCGACGATCCGGAAGACCTGAAGCGCTTCTTCGACGCGATCCAGTCGCTCAACGCGCAAGACAAGCTGCTCGCGTACCACGACCGCTCGGACGGCGGCCTGTGGGCGACGGTGTGCGAAATGGCGTTCGCGGGTCACGCGGGCGTGTCGCTGAACGTCGACATGCTGACGCTCGACCCGAATCACGAATCGGACTACGGCGACGCGAAGGACTGGGCGAAGCAGACGAGCGGCCGTCGCGAGGATCGCACGCTGCGCGCGTTGTTCTCGGAAGAACTCGGCGCCGTCGTGCAGGTGCGCGCGGCCGATCGCGACGCGGTGCTCGGCGCGCTGCGCGAGTTCGGTCTGTCGGCGTGCTCGCACGTGATCGGCACGGTCAACGATCGCGACGTGATCGAGGTGTACCGCGACGCGAAGAAGGTGTTCGACGCGCCGCGCGCTGAACTCCATCGCGCGTGGGGCGAAGTGAGCTGGCGCATCGCGCGCCTGCGCGACAACCCCGCTTGCGCGGACGCCGAATACGACGCGCTGCTGGACGCGGCCGACCCGGGCATCTCGCCGGTGCTGAGCTTCGATCCGGCCGACGACATCGCAGCACCTTTCATCGCGACGGGCGCCCGCCCGCGTGTCGCGATCCTGCGCGAGCAGGGCGTGAACTCGCATCTCGAAACGGCCTACGCGTTCGACCGCGCGGGCTTCGATGCGCACGACGTGCACATGAGCGACCTGCTGGCCGGCCGCGCGACGCTCGCCGATTTCGCGGGCGCGGTGGCATGCGGCGGCTTCTCGTACGGCGACGTGCTGGGTGCGGGCGAAGGCTGGGCGAAGACGATCCGCTTCAACGCGAATCTCGCCGACATGTTCTCGGCCTTCTTCGCGCGTCCCGACACGTTTGCGCTCGGCATCTGCAACGGTTGCCAGATGCTGTCGAGCCTCGCGTCGATGATTCCGGGCGCGGAGGCATGGCCGAAGTTCACGCGCAACAAGTCGGAGCAGTTCGAGGCGCGCTTCTCGTTCGTCGAAGTGGAGAAGTCGCCGTCGATCTTCTTCGCGGGGATGGAAGGCTCGCGGATTCCGGTGGCGGTCGCCCACGGCGAAGGCTATGCGGACTTCTCGCAGCAGGGCGACATCGATCGCGTCGCGGTCGCGATGCGCTACGTCGACCACCGTGGCGAGGCGACCGAGCGTTATCCGTTCAACCCGAACGGCTCGCCGGCCGGCATCACGTCGGTCACGACGGCCGACGGCCGCTTCTCGGTGCTGATGCCGCACATGGAGCGCGTGCACCGCACGGTCACGATGAGCTGGCATCCGGAAGGCTGGGGCGAAGCGAGCCCGTGGATGCGCGTGTTCCGTAACGCACGCCGCTGGATCGGCTGATGTTCGATCCGCACGCACCGGTCGAGATCGTCACGCTGCGCGACGAACGCGCAAGCGATGTCGATGCGATCGGTCGCGTGATCGTGGCCGCGTTCGCGGACGAGCCGCAGCACGGTCGGTTCGAACGGCAGATCGTCGATGCGCTGCGCGCGGAGGGTGTGCTCAGTGTGTCGCTCGTCGCGGAGCGCGACGAGCGCGTGATCGGTCACGTCGCGTTTTCGCCGGTGTCGATCGGCGGCGAGCCGGCCGGCAGCCAGCAGTGGTACGGGCTCGCACCGCTCGCGGTGCTGCCCGACTGCCAGCGGCAAAGCATCGGCGCGGGGCTCGTGCGCACGGGGCTCGACGCGTTGCGCCGGCTCGGTGCGCGCGGCTGCGTCGTGCTCGGCGATCCCGCGTATTACGCGCGTTTCGACTTCGTGCAGTCCGGCGATCTGGTGTTCCCGGATGCGCCGCCCGAGTATTTTCTCGCGCTGGCGTTCGACGAAGACGCGCCGCGGCCGTCGGGCGAAGTCCG
Organism: Burkholderia sp. RF2-non_BP3; assembly: GCF_001522185.1. NCBI lineage: Bacteria > Pseudomonadati > Pseudomonadota > Betaproteobacteria > Burkholderiales > Burkholderiaceae > Burkholderia > Burkholderia sp. RF2-non_BP3. The sequence continues at coordinate 129,667 of NZ_LOSU01000011.1, read as the reverse complement.
CTACCACGATGTGTTTTATCCGGCATAGCGGTTCGCCGCACTGCCCGAACGCTACCCCGCAGTCCTGAAAAGCCGCCTCGAGGCGGCTTTTTCTTTGCGCGGCCACCGCGTGGGTCGGTCGACCGCAAGCGAGCATGACAAAGAAAAAGGCCGCTCCGGGGAGCGGCCTTTGCGTGGGCGATCGTCGCCGACGTTACTGGATCTTCGCCTGCTGGCGCAGGCCTTCCTCGAACGCCTGCAGCTTCTGCTGCACGAGCTGCTGCGCGATCTGCGCCTTCACCTGGTCGAACGGCGGCGGGGCGATGTCGCGGACGTCGTCGACACGGATGATGTGCCAGCCGAACTGCGTCTTCACCGGCGCGTCGGTCATCTGGCCTTTCTGGAGCTTCTGCGCGGCGGCCGCGAATTCCGGCACGTACGCCTTCGGATCGGACCAGTCGAGGTCGCCGCCGTTCTTGCCCGAGCCCGGATCCTTCGAGTACTGCTTGGCCAGATCCTCGAACTTCGCGCCGGCCTTGATCTTCGCGATCAGGTCCTTCGCCTGCTGCTCGCTGTCGACGAGGATGTGGTGCAGGTGATACTCGCGGTTGCCGCCGGCGCCCTTCACGAGATCGTCATAGCGCGCCTTCACTTCCGCGTCGGTCGGCTGGTTCTTCTTCAGGAAGCTCTCGATCATCGAGCGCAGCACGACAGTCTGTTGCGCGACGGCGACCTGCGCCTTCACGTCCGGACGGTTCGGGATGCCTTCGCGGATCGCTTCCTGCATCAGGATTTCGCGGTTCACGAGTTCCTGGCGCACGGCTTGTTGCAGCTGCGGGCTGTCGGTCTGGCCTTGCTGGACGAGCTGCGCGACCATCGCATCGGCGCGCGACTTCGGAATCGGCGTGCCGTTGACGACGGCGATGTTCTGGGCGAATGCCGGTGCCGCTGCGAATGCAGCCGCCGCGACCCACAGGCGGGGGGATTTCAGGATCATCGGGAATTCCTGTTGAGACTAGATTGAAGATTCGTTGAATTCTTCGGGCGTATAAGCCACGATCGCGAGCGCGTGAATGCCGCGCTGCATCGCATCAGCGAGCGCATCATACACCAGCCGGTGCCGCGCGACGCGCGGCTTGCCCGCGAAGGCGGCCGACACGATCGTCACCGTGTAGTGGCCGCCGGCGGCCGCGCCGGCGTGGCCCGCGTGCTGCGCGCTGTCGTCGCGCACCGCGAGCGACAGCGGCGCGAGCGCCGCGCTCAGGCGCGCTTCGATCAGCGCGATGCGTTCGTCGGGAGAGGCGGCGAGAAAGGCGTCGGTCATGTCATTCGTCCTTCAGGTACTTCGTGAGCCACAGGCTCTGCAGGATGATGAACACGACCATCGCGCCCGTCGTGCCGAACAGCTTGAAGTTCACCCACTGCGATTCGGTGAAGTTGTGCACCACGTACAGGTTCGCGACGCCGAGCACCGCGAAGAACAGCGCCCACGCGACGTTCAGTTTGTCCCACACGGGGTGCGGCAGCGTGAGCTGCTTGCCCATCATCTTCTCGATCAGGTTGTTGCCGAACGCATAGCGTGCGGCGAGCAGCCCGATCGCAAACAGCCAGTACAGCACAGTCGGTTTCCATTGAATGAATTTCTCGTCATGCAGGACGAGCGTGGCGCCACCGAAGACGACGATCACGCCGAGACTGACCCACAGCATCGTGTCGACCTTCCGGTGCCGGAAGGCCACCCACGCGACCTGGGCCAGTGTCGCGACGATCGCGACGGCGGTGGCGGTGAAGATGCCCCAGACCTTGAAGGCGGCGAAAAACAGGATGATCGGAAACAGATCGAACAGGAATTTCATGGCGCTCGCAGCTGCGTGAAAGGCCGCATCGCGCGGCCGTTCACCGTTGTGGGGACCCGCCAGGCGCCACCGTCCGGGATCGGGGCAGCCGGGCAGGCTGTCCGACCGATCCGTCCGGTGCCGCTCATTCGTTTTCGGGTCGGGACTCGAAGTTTAACGCAGCCGAATTGATGCAGTACCGCAAACCGGTCTTGTCGCGCGGTCCGTCCTCGAACACGTGGCCGAGATGCGCGCCGCAATGGTTGCAGCGGACCTCGACGCGCACCATGCCGTGCGAGCGGTCGATCTTCTCGTCGATCACCTCGCTGTTGAGCGGCTTGAAGTAGCTGGGCCAGCCGCAGCCCGAATGGAACTTGGCGCCGGATTCGAACAGCGGCGTGCTGCAGACGACGCATTTGTAGATGCCGGCGTCCTCGGTGTCGGTGTATTCGCCGGTGAAGGCGCGCTCGGTCGCCGCATGCTGCGTGACCTCGTACTGCATCGGCGTGAGCCGGCGGCGCAGTTCGGCGTCGTCCTTCTGGTACGGGAAGGTCTTGTCGTCGGAATCGTGTGACATGTGGATGTTCTCCTGATCGGTCGGTCGGGTCGTGCGGGTCACGACGAGCAGCTCACTTCGAGCGACCCGGCCCAGTCGGGCGGCAATGCCGCATACGTTTCATGTTCCGGTTGTTCGTCGAATGGCCGGCGCAGCACCTGCGCGAGTCGCTCGACTTCGGAAAAATCCTTTTCCTTCGCGCGCCGGATCGCGACTTCGGCCAAATGATTCCGCAGCACGTATTTCGGATTCACGCGATTCATCGCGGCCGCGCGGGCCGCGTCGTCGCGCGTTTCCTCGGACAGCCGTGCGCGATAGAGGTTCGCCCATGCGTCGAATGCGTCGCGATCGATGAACAGGTCGCGTACCGGCGCGTCGCGGCTCGCGTCGTGCTTCGACAGCTGCGCGAGCCGGCGGAACGTCAACGTGAAGTCCGCATGGCTCGCGTGCATCGTTTCGAGCAGCTTGTTCGCGAGCTCGGCGTCGTTCTCGCGCTCGAGCTCGAGGCCGAGCTTCGCGCGCATCGCGCGTTCGAGCGCGGGGCCGAAGCGTTCGGGAAACTTCGCGAGCACGGCCTGCGCGTCGTCGACCGCGCGCTCGGCGCGCGCATCGTCGTCGGCGATCCCGTGCTGCAGCCCGATCAGCGGCAGCAGCGCCTGCGCGAGGCAGTAGCAGTTCCAGTGCGCGATGCGCGGCTGCATCCGGTACGCGTAGCGGCCGCTCGTGTCGGAGTGGTTGCAGATGTGATTCGCGTCGAACGCGTCGACGAAGCCGAACGGGCCGTAGTCGATCGTCACGCCGAGGATCGACATGTTGTCGGTGTTCATCACGCCGTGGCAGAAGCCGACCGCCTGCCACTGCGCGACGAGGTCGGCCGTGCGCAGCATTGCGGCTTCGAGCAGCGCGAGGTACGGATCGTCGGCGTCGCGGCATGCGGGATAGAAGCGGTCGATCACGTGATCGGCGAGCTGGCGCAGCAGGTCCGGGCGATCGTTCGAGAAGAAATGCTCGAAGTGGCCGAAGCGCACGAAGCTCTCCGAAACACGCGTGACGACAGCCGACGTCTCGATCTCCTCGCGCACCACCGGCTGGTCGGAGCCGATCACCGTGAGCGCGCGGGTGGTCGGGATGCCGAGGTGATGCATGGCTTCCGAGCACAGGAATTCGCGGATCGACGAGCGCAGCACCGCGCGGCCGTCGCCCATCCGCGAATACGGCGTGCGGCCGCCGCCCTTGATCTGCAGTTCGTAGCGCTGGCCGTCCGCGCCGGGGAGTTCGCCGATCGTCAGCGCGCGGCCGTCGCCGAGCTGGCCGGCCCACACGCCGAACTGGTGACCGGAATACACCGACGCATACGGCATCGCGCTCGCCGGCCAGTCGCGCGTCGGGTTGCCGGCGAACAGCTCGGCGAACCCGGGCTGCCGGCCGAGCGACACCGGCAGCCCGAGCAGGTTCGCGACCTCGTCGGAAAAGCCGACGACGTACGGCGCGGGCAGCGGCGCGGCCGGCAGCCGCGTATGAAACGCGTCGCCGAGCGTGACGAACGCGCCGGTGGCCGGCGCGCCGAGCGTCGCGGCGAGGTCGGGGAGAGTGTCAGCCGTATCGGCTGCGCTTCGGGAAAACGACATGTTGAGCGCCTCTGGGTAAGCCGATATTGTAAGGCGGCGCCGCGCCGCCCGCATGGCGGCCCGCGCGCCTTGCGCCAGGCCTGTCCGGGCCGTGGACAGGCTGCAAGCTGGCGCACCGTTTCGAGGCTGGTCACCGATTCGCGTCCTTCCGGGAGAACAAGACGATGGGTAAGCCGTTGCTGGGCCAGATGATGGACATGCCGTTGCTGGTGTCGTCGCTGATCGCGCACGCTGCGCGTCATGCGGGCGACACGGAGATCGTGTCGAGGCGCGTGGAAGGCGACCTGCATCGCTACACGTACCGCGACTGCGAGCAGCGCGCGAAACGGCTCGCGCAGGCGCTCGCGCGGCTCGGCGTCGAATCGGGCGACCGCGTCGGCACGCTGGCCTGGAACGGCTACCGGCATCTGGAGGCGTATTACGGGATCGGCGGGATGGGCGCCGTGTGCCATACGATCAACCCGCGTCTCTTTCCTGAGCAGATCGCCTACATCGTCAATCACGCGGAAGACCGCTACGTCTGCTTCGACATCAATTTCGCGCCGCTCGTCGACGTGATCGCGCCGCAATGTCCGCACGTGAAAGGCTGGATCGCGATGACCGACGCCGCGCACCTGCCGTCCGGCGCGACGCCGTTCCTCTGCTACGAAACGCTCGTCGACGCCGAGGACGGCCGCTACGACTGGCCGCGTCTCGACGAATTGCAGGCGTCCGGCCTGTGCTACACGTCGGGCACGACCGGCAACCCGAAAGGCGTGCTGTATTCGCATCGCTCGACGGTGCTGCACGCATACGGCGCCGCGCTGCCGGACGCGATGAACCTGTCGGCGCTCGACGCCGTGCTGCCCGTCGTGCCGATGTTCCATGTGAACGCGTGGGGGTTGCCGTATGCGGTGCCGCTCACGGGCGGCAAGCTCGTGCTGCCCGGCAAGGATCTCGACGGCAAGTCGCTGTACGAACTGATGGAGGCCGAACGCGTGACGTTTTCCGCGGGCGTGCCGACCGTGTGGCTCGGGCTGCTGAACTACATGCGCGAGGCCGGCGTGCGTTTCTCGACGCTGAACCGCACGGTGATCGGCGGCTCCGCGTGCCCGCCCGCGATGCTGCGCACGTTCGAGGACGAATACGGCGTGCGCGTGATCCACGCGTGGGGGATGACCGAGCTGTCGCCGCTCGGCACGCTCGCGACGCTGAACTGGGCGCAGTCGCAGCGGCCGCTCGACGCGCAGCGCCGGTTGCTGGAAAAGCAGGGTCGCGTGATCTGCGGTGTCGACATGCGGATCGTCGGCGACGACGGCAACGAATTGCCATGGGACGGCGTCGCGTTCGGCGAACTGCAGGTGCGCGGGCCCTGGGTGATCGATCGCTACTTCGGGAGCGATGCGTCGCCACTGTCGGACGGCTGGTTCCCGACCGGCGACGTCGCGACGATCGACCCCGACGGCTTCCTGCAGATCACCGACCGCAGCAAGGACGTGATCAAGTCCGGCGGCGAATGGATCAGCTCGATCGACATCGAGAACGTCGCGATCGCGCACCCGGGTGTCGCCGAAGCCGCCTGCATCGCGTGCGCGCATCCGAAATGGACCGAGCGTCCGCTGCTCGTCGTGGTGCCGCGCGAAGGGGCGAACCTGACGCGCGACGCGCTGCTCGCGTTTTACGAGGGCAAGGTCGCGAAGTGGTGGGTGCCCGACGACGTCGTGTTCGTCGAATCGCTGCCGCACACCGCGACCGGCAAGCTGCAGAAGCTGAAGCTGCGCGAGACGTTCCGCGACTACGTGCTGCCGACGGCGGTCGGCGAGCCGTAAGCCGCGGCCGGCGACGGCCCGCCGCGCGGTCTCCCGATCCGGCTCCCGGATCGGGACAAAATCAAATTGAACGACCGTGCTTTTTCGTTGTATGCTGCCTCCGTTCGATCCGGACATGCGGCCGTTCGACCGCGCACAATGAAGCGCAGCCACCCCGGCGCGCGATGCATGGAGGCAGGCAGATGGCAGTGGATTACTCGACTCGCGACGGCGTGGCCGTCATCACGCTCAACAATCCGCCCGTCAACGGGCTCGGCCTGTCGACACGCCAGGGCGTCATGGACGCGCTCGATCGCGCCGCGCAGGATCCGTCGGTCACGGCGATCGTGCTGACCGGCGCGGGCCGCGCGTTCTCGGGCGGCGCCGACATCACCGAATTCAATACCCCGAAGGCCCTGCAGGAACCGACGCTGCACACCGTGATCCGCGCGGTGGAGGCGAGCGCGAAACCGGTCGTCGCGGCGCTGCACAGCGTCGTGATGGGCGGCGGCCTGGAGCTCGCGCTCGGCGCGCACTATCGCGTCGCGGCGCCCGGCGCGCAAGTCGCGCTGCCGGAGGTGAAGCTCGGCCTGCTGCCGGGCGCGGGCGGCACGCAACGCCTGCCGCGCGCGGTGGGCCTCGAAACCGCGCTGAACATGATCGTGTCGGGCGCGCCGGTGCCGTCGGAGCAGCTCGCGACGAGCGGACTGTTCGACGAGATGGCCGACGGCGACCTGCTCGACGCGGCCGTCGCGTTCGCGCGCAAGGTCGGCGCGCGGCAGGGGCCGCATCCGCGCGTGCGCGATCGCGGGATCGTCCACGAGAATGCGGCGGGCTTCATCCAGTTCGCGCGCAATTCCGCACGGGCCGCCGCGCCGAACTTCCCCGCGCCGCACAAGTGCATCGACGCGATCGAGGCCGGCGTGCTGAACGGTTTCGACAAGGGCAGCGTCGCCGAGCGCGACGGTTTTGTCGCGCTGATGATGACGCCGGAAAGCCGCGCGCTGCGCCATGCGTTCTTCGGCGAGCGCGCGGCGAGCAAGATTCCCGACGTGCCGGCCGATACGCCGGTGCGCGAAATTCGCCGCGTCGGCGTGATCGGCGCGGGCACGATGGGCGGCGGGATCGCGATGAACTTCATCAACGCGGGCCTGCCCGTCACGCTGCTCGAGACGAAGCAGGACGCGCTCGACCGCGGGCTGGCCACGATCCGCAAGAACTACGACGCGCAGGTGAAGAAGGGCAAGCTCACGCAGCAGAAGCTCGACGCGCGCATGGCGCTGATCACGCCGACGCTATCCTACGACGACCTGAAGGATGCGGACCTGATCGTCGAGGCCGTGTTCGAGGAGCTCGGCGTGAAGGCGCAGGTGTTCGGCCAGCTCGATGCGGTGGCGAAGCCTGGTGCGATCCTCGCGTCGAACACGTCGACGCTCGATGTCGACAAGATCGCCGCGTTCACGAAGCGGCCGCAGGACGTGGTCGGCATGCACTTCTTCAGCCCGGCGAACGTGATGAAGCTGCTCGAGGTCGTGCGCGGCGCGCAGACCGCGAAGGACGTGCTCGCCACCGTGATGGCGGTGGCGAAGAAGATCCGCAAGACGGCGGTCGTGTCGGGCGTGTGCGACGGCTTCATCGGCAACCGGATGATCGAGCAGTACATCCGCCAGGCACTCTTCATGCTCGAGGAAGGCGCGCTGCCCGCGCAGGTCGATCGCGCGATCGAGAAGTTCGGTTTCGCGATGGGCCCGTTCCGGATGAGCGACCTCGCCGGCAACGACATCGGCTGGGCGATCCGCAAGCGCCGCTATGTCGAGCAGCCCGATCTGCATTACTCGAAGATCGCCGACCGCCTGTGCGAACAGGGCCGCTTCGGCCAGAAGACGGGCGGCGGCTGGTACGACTACGTGCCGGGCGAGCGCAAGGCGAAGCCGTCGGCGCTCGTCGACGAGATGGTCGTCGCGTATTCGAAGGAGCGCGGCGTGGAGCGGCGCAAGATCGGCGACGATGAGATCGTCGAGCGGCTCGTGTTCGCGCTCGTCAACGAAGGCGCGAAGATTCTCGAGGAGAAGATCGCGTCGAAGGCGTCCGACATCGACATGGTTTATCTGACCGGCTACGGCTTCCCGCTGTGGCGTGGCGGCCCGATGCTGTATGCGGACATGGTCGGCCTCTACAACGTCGAGCGCGCGATCCGCCGCTATGCGGCCGCGCCGAACGGCGATGCGTGGACGCTCGCGCCGTCGATCGTCGAACTGGCGAAGGCCGGACGCGGCTTCAACGGCTGACGCCGGGCGTGGCGGCGCGCCCGGGCTTGCAAGGAGAAACGCAATGAAACGCACTGACGACGTGTTGCTCGTGATCGACGTGCAGTACGACTTCATGCCGGGCGGCGCACTCGCGGTGCCGGACGGCGACGCGGTCGTGCCGGTGATCAACGCGCTCGCGCGACGCTTCGACCAGGTCGTGCTGACGCAGGACTGGCACCCGCGCGACCACGTGTCGTTCGCGGCGAATCATCCGGGGCGCGAGCCGTTCTCGACGCTTGCGCTGCCGTACGGCGAGCAGGTGCTGTGGCCCGTGCATTGCGTGCAGGACACCGAAGGCGCGGCGCTGCATCGCGACCTCGACATCCCGCATGCGAGGCTCGTGATCCGCAAGGGCGGCGACGCGCAGGTCGACAGCTATTCCGCGTTCGTCGAAGCCGACCGCACGACGCGCACGGGGTTGGCCGGCTATCTGCGCGAGCTCGGCGCGAAACGCGTGTGGTGCTGCGGGCTCGCGACCGACTATTGCGTCGCGTGGTCCGCGCTCGATGCGCGCGCGGCTGGCTTCGAGGCCGCCGTGATCAACGATGCGTGCCGTGCGATCGACCTGAACGGGTCGCTCGCGCACGCATGGCAACAGATGCAGGCGGCGGGCGTCGCACACGTGACGTCCGCGGGCGCGCGCCCGACGGCGTAGCGCATTCCCATCCGATTCAGGACAGCAGGACCGAAGGAGACTCGCATGACCGAAGCCGTAATCGTATCGACCGCACGCACGCCGCTCGCGAAATCGTGGCGTGGCGCATTCAACATGACGCACGGCGCGACGCTCGGCGGCCACGTGGTCGCGGCCGCGCTCGAACGCGCGAGGCTGGACCCGGCGCGCATCGAGGACGTGATCATGGGCTGCGCGAACCCCGAAGGCGCGACCGGCGCGAACATCGCGCGGCAGATCGCGCTGCGCGCCGGGCTGCCGGTGAGCGTGCCGGGGATGACGGTGAACCGTTTCTGCTCGTCCGGGCTGCAGACCATCGCGCTCGCCGCGCAGCGGATCATCGCGGGCGAGGGCGACGTGTATGTCGCGGGCGGCGTCGAATCGATCTCGTGCGTGCAGAACGAGATGAACCGGCACATGATCCAGGAGGGCTGGCTCGTCGAGCACAAGCCCGAGATCTACTGGAACATGCTTCAGACGGCTGAGAACGTCGCGAAGCGCTACGGAATCTCGAAGGAGCGGCAGGACGAGTATGGCGTGCGGTCGCAACTGCGGGCCGCGGCCGCTCAGGAAGCCGGGCGCTTCAACGACGAGATCGTGCCGATCACGGTTCGCGCGGGCATCGCCGACAAGGCGACGGGCCGGCTGTTCACGCAGGACGTGACGGTGTCGGCCGACGAAGGCATCCGGCCGGACACGACGCTCGACGGCGTGTCGAAGATCCGTTCGGCCGTGCCGGGCGGCGTGATCACCGCGGGCAACGCGAGCCAGTTCTCGGACGGCGCGTCGGCGTGCGTGGTGATGAACGCGGATGTCGCGCAGCGCGAAGGGCTGCAGCCGCTCGGCGTGTTCCGCGGTTTCGCGGTCGCCGGTTGCGAGCCGGACGAAATGGGCATCGGCCCGGTGTTCGCGGTGCCCAAGCTGCTGAAGCAGGCGGGGCTGAAGGTCGACGACATCGGCCTGTGGGAACTGAACGAAGCGTTCGCGGTGCAGGTGCTGTACTGCCGCGATACGCTCGGGATTCCTGACGACCGCCTGAACGTCAACGGCGGCGCGATCGCGGTCGGCCATCCGTACGGCGTGTCGGGTGCGCGCCTGACGGGCCATGCGCTGATCGAAGGCAAGCGGCGCGGCGTGAAATACGTGGTCGTCACGATGTGCATCGGCGGCGGGCAGGGCGCCGCCGGCCTGTTCGAAATCGTCTGATTTTTTTGCATGCCGGCCGACGGCCGCCGCTTGCGTTGACGCCAGCCGCGGCCGTCGAATGCGATTCGAAAGGATCGGGAAGCAAACGGTGCCGGTTCGATGCTGCCGTTTCCCCTTACTTGTCAAACGAATTGCCGCACCTATACTTGCTCTGACATTTGCCTTTCGGCGGGATGGGGCAACGCGTGCATCGCACCGACGCACGCGATGCGTTTCCGGTAGCCGGCGCAGTCGATGCATCGCGCGTGTCCGGCACCGTGAACGTTCGAACCACGCAGCAGACCGAACGGGGACCGAATTGAGCACGACCTATGCAGCCGGGGAACCGCCGCGCGTCGTCAGCGCGGCCGCGAGGCTCTATGCGAAATGCCTGCTGGTCGGCTTCGCATTGCTGCCAGCCTATCTGATCGCCTATCTGTGGTTCTTCAGCGACCCGCACGTCGTGTTCGAGAGCCACGCCTTCCATGAAATTGCGATCGCCGCCGCGACCCTCGAGGGTGCGTTCGTCACCTACGTGACGTGGGTGTGCTACCGGTCGTCCGGCGAGCCGCTGCTGCGCTGGCTGACACTCGGCTTTCTGGGCTTCGCGATGATCTATGCGATGCACGGCGTGTTCACCGGGATGGCGCATCACAACATCTGGCTGTTCCTGCTGTACGGGCCCGCATCGCGCCTCGTGATGTCGATCCTGCTGCTGACGGGCCTGCTGTCGTATTCGCAGCCGCCCGATCGGTTCGAGAAGCGTACGCGCGCGCGAACGTGGCTGCCGTGGATCGTGTTGTTCCTGGTCGTCGACGTGGCGGTCGCATACATCGCGTATTCGCCGGTCGCGGGCGCGCTGGGCACGCGACTGTCGATGGAAGGCGGCGCGCTGGTGTTTTCGCTGCTCAACGTCGGCGTGCTGCTCGCGCGGCGCATCCGTTCGCCGCTGATGGTGATCTACGGGGTGTCGATCATGGCGTTCGCGCTGTCGTCGCTTGCGTTCATCCTCGGCAAGCCCTGGAACCACATGTGGTGGCTCGCGCATGCGATCTTCGCGGGCGGGTTCTTCCTGCTCAGCTACGGCGTCGTGCAGGCGCTGCAGACGACGCGCTCGTTCTCGGCGATCTACAGCCAGGAAGACCTGATGAGCCGGCTGTCGGAATCGATGGCGCGCACCGAGAGTGCGCTGCAGGAGTTGCGGCGCACGAACCAGAAGCTCGAATACATGGCCGCGACCGATCCGATGACGGGCGCGTCGAACCGCCGCCAGTTCATCGCGCAGGTCGAGCGCGAGATCGTGCGCGCGGAGCGCGACGGCACGCCGTTTTGCCTGCTCGCGCTCGATCTCGACAACTTCAAGAACATCAACGACGCATACGGGCACCAGATCGGCGACGAGGTGCTGCGCGGCGTCGTGCGCCAGTGTCTCGAGGCGATTCGTCCGGCCGGTGCGCTCGCGCGGGTCGGCGGCGAGGAATTCATGGCGCTGTTGCCCGAGATGCCGCTCGAAGGCGCGCGCATGACGGCCGAGCGCGTGCGTTCGTCGATCGCGAGTTCGCCGTTCGGGCTGGATTTCAAGCACGTGCAGGTGACGGTCAGCGTCGGCGTCGCGCAGTACGGTGTCGACGGGAGCACGGTCGATGCATTGCTGCGGGCGGTCGATGAACGGCTGTACCAGGCGAAGCGCGACGGGCGCAATCGCGTGGTCGCGCACTGACGAGCGGCCGTCGCGCATGCGACTACGTGGCGCGCGCGGCCGCAACATGATGGCGCGACGCGAGGCAGGTTCGTCTCGCACGCATTCGGAATGAAGCCCCGCACGAGCATGCGCGTGCGGGGCTTTCGTTTCACTGGCGCATCGGCTAACGCGACGCGATGGCCGCCGCACGCTCCGGCTGCGCGTCCTGCATCCGCTGCGACGCCTGCCACCAGTACTTGCCCGCGCGCAGTTGCGGATCGCGGATCGCGAGATACGTCGTGCTCCACAGCTGCGCCGCGTTGGCCTCGGTTGCATCCGCGCTGCGGGTGCCGAATGCATCGGTCTGGTACCGGCCGTTCACGTACGACCAGGTCCACATTTCCGACGTGCGCATGTCGCGTCCGTTCGAGATCACCTGCCAGATCGTCTGCCGGGCCTGCGTCAGCAGCGTGCGCGTCGTGTCCGACAGATCCTGGCGAGCGAGCTGGCGGTCGAGCCCGGCGACCCACATCGCCTGCTGCCACGACCAGATCACCGTGCCGTGATACGCGGAACTCGTGAATTTGGGCCACAGCGCCTGGTTCGCATACGCGGGGTTCGCGATCAGCATCCCGACGTCGGTGACGAGCCCGGTCGGGAACGGCCGCGTGACGTCGGCGACGATCCGCTGAAGCTGGTCGTCCGGCGGCGTGCCGAACAGCAGCGCGAAGCCGCCGTCGGAATTCATCACCGGGATCGGCGTGCCTTGCTGGTCGAGCGACAGCGCGTAGAACATCAGCGGCGCGCTCGGCGCGGCGCCGGCCGGTACACCGGCAGACGTCGCATAGGCCGATATGTCGGTCGTGGCCTGCGCGGCCGGCACGCTCACCTGGAACAGCGGCGGCCCCTGCTGCTCCCAGGTCGCCGCTTCGGTCGCCGTGTTCGCGAGCGTTGCACGTTGCCCGGCGTCCAGGTAAGGATCGAGCAGGCCGCGCGCGAGGAACGCATTCGCCGCGCGCAGCGCGGCCGGCACGAGCACCGCATTCACGTCGTACGGATAGACGCCGCCGCCGAGCCCGTCGGTGCTGTCACGCCAGTTGCCGACGATTTCGCCGGGCCGCAGGTGGATGAGGTTCGCGACCGACGGCTGCTGGGCGAACGGCAGCGCGGTCGCCGCGACGTGCAGCAGGTTGACGACGAGCCGGCTGCCGTTCGTCTGGCCGTCGCTGCCGCGTTGCGCGAGATAGGCGGCCGCGCGCGCCTGGCCGCGCGCGTCGTCGATCAGCCAGGCCGCCGCGATCGGCGCGAGCAGGTAGTCGCTGTCGATCATCTTGTAATCGTAGGTCGGCGTTGCATCGTTCGGCCGGCCGTGCTTCGCGTTGTCGACCAGCGCGAATTCGCCGATGCCTTCCTCGTGCGCGACCTTGCCGTCGTTCGACAGGCGACTCAGCACCGACGTCAGCCCGGCCTCGATCGCCGCGGGCTCGAGCACCGGCATCAGCATGCGCACCGAGATCAGCGTGTCGCGGCCGAAGTACGTGTCGTATTGCCACGAGCCGGCCAGCAGCTTGTCGTGGAAGCTCAGGAATTCGAGCACGTTCTGGCTGACCGGGTCGGGATTCACGGACGGCGCGAGCAGGTCAGCGCGCAGGATCGGCGACAGCGGCGTCTCGCCCGACAGCGCGTCGACGTGCAGTTTCAGCGTATGCGCGCCGGGCGCCGCGCGCAGCACGAGCGTGCCGCCCGCGGCCGTCGCGATGCTGCCGCCGTCGCGCAGCGTGATGCGCAGCATCTGGCCGGGCGCGCCGTCGATCCGGTCGCGCTGCCATTGCGCGGCGCTGCCCTGGACCGTCGGGGCGGTGACGATCTCCGGCGGAATCGTCGCGCCGCCGTTGAAGTCGCGCAGGAAGCGCACGTTGCCGAGCAGGCCCTGGCGGATCGTCAGCGTATCGGTGTCGACCGACACGTCGGCGCCGATGCCGTACAGCGCGCGACCGCGCGTGTCGGGCGCCGACAGCGCGGACGGTGGCGTGTCGAGACTCCAGTTCACCGGCTGAGCGACGTCGTCGAACCACACCCCGGTGCCGCTGTTGCCGGCCGGAAACACCACGAGCAGACGCGGTTTCGTCGACGAGCGCACCAGCAGGTGCGCGGCGACCTTGTCCTGCCGGTAGAACGCATTGATCTGCCCGCCGGCGTCCATGCGGAACGACAGTGCGGCGCTATTCGACGGCGTACCGCTCGACTGGACGTCGTCGTCGTTGCAGGCGGCGAGCAGGCCCGCGCAGACGAATCCGAGACACAGCGATTTCGTGAAGCGGTGCACGTTCATGACGACCCTCCTGATGCATGTGATTTTTATCGGAATGCTGAATGAGCGGACGGTTTGATCCGCTTTGTGCCGCGTCGCGGGCATTCTGAAAATGTCCGGATTAATCGTCGCGTGATGCTCGGGGGCGAATTGAACGGTATTAATCGAATGGACGATCAATGCCGAAAAGTGAAGGCAAAAGGACGCGCCGCCCGTTTTGATGCGGGTGTAGTCACCGGAGAAAGCCTTCGCGAAGGCGAAGGGCGATGTTCGTGCGGTTCCGAAAAAATCAGACGAAAGACGTTGTATGGGATTCTAAATTTCGATGAAAGTCAAAGTCAATGATGTTTTATGGATTTTTGAATATTTAATTGCCTGTTAAATCGCAATTATTACTCGTCTAGTCGGTAAAAACTGCGATTATGAAAATATGAATAACGAATCCGGATAACGATCAATCAAATGGTTGGCAATGGCGCTTCAATCCGGCGATCCGGCGATTGATGCCGGACCGGAGTCGAGCCAATCGCAACGTGAAGCCGGGCGATTCGGCCGAGCAATGCGCGTTCCCGCCATTCGGCCGCAGACGAACGCCATTGCCGCCGCACGCCAACCGATGCGGGCTGCCCGGTGCATGATCACCCCATCGCGGTCGTCAAGTTTGGTAGGCTTGGTGCCTGCCGCCGTTTCCCGGATCGCGTCGTCGAATATCGATGCGGTGAAAAATCGCGTATCGTCGTCGGAACGACCGGACGACGGTCGATATTCGATTCGTTTCGTCCCGCCCGCGCCCGCGGGCGAACGGCGCAGACCGACAACAGACGGGGTGCATCGCCCGCCGCCCCAGCGGCGCGCCGGCAGCACGCACGCCAACGAACAGGAGCAACGGAAGTGATCAGACATATCGTGATGTGGAAGCTGAAAGAATCGGCGGAAGGCGGCACGCGTGCGCAAAACGCGTTGAAGCTGAAGGAAAAGCTCGAAGGCTGCCGCGACCTCGTGCCGGGCATCCTGCAACTTGACGTCGGCATCGCGACGCCGGGCCTGGAAGCCACGTCGGACGTCGTGCTCGTGTCCGATTTCACGGACCAGGCCGCGCTCGATGCGTACCAGGTGCACCCGGTTCACCAGGAAGTGAAGAAATTCGTCGTTGCCGTGGCCGAATCGCGCCAGTGCGTCGACTACCTGTCCGACAGCGCACGATGAGCGACGCGGCATCCCCGACGGACGGCCCGTCGATCGAAAGCCCGTTCGTCGATCTGCTCGGCGTGCGGCTCGTGTCCGCGAAGGATGGCGCGAGCGAGATCGTGCTGCCGCTCGACGAGCGGCACATGAACACGTGGAGCATCGCGCACGGCGGCGTGACGATGACGCTGTCAGACATCGCGCTCGCGATGGCCGCCCGGAGCCTGACCGACGACGGCGTCGGCGTCGTCACGGTCGAGATGAAGGTGAATTTCATGCAGCCCGGGCGCGGCGAGTTGCGCGCATACGGACGCGTGATGCATCGTTCGACGACGATGGCGTACTGCGAAGGTGAGGTGCGCGACAGCGACGGCAACTTCGTCGCGAAGGCGCTCGGCACGTTCAAGTACATGCGGCGGCTCGCGGTCGGCCGCGACATCAAGCGGCAACGCACGCGCACGGCGCCGGATGCCCACCCCGGCCCGAGCGACGCGTAAGCGCCGGAACGCGCGGCCCTGCCTGGTTACGGGCAGGGCCGTTTTGTTTTGCGGCACGGATTCGCAGCGGGCCCGCGTCACGCTGCGAACGGAGCCAAGGAGCCAGCCATGAACACGATCAATCGCCAGATTCTGCTCGTGTCACGCCCGCAAGGCGCCGCGAGCGCCGACAACTTCCGGCTCGTCGAAACGCCGCTCGTGCCGCTCGCCGACGGCGAGCTGCGGGTCCGCAACCATTTCCTGTCGCTCGATCCGTACATGCGCGGACGCATGAACGACGCGAAGTCGTATGCGGTGCCGCAGCCGCTGAACGAGGTGATGATCGGCGGCACGGCGGGCGAGGTGATCGAATCGCGTCACCCGGATTTCGCTGTCGGCGAGCACGTGGTCGGCCAGTTCGGCTGGCAGGAATACGGCACGTCGAACGGCAACGGGCTGCGCAAGGTGGACACGTCGCGGGTGCCGCTGTCCGCCTGGCTTGGCGTGACCGGCATGCCGGGCGTGACGGCGTGGGTCGGGCTGAACCGGATCATCGCGCCGAAAGCGGGCGAAACGATCGTCGTCAGCGCGGCGAGCGGCGCGGTCGGCAGCGTCGTCGGCCAGCTCGCGAAGCGCGCCGGATGCCGTGCGGTCGGTATCGCGGGCGGCCCCGACAAGTGCCGCTACGTGGTCGACACGCTCGGCTTCGACGCGTGCGTCGACTATAAGGCCGGCCGGCTGGCCGACGATCTGGCCGCCGCGACGCCGGACGGCGTCGACGGCTGTTTCGAGAACGTCGGCGGCGCCGTGCTCGACACGACGATGACGCGGATGAACGCATTCGGCCGGATCGCCGTGTGCGGGATGATCGCCGGCTACGACGGCGTGCCCGTGCCGCTCGCGAATCCGGGCCTGATCCTGCGTTCGCGGCTGACGATGCAGGGCTTCATCGTGTTCGAATATCCCGACGCATGGCCGCCCGCGCTGGCCGAGCTCAGCGAGCTCGTCGCGACGAAGCGGCTGCATTACCGGGAGACGATCGCATACGGACTCGAGCGGGCGCCGGACGCGTTCCTCGGGCTCCTGAAAGGCCGCAATTTCGGCAAGCAGCTCGTGCAGCTCGTCTGATCCGCGCGTGGCATCATGTGACGCTTGTCCGTTCACGGCGCCGCACGCGCCGTCCTCACCGATGCCGCTGAATCCGAAGATCGCCCAGATACTCGACATGGTCGAGCGCGCGAAACGCCCGTCCTATCACCACCAGACGCCGCAGCAGGCGCGCGCCGCGTACGAGAAGAGCGCGCCGATCCTCGATGTCGCGCCCGCGCCGATGCATTCGGTCGAGGCCTGCGTCGTGCCGACGCGCGATGGCCGCACGATCGGCGCGCGGCTGTACCTGCCGGTCGAGCCGAGCCTCGCCGAACCGCTGCCGGCGTTCGTCTATTACCACGGCGGCGGTTTCACGGTCGGCAGCGTCGACACGCACGACGCGCTGTGCCGCATGTTCGCGCGCGACGCGCAGTGCGCGGTGCTGTCGGTCGACTACCGGCTCGCGCCCGAGCACCGGTTCCCGACCGCGGTGAACGACGCCGACGACGCATTGCGCTGGCTGCATCGCGAGGCCGCCGCGTTCGGCATCGATGCGGCGCGGCTCGCGGTCGGCGGCGACAGCGCGGGCGGCACGCTCGCGACCGTCTGCGCGGTGCTCGCGCGCGACGCGGGCATCGACCTTGCGCTGCAGCTGCTGATCTATCCGGGCGTGACGGGCTACCAGGACACCGAATCGCACGGACGGCTCGCGAACGGCTACCTGCTGACGCAGGACACGATCCAGTGGTTCTTCACGCAATACGTGCGGGATCGATCCGACCGCGACGACTGGCGCTTCGCGCCGCTCGACGGCCCGCGCGGCGCGCCGTCGTTCGCCGGTGTGGCCCCGGCCTGGATCGCGACGGCCGAATACGACCCGCTGAGCGACGAGGGCGCCGCGTACGCGGACAAGCTGCGCGCGGCCGGCAATGCGGTTACGCTGGTCTGCTATCCGGGGATGATCCACGAGTTCTTCAAGATGGGCGGCTACGTGCCGGAGGTGCGGGCCGCGCATGCCGACGCGGTGGCGGCGCTCAAGGCCGCATTCGACGACGTTTGACGGCGGCGGCGCCCGGCGCCGCGCGGAGGAAGCGATGACCGACGGCTGGGTGGAAACGGGTGACTGGGCCGTGCTGGGCGGCGATGCCGCACGTATTCGCGATGCGGTGTTCGTGCGCGAGCAACGGATTCCGCCGGAATGGGAGCTCGACGACGAGGATCCGCTGTCGCTGCACGCGGTGGCTTACCGTGTCGATGTGGCGACCGGCGCGCGCCGCGCGGTCGCGACGGGACGGCTGCTGCGCACCGGCACGATCGGCCGCGTCGCGGTGCTGGCCGACGCGCGCGGGCAGGGCGCGGGATCGGCCGTGCTGCATGCGCTGCTGGACGCGGCGCGGCATCGCGGCGAGCCGGTCGTGCGGCTCTACGCGCAGGATGCCGCGGTGGCGTTCTACGTGCGGCACGGCTTCGCGGCGATCGGCGAACCGTTCGTCGAAATCGGCGTGCCGCACGTCGAGATGGCGCGCGCGCCCTAGTGCCGCGCGGGCGGCAGGCTCAGCGCGGTTGCGTCGCGTCGATGTCGAACGTGAACGCGCGCTCGAAACTGCCCGGGCGAACGGTGCGGTGCGAGCCGTCGTCGTCGCAGCGTTCCTTGATGTCGACCGTCAGCCGCACGCCTTCCTTCATCGTCACGCGCAGCGCGGTCGTGCCGCGCGTGCCGTATTCGGGCGTCTCGATGAACGCGGCCGACAGCGCCCGCTCGCGCTCGACCGGAATGCCGGTATGCGGCAGCGCGTCGTCGTCCGCGACATGCGGATCGCGCATCAGATCGATCAGCTCGTCGAGCGACGGGGTCGGGTTGTCGGTCAGCAGCGTGCCGAGTTCGGCGCGCTTGCGCACGACTTTCGGCCAGGGTGTATCGAGCCGCGCGTTCGACAGCGCATGCACGCCGGCGCCGATCGAGACCGGCGCGGCGATCCCGGTTTCACCTTCGGCCGCGCGATTGCAGAGCCACGCGAGTTCGCGCCGCTTCCAGTCGCCGACCAGCAGGTTGAAGCCGTTGTAGACAGCCGCGTGCTCGGCCAGCTCGCCGAGGTAGTCGAGCGGCGCGACGGACGGGCCGCGGAGGAAATCGGACACGAGCTTGCCGCGGGTCGGCGCGCCCGCGCGAATGTCGAACGGCGCGCGGTAATTGGTCAGCGCCGCGAAGCGGCCGTCGCGAGACACGCCGAGCCACGTGCCGCCCGCTTCGAGATCGCGGCCGGCGAGCACGCCCGGCACATCCTCCCACCACGAAAGCGGCGCACTCGTGCGGCGAAAGAATTCGTCGCGGTTGGCGGTCAGGGTAAAGACGGGACCGGCGGCGGCATCAGGCTGCCAGTCGAAGGCAATCAGACACATCGGGCGAATCTCTCGCAGGAAACGTCGGGCGCCGGCCGCCATGTGCGCGCCGGCGTGCGAACGGGTTGTCAGTGCGTCACGCTTCCGTCGGCCATGCGTACGGCAGCGCGTCGAACGCGAGCGCCGGACCGTCGGCCGCACCGAGGTGCACCGTGCCGTTGTCGAGCGCGGCCAGCTTGATCTCGACGAGCGCGTCGACGCCGCCCGCGGGCGCGGCCGCCGCGTTGACGATCATCCCGCACGGCTGGCCCGGGTCGTCGCTGTGGAACAGCTCGACGCCGGCATGCACGGTGTCGGTCTCGCCGACGACGTGCGCGAGCGCGGTACGGCGCTTGATCGTGCCGCGGTACTGGCTGCGCGCGACGATTTCCTGGCCCGGGTAGCACCCCTTGCGGAAGTTAACGGCACCGATCACGTCGAAGTTGACCATCTGCGGCACGAACTGTTCGACGGCCGGCTGCGTGATGCGCGACTCGCCCGCGCGCACGTCGAGCCAGTCCCACACGGCCGGCGACACGACCGGCAGCTTGCCGGCGAGCGCGGCGAGACGCGCGTCGACTTCCGCGCGCGGCCCGATCCACAGGTAGCGCTTGCGGCCGGCCGCATCCGGCACGCGAATCAGCGCCCCGGCCGGGCCGTCGACCTTCACGTGCACGCCGTCCGGCAGCGCGTCGAAGATGCCCGACAGCGCGTCGCGCACGTCGCCCGCGAAGCCGACCACCGCGAGCGCGTCGCTCGCGTCCGTCAGTTTCGCTTTCGCACGCAGCACGAACATCGACAGCCGTTTCTGCACGGCGGCCTGGACGTCCTTCGAGACGAGCAGGCGCACGCCGTGACCGGCGCGCCACGCGAGGAACGACGCGAGCAGGCGGCCCTTCGGCGAGCAATAGCCGGACAGGCGCGCGCTCGCGGCATCGAGATGCTCGATGTCGTTGGTGAGCTGGCTGTGCAGGAACGTCGCGGCGTCGTCGCCGGCCACGTCGATCACGCCGAACTGCGCGAGCGGCATGCAGGCGCCCGGCGCGTCGAAATCGGCGGCGGACGGGCGGGGGAAAACGGGGAGCGAGACGGATGCGGGCTGGGCAGCCGGTGGAGCGAACGGTGTGCTCATGGAATGAGGGAACAGTCAACCCTGACTTTGACGAAGGCGAGCAAGTATTATATGGGTCTTACCTGAGTCACGTTTCCATGTCCCTACTGAAGAAATGCGCCGCGACTGTCGTGGCGCTGGCCGTCGTTGTGGCCGCCGCCGGCGCGGGCGGCGGGTATTACTGGGCGACCCGGCCGCTGCTGCTGGGTGCCGCGTCGCTCGACGTCACGATCAAGCCGCGCAGCAGCGTGAAGAGTGTCGCGCTGCAGCTCGAGCGCGGCGGCGTCCCGGTCGAGCCGCTCGGCTTCGTCGCGATGACGCGCCTGCTCGGGCTGTCGAGCCGGCTCAAGTCCGGCAACTACGAATTCAAGACCGGCATCACGCCGTACGACGTGCTGCAGAAGATCGCACGGGGCGACGTGAACGAATACGTCGCGACGGTGATCGAAGGCTGGACCTTCAAGCGGATGCGCGCGGAACTCGACGGCAATCCCGATCTCGCGCACGCGACGGCCGGCATGAGCGACGCCGAACTGTTGCGCGCGATCGGGGCGCCGGACAACGCGATCCAGCGCGGCAGCGGCGAGGGGCTGTTCTTCCCCGACACCTACCTGTTCGACAAGGGCACGAGCGATCTGAACATTTACCGGCGTGCGTACCACCTGATGCAGACGCGTCTCGACGAAGCGTGGGCCGCGCGCGTGCCCGGACTGCCGTACAAGACGCCTTACGAAGCGCTGACGATCGCGTCGATCGTCGAAAAGGAAACGGGCCACGCGGCCGACCGCGCGTTCGTCGCGGCGGTGTTCGCGAACCGGCTGCGCATCGGGATGCCGCTGCAGACCGATCCGTCGGTGATCTATGGCCTGGGGGATGCGTACGACGGCCGCCTGCGCAAGCGCGACCTGCAGGCCGACACTCCCTACAATACCTACACGCGCCGCGGGCTGCCCCCGACGCCGATCGCCCTGCCGGGCGTCGCCGCGCTGCAGGCGGCGATCAATCCGGCCCAGACGAGCGCGCTCTATTTCGTCGCGAAGGGCGACGGCACGAGCGTGTTCTCGGACACGCTCGGCGACCACAACAAGGCTGTGGACAAGTACATACGAGGTCAATAATGGCGAGCGGTAAATTCATCACGTTCGAAGGCATCGACGGGGCGGGGAAGACCACCCACCTGCAATGGTTCTGCGAACGCCTCCAGGCCAGGCTGGCCGCGAGCGGCCGGCAGGTCGTCGTGACCCGCGAGCCGGGCGGCACGCAACTGGGCGAGAAGCTGCGCGAAATCCTGCTGAACCAGCCGATGGATCTCGAGACCGAAGCGCTGCTGATGTTCGCTGCGCGCCGCGAGCACCTCGCGCTCGTGATCGAGCCCGCGCTCGCGCGCGGCGATTGGGTCGTGTCCGATCGCTTCACCGACGCCACGTTCGCGTATCAGGGCGGCGGCCGCGGGCTGCCGCGCGACAAGCTCGAGACGCTCGAGCGCTGGGTGCAGGGCGGTTTCCAGCCCGACCTGACGGTGCTGTTCGACGTCGCGCCGCAAGTGGCGAGCGAGCGCCGCGGCGCCGCGCGCATGCCCGACAAGTTCGAAAGTGAGTCGGACGCATTCTTCGCGCGCACCCGCGGCGAATACCTGCGGCGCGCGGAAGAAGCGCCGCATCGCTTCGCGATCGTCGACGCGACGCAGACGATTCCCGAAATCCGCCAGCAGCTCGAACGCGTGCTCGCCGCGCTGTAACACGAAGGAACGCACCACATGATCTATCCGTGGCAGACCGACGACTGGAACCGCCTGCAGCAACTGCGTGCGCAGTGGCCGCATGCGCTGCTGCTGCACGGCCAGGCCGGGATCGGCAAGCTGCAGTTCGCGCAGCATCTCGCGCAGGGCTTCCTGTGCGAGGCGCCGCAGCCGAACGGCGGGCCGTGCGGCACCTGCGCGGCCTGCACGTGGTTCGCGCAGGGCAACCATCCGGACTACCGGATCGTGCTGCCCGAGGCGCTCGCGGGCGAGGCGCCGGGCGCCACCGACGACGCGAAGCCGGCCGACGCGGACGAAGGCGCCAAGAAGACGCGCACGCCGAGCAAGGAAATCAAGATCGAGCAGGTGCGTGCGTTGCTCGACTTCTGCGGGGTCGGTTCGCACCGCGGCGGCGCGCGCGTCGTCGTGCTGTATCCGGCCGAGGCGCTGAACGTCGCCGCGTCGAACGCGCTGCTGAAGACGCTGGAGGAGCCGCCGTCCGGCGTCGTGTTCCTGCTGGTGTCGGCGCGCATCGACCGGCTGCTGCCGACCATCATCAGCCGCTGCCGGCAGTGGCCGATGACCGTGCCGGCGCCCGACGCGGCCGCGGCGTGGCTCGCGGCGCAGGGCATCGACGATGCGCGCGCGCTGCTCGCCGAGGCCGGCGGCGCGCCGCTCGCCGCGCTGGCGCTCGCGAGCGACGAGAACCGCCCGCTGCGCGATTTCACGCTCGGCCAGCTCGCGGCCGGCGCCGCGTGCGATCCGTTCGCGTGCGGCGAGACGCTGCAGAAGCTGCCGGTGCCGCTGGTGCTCGGCTGGCTGCAGCGCTGGCTGTACGATCTGCTCGCGCAGCGGATGGCGGGCGCGCCGCGCTACTTCCCGATGCAGGCGGCCGCGCTCGCGCGGTGCGCGGAAGGCGTCGACGCGAATGCGTTCGCGCGCTTCATGAAGGCCGTGACGCGCCAGCGGACGGTCGAGAACCATCCGCTCAATGCCCGGCTCGTATTCGAGGAACTGTTTCTCGGTTATCGGGAAATGTTCGCGTGAGCGCGTATTGTTTCCTTCGCGTGAGGAAACGATTGCCGGCGAGCGCATGAGCGCCCGCCAACCGTATTCAGGAACCACGATGTTCGTCGACTCTCACTGCCACATCAATTTCAAGGGTCTCGCCGATCGCCTGCCTGCCGTGCTGGAGAACATGCGTGAGCACGACGTCACGCACGCGCTGTGCGTGTCGGTCGACTTCGAGACGCTGCCCGAGGTGCTCGCCATCGCGCAGGCGCACGACAACGTGTACGCTTCGGTCGGCGTGCACCCGGACCACGAGGACGCGCGGGAGCCGACGCTCGCGGAACTGATCGAGCTGGCCGCGCACCCGAAGGTCGTCGCGATCGGCGAGACGGGCCTCGACTACTATCGCCTCGAGGGCCGCTCGATCGCCGACATGGAGTGGCAGCGCGAACGCTTTCGCACGCACATCCGCGCGGCGACCGCGACGATGAAGCCGCTGATCGTCCATACGCGCTCGTCGTCGGAAGACACGCTGCGGATCATGGCCGAGGAGCGCGCGGACGTGCCCGGCGGCGTGATGCACTGCTTCACCGAGCCGTGGCCCGTTGCCGAGCAGGCGCTTGCGCAGAACTTCCATATCTCGCTGTCGGGGATCGTCACGTTCAAGAATGCGACCGACGTGCAGGACGTCGCGCGGCGCGTGCCGCTCGACCGGCTGCTGATCGAAACCGACTCGCCGTACCTCGCGCCGGTGCCGTATCGCGGCAAGCCGAATGAACCTGCGTACGTCAGCCATGTCGGACGCTTTATCGCATCCGAGCGCGGGATTGCCGTCGAGGCGCTCGCCGATGCGACGACACAGAACTTTTTCCGGCTGTTCAAGATCGCCCGCTAACGACGCGCGGCCAGCCGATAACCCAGGGAAGGAGCCCACAACAATGACGAAGCCGACCACATATCTGCCCAAGCGCGCACTCGTCGCCGCCGCGCTCGTCGCGAGCGGCCTCTTCGCCGCCGCCGGCGCGCATGCCGAGTCGCTCGACGCGATCGTCAAGGCGGTCAAGTTCGACGACATCGCCGACATCGGCAAGCAGCTCAAGAGCGGCAAGCTCGATCCGAACACGCTCGCGCCGAACGGCGACCCGATCCTCGTGATCGCCGCGCGCGAGAAGTCCGACAAGGTTGCCGCCGCGATCGCCACGACGCCGAACGTCGACCTGGAGAAGGAAGACAAGGCCGGCGAGAACGCGCTGATGCTCGCGTCGCTGAACGGCGACGTCGGGCTCGTCAAGCTGCTGATCGACAAGGGCGCGGAAGTCAGCAAGAAGGGCTGGGCACCGCTGCACTACGCGGCGACCAACGGCCAGGACGAGGTCGTCAAGATCCTGCTCGACCACGACGCATATATCGATACCGCATCGCCGAACGGCACGACGCCGCTGATGATGGCCGCGCGCGGGAACCACGCGACGACGGTCAACCTGCTGCTCGACCAGGGTGCCGATCCGCAGGTGAAGAACCAGCTCGGCATCACCGCGCTCGAGTTCGCGAAGCACTACAAGGCGCCGGACGCGATCGACATCCTGAGCAAGCGGACGGTGCGCATCGGTGCGTCGGCGCCGGCAGATGCCCAAAAGAGTGCAAAATGACGGTTTCGGCGCGGTGGCGCAGCGCCCGGACGGCCGGAATCCGGCCGTCCGCGGGCGTGCGGCCGCCGCGCCGGTCAGCGCAGCAAGCGGCCCCCGGGCCGCATTGACATAAGGAACACCATGTTGCGGGCTATGTTTTGTGCCGCGGCGTTCGCCGTGCCGTTGTCGGCGGCGGCTTTCACGGGCGCGGATCTCGACCGGCTGTGCGCGAAGACGGACGTCAAGTCGCGGGCGTCGTGCGCGGCCTACATCGAAGGCGCCGCCGATGGCGTCTACAACACGATCGACGCGATCGGCGGCACCACGGGGCCGCGCGTCGGACAGTATTTCTGCCTTCCGCCCGACATCCGGGCGCAGCAGATGACCGACGCGGTGCGCAAGTACATCGCGGAGAACCCGAAGCTGGCCGACTACAACGCGAGCACCGCGGTGTCGCTCGGTCTCGGCAAGGCGTTCCCGTGCAGGGGCGGCAGCTGATCTGACGCCGCGGCCGGGCGCGCGCGTTGCCCGGACGTCGCCGACGCATCCAGGACGAGGCCGCCGCGCCTCATAACCGAAGCATCCCGGGCGCCGATGATTTCAATCGAGGAATTGCAGCGCATCGCCGATGCGCCATTGCATGCGTGGCTCGGCACGCTGGGCGTGTCGGTCATCGTCGTGCTTGTCGTCGTGATCGTGCACCGTGTCGGCGCACGCATCGTCAAGCGCATCGCGCAACCGTATCCGTTGATGAGCGTGATCCTGCGCTACATCGACAAACCGTCGCTCGTCACGCTCGCGCTGCTCGCGCTCGAGTTCCTGTGGATCCAGGCGGACGAAGGCATGTCGTTCGTGGGCGGGATGCGCACCGCGGCCGCGGTCGGCTCCATCGTGTCGCTGACCTGGCTGCTGGTGCGGCTCGCGGCCGGCGTCGGCGACGCGATCATCCAGGCCCATCCGATGGACGCGGCCGACAATCTCCACGCACGACGCGTCCACACGCAGGCCAAGGTGCTCGTGCGGACCGTCATGGTGCTGATCGTGATCATCGGCACCGGCGCCGCGCTGATGACGTTCCCGAACGTGCGCCAAGTCGGCGCGAGCCTGCTGGCGTCGGCCGGCGTCGCGGGGCTGGTTGCCGGCATCGCCGCGCGGCCGGTGCTCGGCAACCTGATCGCCGGGCTGCAGATCGCGCTCACGCAGCCGATCCGGCTCGACGATGTCGTCGTGATCCAGGGCGAGTGGGGCCGCATCGAGGAAATCACGGGCTCGTTCGTGTCGGTGCGGCTGTGGGACCAGCGCCGGCTCGTCGTTCCGCTGCAGTGGATCATCGAAAACCCGTTCACGAACTGGACGCGCAGCAGCTCGGAGATCATCGGCACGGTGTACCTGTCGGTCGACTACCGCACGCCGCTCGCGCCGCTGCGCGAGGAGCTCGCGCGGCTCGTCCATGCGGCGCCCGAGTGGGACGGTCGCGTGCAGGTGCTGCAGGTGACCGACGCGACCGAGCGCACGATGCAGTTGCGCGCGCTCGTCAGCGCGGCCGACTCGTCGGCGTGCTGGGATCTGCGCTGTCGCGTGCGCGAGGGCTTGATCGCCTACCTGCAGGCGCGTTTTCCGCAATGCCTGCCGCGCAGCCGGATGGAGCTGTATCCGCACGATGCGGCACTGGACGAGCCGAACCCCGAACGGCCGCATGCGCGCCCGCCCGCCGCCAGCACGGCGGCCAACACCGCGGCCGATCCGAAGGCCACCGAAGGCCGCTGAACGCGTGCCGACACCCGCCGCCATTTCCTTTCCATGACCGCGCTGAACACGCTCGCCATCGCCAACTACCGCTCGCTGCGCGAGCTGATCGTGCCGCTCGCGGCGCTCACCGTCGTCACGGGGCCGAACGGCAGCGGCAAGTCGAGCGTGTACCGCGCGCTGCGGCTGCTCGCCGATACGGCGCAGGGGCGCGTGATTCCGTCGCTCGCGCGCGAAGGCGGGCTGCCGTCGACGCTGTGGGCCGGCCCCGAGCGCTTTTCGCGCGCCATGCTGAGCGGCGAAATGCCGGTGACCGGTACGGTGCGCAACGGGCCCGTGAGCCTCAAGCTCGGTTTCGCGGGCGACGATTTCGGTTATGCGATCGATCTTGGCCTGCCGGTCCCGAGCCATTCGCAGTTCTCGCTCGATCCCGTCGTGAAGCGCGAATGCATCTGGGGCGGCGCGCTGCTGCGCCCGTCGACGCTGCTGGTCGACCGGCAGGGCGCGCAGATTCGCGCGCGCACCGCGGCGGGCGACTGGCGCACGGTGCCGCAACCGGTCGCGAGCTTCGACAGCATGATGACCGAGTTCGCCGATCCGGTCGGCGCGCCGGAGATGATCGCGGTGCGCGAGCGGATCCGGTCGTGGCGCTTCTACGACCATTTCCGCACCGATGCGCAGGCGCCGGCCCGGCAGTCGCACATCGGCACCCACACGCCGGTGCTCGCGGACGATGGCGCCGACCTGGCCGCGGCGCTGCAGACGATTCGCGAAATCGGGGATGCCGCCGCGCTCGATGCGGCGATCGACGATGCGTTTCCCGGCGCCTCGATCGACATCGACAATCCGGGCGGCCGCGGCCGCTTCGACGTGCTGATGCGCCAGCCGGGGCTGCTTCGGCCATTGTCGGCCGCCGAGCTGTCGGACGGCACGCTGCGCTATCTGCTGCTCGCGGCCGCGCTGCTGACGCCGCGGCCGCCCGCGCTGATGGTGCTGAACGAACCGGAGACGAGCCTGCACCCCGATCTGCTGCCGGCGCTCGGCCGCCTGATCGCGCAGGCCGCGCAACGTTCGCAGGTGCTGGTCGTGTCGCACGCGGCGCGGCTCATCGCGACGCTCGAACGCGAGGCCGGCTGCGAGTCGCTGGTGCTCGACAAGCAGCTCGGCGCGACCGTGCTCGTCGACGCGGATACGCGCGACCTGCCGCCGTGGAAGTGGCCGTCGCGCTGACGGGCGGGGCAGTGTGCGCGGCCCGCCGGCGACAGGCCGTCGGACGGTCGCCGCCGGATGCCCGCCGCGCCGGCCCGGCCGCCCCGAAGCGGTATGGGCGGCCTGCGGGCGAATGTATCCTGTCTGTAACAACGCCCATAAAATGAAAGCCCGATGCTTCCGGGCATCGGGATCGCGAATAATAATGAGATATTCGGCCGGCGCGATGCCGGCCGCATGCCGCACGCAGCGCGGCGTGCATCTGCCCCCCGTGCCGGCCGACCGAGGACACAGGAGACGTGGACCATGAGAATTGCCCAGATCGCCCCGCTGACCGAATCCGTGCCGCCGAAGCTGTACGGCGGCACGGAACGCGTCGTGTCCTACATCACCGAGGCGCTCGTCGACCTCGGCCATGACGTGACGCTGTTCGCCAGCGGCGATTCGACGACCCGGGCCAGGCTCGAACCGGTGTGGCCGCGCGCGTTGCGGCTCGACTCGTCGATCCGCGATCGCGTCGCCCCGCACATGCTGCTGATGGAGACGGTCGCGCGCCGCGCGAAGGATTTCGACGTGCTCCATTTCCACATGGACTACTACTCGTTTTCGGTTTTCAACCGGCAGGACACGCCGTACGTGACGACGCTGCACGGCCGGCTCGACCTGCCGGAGCAGCAACCGGTGTTCGACACGTTCAACACCGCGCCGGTGATCTCGATCTCGAATTCGCAGCGCCAGCCGCTGCCGCAGGCGAAATGGCTGACGACCGTGTACCACGGGCTGCCCGACGCACTGTACCTGCCGCAGCCCGTCGAGCCGCGCTATCTCGCGTTCCTCGGCCGCATCTCGCCGGAGAAGCGGGTCGACACGGCGATCCGCATCGCACGCCAGTGCGGGCTGCCGATCCGGATCGCAGCGAAGATCGACGCGGCGGACCAGGAATACTTCGAACGCGAGATCAAGCCGCTGTTCGCCCTCCCGCACGTCGAATACATCGGCGAGATCGCCGACCACCAGAAGGCCGAATTCCTGTCGGGCGCGCATGCGCTGCTGTTTCCGATCGACTGGCCGGAGCCGTTCGGTCTGGTGATGATCGAGGCGATGTCGTGTGGCACGCCGGTGATCGCGTTCAATCGCGGCGCGGTGCCGGAAGTGCTGGACGAAGGCGTGTCGGGCTTCATCGTCGAAGACGAAATCAGCGCGGTGGCCGCCGTGAACCGGCTGCACCTGCTGCCGCGCGCACGCGTGCGGCAGCGCTTCGAGGAGCGCTTCACGTCGCGGCGGATGGCGCAGCAGTATGTCGACGTGTACCAGTCGCTGATTCGCGCGCAGAAGCGCTCGCGCTTCAAGGTGATCGATTCGACGACCTGACGCGTCACGCGCGCGGATAAAAAAACGGCGATGCCCGCAAGGACATCGCCGTTTGTACATCGTCCGCGCGCGGTGCGCACGGGCGAGGACGCCTCGGCGTCAGATCTTCAGCTTCGTGACCTTCGTGCCGTTGATCGACACGTCGCCCATCAGGCCGGCATTGGTCAGCACGATGACCTGGACCGGCGCGGTGGCCGTGGTCGTGTCGACCGCGCCGTTCGCGCCCATCTTCACGAGCGCGACCGATGCACCGGCGCCGGCTGCCCAGCCGTCCGAGCCGCGGAACTCGTCGAGCGCTTCCTGCGTCATGAACAGGAACACGATCGCCTTCGACTGCGCGCCGGCCTGCAGGCCGACCGACAGCGACGACGTGTTGTAGTAGCCGACCGTGCTGCCGCCGACGCGCAGCGCGCCGTTGCCCGTCTGGCCGCCGACGATGAAGCCTGCCTGGATCACGTCCGGGAACACGAGCACGCCGCGCGACTTCGCGACGAGTTCGCGCGAACCCTTGACCGTGGAATACATGCGCGACAGCGTTGCATCGACGCTCGAGTCGATCGCCTGACGCTTCGACGCGTTGGTCGCGGCATTGTCGGGCTTGTCGGGGGTGGTGGTGCAACCGGTGAGCGCAAGGCTGCCGACGATGAGCGCAGCGGCGGCTTTCAGCACAAGGTTCCGTTTTTGCATCGTTCTTCTCCATCGGGTGATGTTCGGAGTGAGTCTCGCTCAAGGAGCGGATCACGTCGGCAGTTATATCACAGTGGATTACAACCGCTTTTCATTCGCGCATGAAAAGGCGTCAAATCGTTTTGGGGTGTCGCGGCGCGCCAACGGACGGACCGGCGCGCGTACGGCACGTCGCGCGGCCGGCCGGGGACGGCAGGAAAAGGGAAGGGGGCGTTGCTGCGCGTCAGTGCGGCGTGACGGGCGGTGCCGGCGGGGCGGGCGGCTTGATCGGCGGGCGCCGCAGCGCGCGGCGGATCAGCGCGATCACGACCCCGCACGCGAACAGGAACGCGGCCGGCACGACCCAGTAGCCGACGAATGCGTGCCACAGATAACCGGCGAGCGTATTGCGGCGCACCACGTATTCGTCCCGGGCCGCTTGCTGACGTGCCGCGTTGGCGGCCAGCACGTCGGCCGGGCAACCGGCGGCGCGCGCCGCGTCAGGATCGCCGTGGCACTTCGCGGCGGCGCCTGCCGCCTGCTGTGCATCGGTGAGCTGCCAGGTGGTCAGCGCGAGCTGAAGGTCGGCCTTGTTGTACGCCATTTCCTCGCGGATCTCGCGCACGGCGACGATCGCGACGGGCACGGCCCAGAACACGATCACGATCAGCCAGCGGCGGAACCAGCGGTGTTGTCTCCATGCCATCCATGCCTCCGTTTGACGCGGCGTGCGCGTCCGTCTCGAGGGCGGCCCGATGGCGCTTCTTGTACTTGGGTGGGCCGCGTTGCAGCCATCATAGAAGAAATCGCGGCGAATTGCCGCACCATTTGGCGGCATCCGTACGGCGCGCGGGGGAGTGCGGCGGAAGGGCGGTGGAGCATATGGCGACGGCGGCGATGCCGTCGGCCGGCACGGCGACGCATCCGGCGTCATCGCGCGCGTCGATGCGCGTGCAACGAAAAGAAAAATGCCGCGCCCGCCGAAGCGGTGCGCGGCATTCGCGCGGGAGCGCCGGAACTCAGGCGGCCGGCTGGCTGCTCAGGCAACTCTTCATGAACGCCTTGCGGTCGTCGCCCTTCTTGTCGGCGGCCTGGGTGTTGCAGGCCTTCATCTTTTCCTGCTGCGACATTTTCTTCGCGGGCTTGGCCGACAGGCAGTCCTTCATGAACGCCTTGCGTTCGTCGCCCGTCTTGCCGGCGGCCTGGGTGTTACAGGCCTTCATCTTGTCCTGCTGGCTGTTCGCCGCGAAAGCGGGGGAAGCCAGCATGCCGCCGAGAAGCACTGCGGCTACGAGCGATTGGATTTTCATTTCGACACTCCCATGGGGTGAATTGCGTTTTATATCGACGCCGTCACGAAGCCCGGCGCAACGGAACAGGGTCACATCGCGCCGCGCGCTCCGATTATGGCAAATCAATGTGAAAACACCAAAACGGCATTCCTATAACGCGGCGGACGGCGTGGCCGTTGACGGCGCGCGCGCGCCGGCCATCGGGACAAACCATGACGCGACGCGTTCGGCTCCGGTCGCGCGCACGTGACCTACCGAATGCCCGCCGCGAGCCATTACAATCGCGGCCATGAATACTCCGAACTCCGCAACTTCTTCGTCCGCGCCGGCGCTGCCGCGCATCGCCGTACTCGCCACCGGCGGCACGATCGCCGGCGCCGCGCCGGACGCCGCCAGCACGGCCGGCTATCAGGCCGGCGCGCTCGGCGTCAATTTCCTGCTCGACGCGGTGCCGGCGCTCGCGTCGGTCGCGCGCATCGATGCCGAGCAGGTCGCCAGCATCGACAGCAAGGATCTCGCGCTGCCGCTGTGGAATACGCTCGCCGCGCGCATCGACGCGCTGATGGCCGATCCGGCGATCGACGGCATCGTGATCACCCACGGTACCGACACGCTCGAGGAAACCGCGTACGCGCTGCATCTGGTCGTGACCGGCGACAAGCCGGTCGTGCTGACGGCCGCGATGCGGCCGGCCACCGCGCTGTCGTCCGACGGGCCGCTGAACCTGCTGAACGCGGTGACGGTCGCCGCTCACCCGGCCGCGCGCGGGCAGGGCGTGCTCGTCGCGTTCAACAACCGGATCCACGGCGCGCGCGACGTCGTGAAGACGAGCACTTACGCGGTCGACGCATTCCAGTCGCCGGAACTGGGCGCGCTCGGCTGGGTGCAGGACGGCCGCGTCGAATTCGCGCGCCGCGTGACGCGTTCGCGCGATGCGCATCTGGCGATCGCGGCCACGTGGCCGCCGGTCGAAGTCGTCGCGAGCTATGCGGGCGTGACGCGTACGGCCGTCGACGCGCTCGTTGCGGCCGGCGTGCGCGGCCTCGTCGTCGCGGGCACCGGCAACGGGTCGATCCACGCGACGCTGCAGGCGGCGCTCGCCGATGCGGCGAAAGCGAGTGTCGCCGTGGTGCGTGCGTCGCGCGTCGGCTCGGGGCACGTGATGCGCAACGGCGCCGCGAACGACGACGCGCTCGGTTTCGTGAGCGCCGGGTCGCTGAGCCCGTTCAAGGCACGCGTGCTGCTGATGCTCGCGCTCGCGAACGGCATGCACGGACGCGACGCGCTGCAACGCGCATTCGACACGCTGTGACCGCTGGCCGCCGATCGGGCGGCGCGCATGAAAAAAAGGCAGGCCATCGGCCTGCCTTTTTTGCGTCAGTGCTGCGCGAATGCTCAGGACTGCGGCGGAATCACGAGCTTCTGGCCCGGATAGATCCGGTCCGGGCTCGACAGCATCGGCTTGTTCGCCTCGAAGATCGCCGGGTACTTGTTCGCGTCGCCGTACACTTCCTTGGCGATCGCCGACAGCGTGTCGCCCGGCTTCACGTCGTGGTACTGAACTTCCGGATCGTCCGGCTGCAGATCGTCGTCGTTGACACCCGCGACGCCTTGCACGTTGCCGGCCGCGACCTTGACCTTCGCCTTCGTGTCGAGGTCGGCGACGCTGCCCGACAGCGTGACGGTGCGCGATGCGCCGTCGAACGCGACGGTCAGGTTCGACGTGTCGAGACCTTGCGTGTTGATGTAGTTCTTGATCGCATCGGCCGCGGTCTGGTTCGCGGCATTCGGATCTTCCGCTGCTTGCGCATCGGCGTGACCCAGCAGTTTTTCACCCGCCTCTTTGATAAACGAAAGAAGACCCATCGCTGCACTCCCTAGGTGGTTGAAAAGAAAACGCGCCGTGAAGTGGCGAAAAAAACACCGCGCTGGGTGCGATCACCGGAGTGAGCGCAGGCGCGGCGGATTTCTCGAAAGGCGTGGCGAAAGTGTAGGCGTTCATCGCGACGATTGCATGAAAAATCGCACGCCCGAACGTAAAGAAATGTAATACGCGAAATCCGACAGGCGGACACCCGACGACGACGTCTGACCGACCAAGGCTTCCCCGGCGTCGCCGGGTGCCGCTGCGGACCCCACCACGCCGCTCTCAGCCCAGAGCGGCGTTTTTCGCCCCGCCGTGCACGCATTTCAGCAATGCGCGGCGGGGCGCCCCACCGTGATGCACGCGCAGGCGCGCATCGATGCGACCGGCCGCAGCCGGCTCGCGTGTGTGCGTCGCGCGTTCGCCGTTGCAGCGATACGCGCGTCGTTGCGTCGGCGTTACGCGGCCGGCGTCTGGCCGATCTCGAAGTTCGACATGATCTCGAGCGCACGCACGAGTGCCGAGTGATCCCACGCCTTGCCGCCGTGCGATGCGCACACGCTGAACAGCTGCTGCGCGCTCGCCGTGTGCGGCAGTGCGAGGCCGAGCTTGCGTGCGCCGTCGAGCGCGAGATTCAGGTCCTTCTGATGCAACTCGATGCGGAAGCCCGGATCGAACGTGCGCTTCGTCATGCGCGCGCCGTGCACTTCGAGGATGCGCGAGGCGGCGAAGCCGCCCATCAGCGCCTGGCGCACGCGCTCCGGATCGGCGCCCGAGCGGGCGGCGAACAGCAGCGCTTCGCCGACCGCTTCGATGTTCAGCGCGACGATGATCTGGTTCGCGACCTTGCAGGTCTGGCCCGCGCCGTTGTCGCCGACGAGCGTGATGTTCTTGCCCATCTTCTCGAACAGCGGCTTCGCGCGCTCGAAGGCTTTCTCCGGGCCGCCGACCATGATCGTCAGCGTCGCTTCGCGGGCGCCGACTTCGCCGCCGGACACCGGCGCGTCGAGGTAGTCGCAGCCGAGCGCGTTGATCTGCTTCGCGAATTCCTGCGTGTCGAGCGGCGAGATCGAGCTCATGTCGATCACGAGCTTGCCGGCCGTCAGACCCTTCGCGACGCCGTCGTCGGCGAACAGCACGTTACGCACGTCAGGCGTGTCCGGCACCATCGAGATGATGATGTCGGCGTTCCGCGCGACTTCGGTCGAGTTCGCGACGACCTTCGCGCTGGCGCGCAGGTCGTCGGGAATCGGGAACGCACCGTTCACGACGAGCTGATGATCGCCCTTGAGCAGGTTGCGCGCCATGTGCGCGCCCATGATGCCGAGGCCGATGAAACCGATGGTTGCCATGTGTGAAAGTCTCCTATTGGGGCGTATGTGGGAAAGCCGCGGGAAAGGCGGATATCAGGCGGCGCGACGCGCCGAGCCCGGTGCGCAGCCGGCGACGCTTTGCAGCCAGCCGAGCCCTTCCGTCGTGGTGGTGCGGGGCTTGTATTCGCAGCCGACGTAGCCGGCGTAGCCGAGCCGGTCGAGCAGCGCGAACAGGAACGCGTAATTGATCTCGCCCGTACCCGGCTCATTGCGGCCCGGGTTGTCCGCGAGCTGGACGTGGCCGATCGATGCGAGGTTGCGTTCGATCGTCGCGGCCAGTTCGCCTTCCATGCGCTGCATGTGATAGATGTCGTACTGCAGGAACAGGTTGTCCGAGCCGACCGCGCGGATCACGTCGAGCCCTTCGGACGAGCGGTTCAGCGCGAAACCGGGGATGTCGAAGCTGTTGCACGGCTCGACCAGCAGACGGATGCCTTCGCGCTTCAGCGCGTCGGCGGCGAAGCGCAGGTTGTCGACGATCGTGACGAACGTCTTGTCGCGCGCCGTGCTCGCCGACGGAATGCCGACGAGGCAGTTCAGCTGCGGCACCTTCAGCGCCTTCGCGTACTCGATCGCACGGCCGACCCCTTCCTGGAACTCGCCGACGCGATCGGGCAGGCACGCGATGCCGCGCTCGCCCTGGTCCCAGTTGCCGGCGGGCAGGTTGTGCAGCACGAGGCGCAGGCGGTGCGTCTCGAGCCGCTCGGCGAGTTCCTCTTTCGCGTACGGATACGGGAACAGGAACTCGACGGCGTCGAAGCCCGCGTCGGCGGCCGCCTTGAAGCGGTCGAGGAACGGCACTTCGTTGAACAGCATGGTCAGGTTTGCAGCAAACTTCGGCATGAGCTAAGCCTCTTCGGTCGGTCAGTCAAAAAATGTCGTGCGGATCAGTCGAGCATCGAGATCGCGGTCGGCGCGTGTTCGGCCTTCTCGGCGAGTTCCTCGAACTCGTTGATCGCATCGATTTCGGTGCCCATCGAGATGTTCGTCACGCGCTCGAGGATCACTTCGACGACGACCGGCACGCTGAACTCTTCCGCGAGCGCCTGCGCCCGCTTCAGCGCCGGCTCGATTTCTTCCGGCTTGAACACGCGCAGCGCCTTGCAGCCGAGGCCTTCGGCGACCGCCACGTGGTCGACGCCATAGCCGTTCAGCTCCGGTGCGTTGACGTTGTCGAACGCGAGCTGCACGCAGTAGTCCATGTCGAACGCACGCTGCGCCTGGCGAATCAGGCCGAGGTACGAGTTGTTCACGACGACGTGCACGTACGGCAGCTTGAATTGCGCGCCGGCGGCCAGCTCCTCGATCATGAACTGGAAGTCGTAGTCGCCCGACAGCGCGACGATCGGACGGCGCGGGTCGGCCGCACGCACGCCGAGCGCGGCGGGGATCGTCCAGCCGAGCGGGCCGGCCTGGCCGCAGTTGATCCAGTTGCGCGCCTTGAACACGTGCAGGAACTGCGCGGCGGCGATCTGCGACAGGCCGATCGTGCTCACGTAGCACGTGTCGCGGCCGAACACCTTGTTCATTTCTTCGTACACGCGCTGCGGCTTGACCGGCACGTTGTCGAAGTGGGTCTTGCGCTGCAGCGTGCGCTTGCGTTCCTGGCACTCGGACACCCACGCGCCGCGATCCTTCAGCTTGCCGGCGGCCTTCCATTCCTGCGCGACGGCGACGAACAGCTCCAGCGCGGCCTTCGCGTCCGACACGATGCCGAGATCCGGGCCGAACACGCGGCCGATCTGGGTCGGCTCGATGTCGACGTGCACGAACTTGCGGCCCTTCGTGTAGACCTCGACGCTGCCCGTGTGGCGGTTCGCCCAGCGGTTGCCGATGCCGAGCACGAAGTCGGACGCGAGCATCGTCGCGTTGCCGTAGCGGTGCGACGTCTGCAGGCCGACCATGCCGGCCATCAGCGGGTGGTCGTCCGGAATCGCGCCCCACGACATCAGCGTCGGGATCACGGGCACGCCGATCGTTTCGGCGAACTGGACGAGCAGGTCTTCGGCCGCCGCGTTGAGCACGCCGCCGCCCGACACGATCAGCGGCTTGTCCGCGTCGTTGAGCATCGCGAGCGCCTTCTCGATCTGCGCGCGGGTCGCCGCGGGCTTGTAGACCGGCAGCGGTTCGTACGTGTCGATGTCGAATTCGATCTCGGCGAGCTGCACGTCGATCGGCAGGTCGACCAGCACCGGGCCCGGGCGGCCCGAGCGCATCAGATGGAACGCCTGCTGGAACACGCGCGGCACCAGCGCCGGTTCGCGCACGGTGACGGCCCATTTGGTGACGGGCTTCGCGATCGACTCGATGTCGACGGCCTGGAAGTCTTCCTTGTACAGGCGCGCACGCGGCGCCTGGCCCGTGATCGCAAGGATCGGAATCGAGTCGGCCGACGCGGAGT
The DNA here is from genome assembly GCF_001522185.1 of Burkholderia sp. RF2-non_BP3. Lineage (NCBI taxonomy): Bacteria > Pseudomonadati > Pseudomonadota > Betaproteobacteria > Burkholderiales > Burkholderiaceae > Burkholderia > Burkholderia sp. RF2-non_BP3. Next base: position 93,184 of record NZ_LOSU01000011.1, on the reverse strand, counting down.
AGAGACCGGTGATCATGTCGGTGCCGGCGGGGCCCGACGTGCCGATGCACACGCCGATGTTGCCCGGCGCGGCGCGCGTGAAGCCTTCGGCCATGTGCGACGCACCCTCGACGTGGCGGGCCAGCACGTGGCTGATGCCGCCCGACTTGCGCATCGCGGAATAGAACGGGTTGATTGCCGCGCCCGGCACGCCGAATGCGGTCTGGATACCTTCCTTCTCGAGCACGAGTACGGCTGCGTCGACGGCTCTCATCTTGGCCATGAATGTCTCCTTGAATGTGCGGATCTTGCGAATCGGTCTGTTGGGAACACTTTAGGGACGCAGGAAAGGTTTGATAAGATCAGCCGAAGTCGCTTATTTCGAAACTAAAAGTATGGAATGACGGCCGGACGGGGCTTTCCCGCCGGTGTCGGAGCCGGGACGGAGACGGGAGATGGATCGTTTCAAGCAGATCGAGACGTTCGTGCGGGTCGCGGACGCGGGCAGCCTCGCGGCGGCCGCGCTCGAGGAGGGCGTGTCGCCGGTGGTGCTCGGGCGGCGCATCGACGCGCTGGAGAAGCGCCTCGGCGTGAAGCTGATGTACCGCTCGACGCGGCGGCTGGTGGTGAGCGAGGAGGGCGCCGCGTTCCTCGAGCGCTGCCGCGGGCTGCTGTCCGAATGGGACCAGGCCGAGAACGAGCTGGCCGCCGGCCGCCGCGCGGTCAGCGGGCACCTGATCGTGTCCGCGCCGGCCGCGTTCGGCCGCAAGCACGTGGCGCCGCACGCGCCCGGTTTCCTCGTCGACAAGCCGGAAATGCAGCTGTCGTTCAACCTGACCGATCGCGTCGTCGATCTCGTGCGCGAAGGCTACGACCTGTCGATCCGGATCGGCGGCTCGGTCGACCCGAACTTCGTCGCGGTCAAGCTCGCGTCGAACCGGCGTGTCGTGTGCGGCACGCCCGACTATTTCCGTCGCCACGGCCGGCCGAAGTCGCTCGACGACCTGCTCAGGCACAACTGTCTCGCGTTCAACCTGCAGGGGGGGCAGAACCGCGGCTGGTATTTCCAGCGCCACGGCAAGATCGTGACGATGCGGGTGGCCGGCAATCTCGACTGCAACGACGGCGAACTGCTGCACCGCTGGGTGGCGGAAAGCCTCGGGCTCGGCTGGCGCTCGACCTGGGAAATCGCCGCGCAGCTCGAGACGGGCGAACTCGAGACGGTGCTCGACGAATATGCGCTGCCGGACTACGACATCCTCGCGGTCTATCCGCAGCAGCGCTACGTGCCCGCGCGCGTGCGCTACTTCATCGACTACCTGCGCGAAGCGTATGCGCGCCCCGGCTACTGGAGCACCACGCCGTAACGGGCGCGGCAGGTTCCGGCATTTTTTTGCGCATCGTCGGCTGCATGCGGGAATAAACTCGACGCAGCGGCGGTAAGGTCATCGAGTGCGCACGCTGCCGGTCTGTCCGGGCGCCGGGCGCGGAACGGGCGCGGCTTCGGCCGCCGGGACGAGGGAGGCCATGTGGGGCAAGCCGGACAGGCGGTCGACGAACGGACGGACGACGACGCGGTCGCGCGCGGCGAGCGGTTTCGCGCGCTCGTGCTGCCGCATCTCGACGCCGCGTACAACCTCGCGCGCTGGCTGAGCGGCAATGCGGGCGACGCGGACGACGTCGTCCAGGACGCGTGCATGCGCGCGTTGCGCTTCGTCGACTCGTGCCGCGGCGACAACGCGCGGCCGTGGCTGCTGACGATCGTGCGCCACACCTGGTACACCGAATGGCGCCGCCGCACCCACGCGCACGAGGTTGCATTGCCCGACACGCTCGACGACACGGAGGTGCCCGACGACTGGCAGCCGGCGACCGAGGATCCGCTCGCGCAATTGCTGCGCGGCGAGAACGTGAGGCTCGTGAATGCGGCGCTCGCGAAGCTGGCGCCCGAATATCGCGAGGTGCTGGTGCTGCGCGAGATGGAGGATTTGAGTTACCGCGAGATCGCGGCGATCGCCGACGTGCCCGTCGGCACCGTGATGTCGCGGCTTGCGCGCGGCCGGCGCAGGCTCGCCGCGCTGCTGGGCGACGCGGTGGCGCCGGCGTCGACGTCCAAACCCGCGCCGGGACGAGCGTCGGCAAGCGGAACCGCATCGGAGGCGATCGATGGACTGTAACGAAGCGCGAGCGTTGCTGGACGCGGACGTCGACCGCGAGCTGTCGGCGCCCGATGCATTGCGCATCCAGCGGCATGTCGAAGGGTGCGACGCGTGCCGCCGCGAACGCGAACGAATCGTCGCGCTGGGGCGGATCGTGCGGCAGGCCGACTATCACCGCGCGCCGAATGCGCTGCGGGCGAGCATCCTCGCGGGGCTGCCGGCGGCGGGCGGCGCGGGGGAGCGCAGCCAGGCCCACGCGGAACCGGGGCCCGACGTGGCGGCGCGGCCGCGGCCTCGACCGAACGGTCGCCGCTGGTTTTCATGGCCGACCGGGCGCGGCGAGCCGGCTCGCCCGGCGTCTGCCGGGCCGGGGCCGCGTGTCCCGGCGCTGCCGGGGCTCGGCTGGGGCATGGCGCTGGTGATCGCGCTGGCCGCGGCCGCCGGGATGGTGGTGTCCACGCGCCACGCCGAAACCGGCCAGACGGTCGACGAACTGGTCGCGAGTCACGTTCGGGCCGGCCTGTCGGCGCGCGACATCGACGTGATCTCGACCGATCGGCATACGGTCAAGCCGTGGTTCAACGGCCGACTCGACTATGCGCCGCCGGTCGAGGACCTGTCCGCGAGCGGTTTTCCGCTGGCCGGCGGGCGGCTCGACTACGTCGGGCGGCGCCGCGTCGCAGTGCTCGTCTACCGGTACCGGCAACACGTGATCGACGTGTACGTGTGGCCGGCCGGCGTCGGGCGACAGGCTGCGCCGTATGCGGCCGTGTCGCAGGGTTACGCGCTCGACCGCTGGGATGCGGCCGGGATGACGTGGTGGGCCGTGACCGACGCCGAACCGTCGGCGCTGGACGCGTTCAGGACGGCGCTCGACGCGCGGCTGGGCGGGGCGCGCAGCGAGTGACGGCAGGCCGCGTCGTCGGGCACGTCATCCCGTGCGCGATGCTCGGTCCCCGATTCATGAACAGGCGCGCCGACGGCCTTTTCGGCTGTCGGCGCCGTTCAAGTCTTTGAAAACATGGCCGAATCCGGTCGGAAATCGTCGATCGGTGTTGCATGTGCCCCGTATCCGGGTTAGAATCTTCGGCTTCTCACTTGCCACACCGGTTCAGACGCCCGGGTGGCTTTAATCCACAAGGAGTGTGTAATGCGTCATTACGAAATCGTATTCATCGTGCACCCCGATCAGAGCGAGCAAGTGCCCGCGATGATCGAGCGTTACAAGACCACGATCACGACGCACGGCGGCCAGATCCACCGTGTCGAAGACTGGGGCCGTCGCCAGCTGGCCTACATGATCGAGAAACTCGCGAAGGCTCACTACGTCTGCATGAACATCGAGTGCGACCAGACGACGCTCGACGAACTCGAACACGCGTTCAAGTTCAACGACGCCGTGCTGCGTCACCTCATCGTCAAGATGAAGAAGGCCGAGACCGGCCCGTCGCCGATGATGAAGGAAGTTCAGCGCGAAGAAGCCAAGAAGGCGGCTGCAGCTCAGCCGACCGAAGCGCAGGCTTAAGTTCGTCACTCATTAAGCCATCAAGGAGCGCGCCACTCACGTGAACAGGTTGCAATTGACGGCGAGCGTCGTCGAACGCGCACCGGTGCGATATACGCCGGCAGGTGTTCCGATCGCAAGCGCCACGTTGCATCACCGCACGGAAGTCGTCGAAGCAGGCATTCCCCGTCAGGTCGAAATGACGATCGAGGCGGTGGCGGCCGGTGAGGCGAGCGGCAAGCTGGAAAGTCGTGAGATGGGCGTCGAAACGCTGTTCACGGGCTTTCTGGCAAAGAAGAGCCGCAACGCGAGAACCTTGGTGTTTCACATCACTGCATTGCAGGACATAGGAAAGGACTGAAATCATGGCCCGCCCGACTGGTAAGAAATTCGACAAGCGTCGTCAGCAACAAAACCCGCTCTTCAAGCGCAAGAAGTTCTGCCGTTTCACGGCTGCCGGCGTCGAGCAGATCGACTACAAGGACACGGAAACGCTGAAGGACTTCATCGGCGAAAACGGCAAGATCACGCCGGCTCGTCTGACGGGTACGAAGGCGCACTATCAGCGTCAGCTGGACACGGCAATCAAGCGTGCGCGTTTCCTCGCGCTGCTGCCGTACACCGATCAGCACAAGGCGTAATCAGGCGACGCAATAAGGAGAATTCGAATGCAAATCATTCTGTTGGAAAAAGTCGCCAATCTGGGCAACCTCGGCGATATCGTCAAGGTCAAGGACGGTTACGCTCGCAACTTCCTGATCCCGAACCGCAAGGCTCGCCGTGCAACGAAGGAAGCGATCGCCGAATTCGAAGTTCGCCGCGCTGAACTCGAAAAGATCGCCGCTGAAAAGCTGGCGGCATCGCAGGCAGTCGGCGAGAAGCTGAACGGCCAGTCGTTCGAAATCACGCAGAAGTCGGGCGTTGACGGCCGTCTGTTCGGCTCGGTCACGAACGGCGACGTCGCGGAACTGCTGAAGAAGGCAGGTTTCGAAGTCGAGAAGCTGCAAGTTCGCATGCCGGAAGGCCCGCTGAAGATGATCGGCGAGCACAACGTTCAGGTCGCGCTGCACACGGACGTCGTCGTCGACGTCACGGTCAACGTGATCGGCGACCACGCGTAAGCGTATGCAAGCTTTCCGGGCGGCTTCCGCCGTCCGGACAAGGGCAGGCGCCCGGGCAACCGGGGCCTGCCTTTTTTATTGCCCGATCGCCGGAGCGGTAGCGCTGCCGCGATCAATTCGCGATAATCCCAACCCATGAACGCGCCGCAAGATCCTCAAATCGAATCGCTGAAAGTCCCGCCGCATTCGGTCGAAGCCGAGCAGTCGGTGCTCGGCGGCCTGTTGCTCGACAACGCGGCATGGGACCGGATTGCCGACTTCCTGTCGCAGGGCGACTTCTATCGCTACGACCATCGGATCATCTACGAGCACATCGGCCGGCTGATCGCGTCGACGCGCCCGGCCGACGTCGTGACCGTGTACGAAGCGCTGACCACGTCCGGCAAGGCCGACGACGTCGGCGGCCTCGCGTACCTGAACGCACTCGCGCAGAACACGCCGAGCGCCGCGAACATCCGCCGCTACGCGGAAATCGTGCGCGACCGCGCGGTGCTGCGTCGGCTCGTGTCGGTCGCCGACGAAATCTCGGCCGACGCGTTCAATCCGCAGGGCAAGGAAGTTCGCCAGCTGCTCGACGAGGCCGAGTCGAAGGTGTTCTCGATCGCCGAAGAGGGCGCGCGCGGCAACCAGGGCTTCCTCGAGATCGGCCCGCTGCTCACGCAGGTCGTCGAGCGCATCGACACGCTGTATCACACCGCGAACCCGAGCGACGTTACGGGCACGCCGACGGGCTTCGTCGACCTCGACCGGATGACGTCCGGGATGCACGGCGGCGAACTGATCATCGTTGCAGGGCGGCCGTCGATGGGTAAGACCGCATTTTCGATGAACATCGGCGAATACGTCGCGGTCGAGTACGGGTTGCCGGTCGCGGTGTTCTCGATGGAAATGCCGGGCACCCAGCTCGTGATGCGTATGCTCGGTTCGATCGGCCGGCTCGACCAGCACCGGATGCGTACCGGCCGGCTGACGGACGAAGACTGGCCGAAGCTGACGCACGCGGTGCAGAAGATGAGCGAGGCGCAGCTCTTCATCGACGAGACGGGCGGCCTGAACCCGATGGAATTGCGCTCGCGCGCGCGGCGCCTGGCTCGGCAGTGCGGCAAGCTCGGCCTGATCATCGTCGACTACCTGCAGCTGATGTCGGGCTCGTCGCAGGGCGAGAACCGCGCGACCGAAATCTCGGAAATCTCGCGATCGCTGAAGAGTCTGGCCAAGGAGCTGGACGTGCCGGTGATCGCGCTGTCGCAGCTGAACCGCGGGCTGGAACAGCGTCCGAACAAGCGTCCGGTGATGTCCGATTTGCGTGAATCGGGCGCAATCGAACAGGACGCGGACGTGATCCTGTTCATCTATCGTGACGAGGTCTACAATCCGGACAGCCCGGACAAGGGTACGGCCGAAATCATCATCGGCAAGCAGCGTAACGGCCCGATCGGACCCGTTCGGCTCACGTTCCTGGGCCAATACACGAAGTTCGACAACTTTGCGGGGGCGCAGAACTTCTACGGCGAGTAACACTTCTTCGCCAGATGTAAACCGTTATTTCACCAAGCGTTGTATCCAATCCCGGCGCGCGCATATGCGCGCGTCGCGTCGCAACCGAAAACGGTACAATATCGCCCGTTTTCGTGACAGTCGTTTGACAATCTCTCAGGAATCCCATGTTCGGTCGATTCATGCCCACCGAGGGCAAGTTCTTTGAACTCTTCAACGCGCACGCGAAGCACATCGTTTCCGGTGGCCGCGAGCTCGAACTGCTGATCGACAATCTCGCCGACGCCGAGATTCACAAGCAAAACGTGCAAACTGCCGAGAAGGCCGCTGACAAGCTGACGCATGAAGCGATCGATCTGCTGCACAAGACCTTCATCACACCGCTCGATCGCGACGAGATCCACAAGCTGATCACGACAATGGACGACATCCTCGACCTGATGGAGGACGTCGCGACGGCCGTATCGCTGTACGACGTGCAATCCGTCACGTCCGAGGCGAGCCAGCTCGCGCACATCGTCACGCAATCGGCGCAGCACGTGCAGCAGGCCGTCGGATTGCTGTCCGACATGAAGCAGTCGGCGCAGATCCTCAAGCAGTGCGAGGAGATCGATCGCTGGGAGTCGGAGGCCGATCGCGTGCTGCGCGCGGCAATGTCGAAGCTGTTCCGCGAGGAAGACGACGTGAAGACGCTCATCAAGCTGAAGGCGATCTACGAACTGCTCGAGGAGATCACCGACAAGTGCGAGGACGTCGCGAACATCATCGAAGGCATCGTGCTGGAAAACGCCTGAGCGGATCACGATGCATTCGATACAACTCGCCCTATGGATGGTCGCGACGCTCGTGCTCGTCGCGCTCGTATTCGACTTCATGAACGGCTTTCACGACGCGGCGAACTCGATCGCCACCGTCGTGTCGACCGGGGTGCTGAAACCCCAGCAGGCCGTGGTGTTCGCGGCCGCGTTCAACGTCATCGCGTATTTCATCTTCCACCTGAAGGTCGCGCAGACGGTCGGTAAAGGCACGATCGATCCCGAGATCGTCGACCACTATGTCGTGTTCGGCGCGCTGGTCGGTGCGATCGGCTGGAACGTGATCACGTGGTATTACGGGATTCCGTCGAGCTCGTCGCATGCGCTGATCGGCGGCCTCGTCGGCTCCGCGCTCGCGAAGTCCGGCTGGAGCTCGCTGAACATCGACGGCCTGATGAAGACCGTCGCGTTCATCTTCATCTCGCCGCTGCTCGGCTTCATCCTCGGTTCGCTGTTCATGCTCGGCGTGTCGTGGCTGTATTTCCGTACCGCTCCCAGCAAGGTCGACCGGCGCTTCCGCCGGCTCCAGCTGCTGTCGGCCGGTCTGTACAGCCTGGGCCACGGCGGCAACGACGCGCAGAAGACGATCGGCATCATCTGGATGCTGCTGATCGCGTCGGGCTATGCGTCGGCGACGTCCGACGCGCCGCCCGCGTGGGTGATCGGCGCGTGCTACCTGTCGATGGGTCTCGGCACGCTGTTCGGCGGCTGGCGCATCGTTCGCACGATGGGTCAGAAGATCACGAAGCTCAAGCCGGTCGGCGGTTTCTGTGCCGAAAGCGGCGGGGCGATCACGCTGTTCATCGCGTCGTTCCTCGGCATTCCGGTGTCGACCACGCACACGATCACCGGTGCGATCGTCGGCGTCGGCGCGACCCAGAAGCTGTCGGCCGTGCGCTGGGGCGTTGCCGGTAATATCGTGTGGGCCTGGGTGCTGACGATTCCGGCGTCCGCGCTGATCGCTGCGGGCGGATGGTGGGTCGGGCATCAGATCTTCTGATTCCGACGCTCCCTGACGACGCGACATGCGCCGCACACCGAAAGGTTGCGGCGCATTTTTCTTTGGAGATCGGGAAAGGCGCGGATGGGCCGGGAATGGCGGGGTTGCCGCCGGGATGGGGCCGGTCAGTAACTGCCGTTCGCGAAGCGGGCGATCGGATCGTCCGCGGTGCCGGTGCGCGGGCCGAGCGGTGCGGATTGCGTCGACGCACGCAGCACCTGCACGGGCTCGATGCCGCGCGGCGACGTCGCGGCGGCGGCGGGCGGGGGCTCCGCGTCGAACGCGGCAGCCTGGGCGGCCGTCAGTGCCATCGTCGGAATCTGCGTGCCGGTCTCCGTCGGGGCCGTGGTCGCCGCTATCGCGGTCATGTCGCCATTCGCGGATGCCGCCTGCTGCTGGGCTGCCGGCACGCGTGGCGACGGAGGTTCGTACGGATCGGCGGCCGTGGCGGCTGCCGGGGCGACAGCTGCGGTCGATACGACCGGTGCCGCCTGGATGACCGGAGCCGGCGACGGTGTCGCGCCGGCTTGTGACGAAGCGTAGGTCGGCTGCCGCGCCGCGGCGGCTGAGACGACCGGGGCCGGTGCGGCCGTCGGCGCATCGCGCCGTGCCTCGTAGGTCGGCGCATCGAACGGCGCCGGCGTGCCGCGCGGCGGCGCGACGCGGCGAATGCCGTCGAAGCGCTTGGCCCAGTACGGGTTCGTCAGGTAGTCGAGCCGCACGGTGCCGCCGGTCGACGGCGCGTTGACGAAGCGCAGCTTGCCGACGTAGATACCGACGTGCGAGTGCGGGCGGCCGGTCGTATTGAAGAAGATCAGGTCGCCCGGCGCGACCTGGTCGGGGTCGATCGACACGCCGCGGCTGCTCATGTCGGCGGTCGTGCGCGGCAGGTTCACGTCGGCCGCTCGGCCGATCACGTAGCGCACGAGCCCGCTGCAGTCGAAGCCGCTCGTCGGCGTGTTGCCGCCCCAGCGATACGGCACGCCGACGAGGCTCATCGCCTGGATCGAGATCTCTTCCTGACCGACGCTGTGATCGACGAATTTCGGGAAATTGGCGGGCGCCGGGAACGCGCGCGGCGTCGTGATCTTCATGCCGGAGGTGCGCGAACCCGACTGCGGCGGCACGCTGGAGCAGGCTGCGAGCAGTGAAACGACGGCGACGGGAACCCAGATTCGAAGCATGACAAGGCGGACGAGCGCACGACGCTCGCGAATCGTATGACAACAGACAGACCCGATGGTAGACGTTCCGGCGGGGCTTAGGCAACCATTCCTGAGAATTTACTTGAAGTTTCGCGCGTAAGTGAGGCTGTTGCGTAACGAAGCGTGACCAACGTTTCCGACCCCAAAAATAAAAACGGCGCTCCGGAAACGGAGCGCCGCATGGCGTCGACGGCCGGCGGTCGGCCGGTCGCGCGTTACAGGATGTCCGACGCGTAGTCGGCGAGCCGCGAGCGTTCGCCGCGCGCGAGCGTGACGTGGCCGCTGTGGCCCCAACCCTTGAAGCGGTCGACGACGTAGGTCAGGCCCGAACTGCCTTCGGTCAGGTAAGGCGTGTCGATCTGCGCGATGTTGCCGAGGCAAACGATCTTCGTGCCGGGGCCCGCGCGCGTGACGAGCGTCTTCATCTGTTTCGGCGTGAGGTTCTGCGCTTCGTCGATGATGAGGTACTTGTCGACGAACGTGCGGCCGCGCATGAAGTTCATGCTCTTCACTTTCAGGCGCGAACGGATCAGCTCCTGCGTCGCCGCGCGACCCCATTCGCCGGCTGCGTCGTCGGTTTTCTGCAGCACTTCGAGGTTGTCGTCGAATGCGCCCATCCACGGCTGCATCTTCTCTTCCTCGGTACCGGGCAGGAAACCGATGTCCTCGCCGACGGGCACGGTCGCGCGCGTCACGATGATCTCGTTGTAGCGTTTGTCGTCGAGCACCTGCGCGAGGCCGGCCGCGAGCGCGACGAGCGTCTTGCCGGTGCCGGCCTGGCCGAGCAGCGTGACGAAGTCGATCTCGGGGTTCATCAGCAGGTTCAGCGCGAAGTTCTGCTCGCGGTTGCGCGCGGTGATGCCCCACACGTTGTTCTTGTGGTGGCTGTAGTCACGCAGCGTCTGCAGCAGCGCCGTCTTCCCGTTCAGCTCGCGGACGATCGCATGGAACGTCGGTTCGCCGTTCTGCGGCTCGAGATAGACGAACTCGTTGACGAGCATCGACGCGACGAGCGGGCCCGTCACGCGGTAGTACGTGGTGCCCGTCTTCGTGTCCTGCCAGCTCTCCATGCCCTTCGCGTGCCGGGTCCAGAAGTCCTGCGGCAGTTCGCGCACGCCGGTATAGAGGAGGTCCTTGTCCTCGAGTACCTGATCGTTGAAGTAGTCTTCCGCGGGCAGGCCGAGCGCGTGCGCCTTGATCCGCATGTTGATGTCTTTCGACACCAGCACGACCTGACGGTCCGGCCGGTCGCGCTGCAGCGCGCGTACGACGCCCAGGATCTGGTTGTCGGCCTTGCCTTCCGGCAGGCCTTCGACGGGCGGAATGTTGGTGAGCGTCGTCTGGAAGTGCAGGCGGCCGAGCGCCTCGCGGCTGCCGAGGCGCGACAGCGGAATGCCGTTCGTGATCGGGCCCGCGTCGGCGACCAGCGCGTCGAGCGTGCGGCTCACCTGGCGCGCGTTGCGCGCGACTTCCGACATCCCCTTCTTGTGGTTGTCGAGTTCTTCGAGCGTCATCATCGGCAGATAGACGTCGTGTTCCTCGAAGCGGAAGAGGCTGCTCGGGTCGTGCATCAGCACGTTGGTGTCGAGCACGAACAGTTTCTGCAGTTCGGCCTCGGCCGGCTTGCGGCTGCGCGACTTCGTCGCGGCGCCGGCATCGCGTGCGGGCGCCGCGGCCGGTTTCCCGGCGGCGGGCTTGTCGTGGCGTGCCTCGACCGGCGCGATGGGCGCAGCTTCGACCGGCGCCTGCATCGGCTGCAGCAGCGCCGCGGTCTGTTTGGTCTTGCGGCCGCGTGCCGGTGTGCTCGCGGCTTCTTGCGCCGACGACGCGACGGCGCGCAGCGGCGCGGCCGTGTTCGCGGCTTCGGTCATCGGTTGGGCCACGCTGGCCGGGCCATAGTCACCGGCTGTGGATGCGTCCCCTTCGGCGGATTTCTTCGCGGCTTTCGCGGGCCGCGCTTTCGCCTTGTATTCGTCGGGCGGCAGCAGGCTGCCGAGCTTGCTGGGGGGGGTAGGCAAAGGCATGGTGTCCCTCGGGAGGAATCGTGTCGCATGAAGTGCGCCGCTGATCGCATCCTGCGTGACGTACACGCATGCAGTTTGCGCGCGGTGGCGCACAGGAATATCGTCTAGCCGGTTCGCCTAAGTGTCGATCAGCTCCTTGACGGGGTGAGGGCCGGACCGAGGGCCGGCGCGCAGTCCATAAAAAAAGCCGCTGCCCCGTCGACAGGGACATGCGGCTCGGCTGATACCGTCGTAATGCGCGTCAGGTGCCGGAAAGCATCGCAACGGGCACCGGTGCAGCTACGAGAAATATGGGGCGAACTGGCATTCATTGCGGCCCAATATAACGCGGCTCAAAGCGCTTGTACAGCACTTAGCACGTCGTCCACGTGACCGGGCACCTTGATGCCGCGCCATGCCTGGCGAAGCACGCCGTCGGCGTCGATCAGGAACGTCGAGCGCTCGATTCCGCGCACTTCCTTGCCATACATTTTCTTCATCTTGATGACATCGAACAGCGCGCACAGCGCTTCGTCGGCATCGGAGATCAGCGGGAACGGCAGTTCGAGCTTTGCCTTGAAGTTGTCATGCGAGCGCAGGCTGTCGCGCGACACGCCGATGACTTCGGCGCCGGCCTTCTTGAACTTCGGATAGAGATCGCGGAACTGCAGGCCTTCGGTCGTGCAGCCCGGCGTGTTGTCCTTCGGATAGAAATACAGGACGAGCTTCTTGCCCTTCAGGTCGGACAGCGAAATGTCGCCGCCCGTAGCCGGTGCGGTGAAATCGGGAACTTGACGGTCAACTTCGACGGACACGTGTTTCTCCTGTTGTTATGGAAAGGCGCCGCTCGGGCGGCGCGGTACGGCGGGACGTTGCGGCGGCACGCCGCAAGGGCGGGGCCGGCGGCGCCGGCGCGCGCGAACTCAGTCGGGCTGGACGATCAGTTCGCCGGAGCGGCCGGGAATCTCGCCCCACGTGACAGGGTACGATGGCAGCGAGTCGCGGTCCAGCGTCGCGTGGTAATCGCCCATCGTCGCAAACGTATGGCCCTGCGCGCGCCACCCGGCGAGCAGCTGCTCGAACACCGGCGCGAGCTTCTGGCCTTCCAGTTCCGCATGCAGCGTGAACACCTGGTCGTGCGGATTGGTCTCCGTGAACTTCAGGATATGCGCGGCGACGTTGTGCGTGTCGATGCCGTCGATGCCGAGCACTTCGTCGAGCGTCGGCAGCGTGGTCGGCATCTGCACGTGCGACAGCGTGCGGCCGCCGACCACGGGCAGGTACGGCGAATGGCCGCGACCGTCGGATGCGTAGCGCATCCCCCATGCGTCGATCTGCTCGAACGCCGCGTCGTTCATCTGCCAGCCGGCCGCGCCGTGCGTGACGGGCGGCGCGCCGAAGACGTCGACGAAGCGCGCGTGGCTCTTCTGCATTTCACGCGCGGTCCAGTCGCGATCGCGCACGCGCACGTTGTCCTGCCAGTACACGTGATCCCACGTGTGGATCCCGCATTCGAAGCCGGCCTCGTGGATCGCGCGCATGTCCGCGATCGCGCGGCGGCCGATGTCGGGGCCCGGCAGCAGCACGCCGTACATCAGCTGCTTCACGCCGTAATGCTCGACCACCGACGTGCGCGACACCTTCTTCAGGAAGCCGGGGCGGAACACGCGCCGCAGCGCCCAGCCCGTGTGATCGGGCCCGAGGCTGAAGAGGAAGGTCGCGCGCGCACTGAAGCGGTCGAAGATGCGCGCGAGGTTCGGCACGCCTTCGCGCGTGCCGCGCAGCGTGTCGACGTCGATCTTGAGGACGATACGAGCCAAGCGAGCGTCCCGTCAGTTCTGCTGCTCGACCAGCGCGCGCGCGTCGGCGACATGGCCGCGATACGCTTCGAAGATCTTGCGCAGCGCGTCGTCGAACGTCGATTGCGGCGCCCATGCGAGCTCCTGCATCGTGTTGTCGATCTTCGGCACGCGGTTCTGCACGTCCTGGTAGCCGTTGCCGTAGTAGGCGCCCGACGTCGTTTCGACGAGCTGAACCTGCTTCGCGGAGCCGGCGTATTCCGGGTATTCGGCGGCCAGTTCGAGCATCTTGTGCGCGAGCTCGCGAACCGAGAAGTTGTTCTTCGGATTCCCGATGTTGTAGATCTTGCCCGACGCGACGCCGTTCTTGTTCTCGATGATCTTCATCAGCGCGCTGATGCCGTCGTCGATATCGGTGAACGCGCGCTTCTGCGAGCCGCCGTCCACGAGGCTGATGTTCTCGCCGCGCACGATGTGGCCGAGGAACTGCGTGACGACGCGCGAGCTGCCTTCCTTCGGCGTGTAGATCGAGTCGAGGCCCGGGCCGATCCAGTTGAACGGACGGAACAGCGTGAAGTTCAGGCCCTCCATCCCGTAGCCCCAGATCACGCGGTCCATCAGCTGCTTCGAGCACGCGTAGATCCAGCGCGGCTTGTTGATCGGGCCGTAGGTGAGTGCCGATGCATCCGGGTCGAACTGCTCGTCCGAGCACATGCCGTAGACCTCGGAGGTCGACGGGAACACGAGGTGCTTGCCGTACTTGACGGCCGACCGCACGATCGGCAGGTTCGCCTCGAAGTCGAGCTCGAACACGCGCAGCGGCTGCTGGACGTAGGTCGCGGGCGTCGCGATCGCCACGAGCGGCAGGATCACGTCGCACTTCTTCACGTGATACTCGACCCACTCCTTGTTGATCGTGATGTCGCCTTCGAAGAAGTGCATCCGCTCGTGGTTGACGAGGTCGCCCAGCCGATCGGTCTGCATGTCCATGCCGAACACTTCCCAATCGGTGGTTTCAAGAATGCGCTTCGACAGGTGATGGCCGATGAAGCCGTTCACACCCAGGATCAGGACTTTTTTTGCTTTCATGAATGACGGGAAGAATGAATGAACTGCGCGAATTCCGCGGGCGTCACGACGGTTTCGCTGCCGTCGCGCTGCTGCCACAGCTCGAGAATGGATAGGGCGCGGCTGTCGCCGCAGACGCCGAATAGCGCATTATCGCTTACGTGCAGGCCGGGCGGCAAATCCGCCGCGGCCGCGGCGAGCGCGCTGCCGGGCGCCGCGAGGCGCGCGCGGGCGATCACGAACCGCGTGCCGCCGACGTCGGTGAACGCGCCCGGATACGGGGGCGCGACCGCGCGAACCAGGTTGTAGACCTGCGCGGCCGGCTTCGACCAGTCGACGCGGCCGTCCTCCGGCTTGCGTCCGCCGTAGTAGCTGCCGTTCGAGAGATCGTTCGGCAGATGCGGCGCATCGCCCGCGAGCAGCGCGGGCAGCACGCGCCAGAGCGTCTGCTCGGCGGCCACCGTCACCTTGTCGAACACCTGCGTGGCCGTGTCGTCCGGCAGGATCGGCACTGCGGTCTGGCCGATGATCGCGCCGGCGTCGGGCTTCGCGGCCATCTCGTGCAGCGTCGCGCCGGTTTCCGTTTCGCCGTTCAGCACGGCCCAGTTGGTCGGTACCCGACCCCGGTATTTCGGCAGCAGCGAACCGTGCATGTTGTACGCGCCGCGCGGCGCGATCGCGAGCAGGTCCACCGGCAGCATGTGGCGGTAGTAGAACGAGAAGATGAAGTCCGGCTGCGCGTCGGCCACCGCGCGGCGCAGTGCCGGATCGGCGGGGTCGGCCGGCGTGACGACCGGGATCCCGTGCTCGGCGGCGACGGATGCGACGCTGCCGAACCAGATGTTCTCGTTCGGATTGTCCTCGTGCGTGACGACGAGCGCGACGTCGACACCGCGTGCCAGCAACACCTGCAGGCACCGCACGCCAACGTTGTGATACGCGAAGACGACGGCGCGCGGCTTCATTGCGACACCCCCGTGCGATTCGTGCCGGCCGGCACCGCCGGCATGCCGTCATGCTGTTCGAGCACGGCCTGGATCAGGTAGCGCGGCCGTGCACGCACCTGCTGGTAGATGCGGCCGACGTATTCGCCGAGCAGGCCGAGCGCGAAGATGATTACGCCGAGCAGGAAGAACGTGATCGCGAACAGCGTGAACACGCCTTGCACTTCCGCGCCGACGATGAAACGGCGCACGAGCAGCAGCACGAACAGCGCGGCGGAGCCGAGCGACAGGATCACGCCGATGAACGACAGCCACTGCAGCGGCACGACCGAGAAGCCCGTCACGAGGTCGAAGTTCAGCCGGATCAGGCTGTACAGCGAGTATTTCGACTCGCCCGCGAAGCGTTCTTCGTGCGCGACCTCGATTTCGGTCGGGTTCTGCGCGAACGTATAGGCCAGCGCGGGGATGAACGTGTTGACTTCGCCGCACACGTTGATCGTGTCGATGATGCGGCGGCTGTACGCGCGCAGCATGCAGCCCTGGTCGGTCATCTTGATCCGCGTGATGCGCTCGCGCAGCCGGTTCATCATCTGCGATGCCTTGCGCCGCCACAGGCTGTCCTGACGCTGCTTGCGGATCGAGCCGACGTAGTCGTAGCCCTCGCGCATCTTCGCGATCAGCTTGCCGATTTCCTCGGGCGGGTTCTGCAGGTCGGCGTCGAGCGTGATGACGATGTCGCCGCGCGACTGCGCGAAGCCGGCGAGGATCGCCATGTGCTGGCCGTAGTTGCCGTTGAGCAGCACGACGCGCGTCGTGTCGGGGCGCACGTGGAACTGGTCCGCCAGCATCGCGGCCGAGCGGTCGCGGCTGCCGTCGTTGATCAGGATCACTTCGTACGACGTGCCGAGTGCGTCGAGTGCCGGGTACAGGCGCGCGAACAGCGCGGCCAGGCCCTCTTCCTCGTTGTACACGGGGATGATGACCGATACCTCCGGGTTCGCGGCGCCCGGATGCCCGGCGCGTGCTTCAAGGTGATTCATGTACGCTTATTTTCCGTATTGTTCGCAAATCTGGTTGACGGCGTCGGCCACGCGACGCACGTCGTCTTCCGTCATCTGGGTGAAGAGCGGCAGCGTGACGGTCGATGCGCCGTATCGTTCGGCGTGGGGGAACATGCCCTCCTTGAAGCCGCGTGCACGATACAGCGTGAAAAGATGGATGGCCGGGTAGTGGACGCCCGTGCCGATCCCGCGTTCCTTCATCTGCGCCATGAAATCGGCGCGCGAGATCGACAGACGGTCGAGCGGCAGCGTGACCTGGAACATGTGCCAGTTGCTGTTCTCGAAATCGGCGACGGGCAGGCCGAGCCCGAGCTTCACGGCCGGGCCGCCGTCGAGCGCGGCGAAGTACGCGCGCACGAGAGCGCGGCGCTGCGCGGTGAAGCGCTCGAGATGCGGCAGCTGGCCGAGGCCGACGCGCGCGGCGACGTCGGTCAGGTTGTACTTGCCGCCGAGCACGTCGCAGTCCATCCCGTCGAAGCCGGTGCGCGTGATGCCCTGCAGGCGGTACTTCTGCGCGAGCGTCGCCTCGTCCTCGTTGTTCAGCACGAGCGCGCCGCCTTCGATCGTCGTCAGGTTCTTGTTCGCGTGGAAGCTGAACGACACGATGTCGCCGATCGCGCCGATGCGCTTGCCTTTCCAGGTCGAGCCGAGCGCCTGCGCGGCGTCCTCGATCACGCGCAGGTTGTGTGCGCGCGCGATTGCGTACAGGCGGTCCATGTCGACCGGCAGGCCGGCCAGGTAGACCGGGATGATCGCCTTCGTGCGCGGCGTGATCGCCTGCTCGAGCTTGTCGAGGTCGATGTTGCGCGTGACGGGATCGATGTCGGCGAATACGGGCGTCGCGCCCGTCTCGAGGATCACGTTGCTGGTCGACACCCACGACGCCGGCGTCGTGATCACCTCGTCGCCGGGGCCGACGCCCGCGATGCGCAGGCCGATCTCGAGCGTGCAGGTGCCCGAATTGAACACGCGGACCGGACGGCCGCCGCAGTACTCGGACAGCGCTGCCTCGAATTTCTGGCTTTGCGGGCCGGTGGTGATCCAGCCCGAGCGCAGCACTTCGACGACACCCTGGATGGTTTCCTCGTCGATCTCGGGGCGGGTGAACGGCAGGAACGGAGCGGTAGTCTGGCTCATGAACGCTTGTGGCCTGTAATGGCTGGTAATAAAGGGGTCGGGCGATCCGGCCCGAAACCGGCATTAAACACCGGTTGCCGGATTCGTACCGTGATTTTTTGTAGGCGGACGCTTAATGCCGCCGGCCCGGCACGCTCAACTGCGCGCGAGCACGAGCACGCCGATCAGGATGATGCCGATGCCGACGAGCCGCTGGACCGACAGCACCTCGCCGAACAGGTACCAGGCGGCAAACGCGTTGACCACGTAGCCGAGCGACAGCATCGGGTACGCGATCGACACGTCGACCCGCGACAGCCCGAGAATCCAGACGACCACGCTCAGCACGTAGCAGCCGAGGCCGCCGATGATCGGCAGCTGGGTCGCGATCTTCAGGCCGACCGGGATGATGTTCGCACGGCTGAATTCGAAGTGTCCAACGGCGTTGACGCCGGCTTTCAGCAGGAGTTGCGCACAGGCGTTGAGCATCACGCCGGTGATGATGCAGACGAACGAAACGGGATTCATGCGGCGGGCGTCCTTACGATTGCGGTTTCTCGACGATCACGCGGCGGTTGTCGCGCGCGATCACGCGCATCGGCACGCCTTGCTTGACCAGCGTGTCGTACTGGCCGGGCGGCATGATCGCGAGCGCATGGGTTTCCTGCTTCCAGCGTTCGATCCATTGGTCGACGGTCGGGATCCACTTGTTCGGCTCGACCGAGATCCCGAATGCGAGTTCGTCCTGGCGCTGGACCATGATCGTCGTGTGGCCCATATAGAACGGGAACGTGTGATCGAGCATCTCGATCGAGTAGAACGGCGTGTCGGGCGGCAGCTTCGCCAGTTCGGCGCGCACGGCGGGCGCGAGCAGCGCGCCCGAGCTGTAGCGCCCGAACTCGTCGTGACCGGTGCCGCCGATCGTGCCGAGCGCGAGCCACGCGGCGCCGAACGCGGTGATCGCGGCCGCGACGCCCACGCGACGGTTCAGCCAGGCGGCCGCCAGCGTCAGCGCGCCCGCGACCGCGAGGCCGGCGTACAGCCATAGCTGGAACGCGCGGTACAGCGCATTCGGCGTGCGGGCGTCGCCCTGATACGCGAGGAAGATGATCCCGAACGCCGCGACGACGAAGAACACGAGGTAGCCGAGCAGGTGACGGCGGAACCGGTCGGCGCTCATCAGCGGCAGGTACGCGCCGATCATCAGCGCGAGCGCGGGCGCGACCGGCAGCACGTACGAAATCAGCTTCGAATGCGATGCGCTGAAGAACAGGAAGATGAACGCGCTCCAGATCAGCAGCACGAGCATCGGGGAGAAGCCGTTCGGCTGACGCGGCATGCGCAGTGCATGGCGGAAGCTCTGCCACGCGACCGACAGCCACGGCAGGAAGCCGACCAGCAGCACCGGCACGAAATAGTAGAGCGGGCCCGGGCGGTTCTGTTCCGGGGTCAGATACCGGCGGAACTGCTGGACGATGAAGAAGAAGTTGAAGAACTCGGGGTTGCGCTGCTGGACGAGCACGAACCACGGCGTGACGATCGCGAAGAAGATCACGAGGCCGCTGACCAGATACAGCCGCTTCCACAGTGCCCAGTCGCGGGCGATCAGCGTATAGAGCACCAGCACGGCGCCGGGCAGGATCAGACCGACGAGGCCCTTGGACAGCACGGCGAACGCCATCGCGGCCCAGCACGCCCACATCCAGCCGCGCGCCGCGCCCGCCTGCAGCCCGGGCCGCTGCGCGAGCAGCAGCGAGCAGAGCGACAGCGTCATCCAGAACGCGAGCCCCATGTCGAGCGCGTTGAAGTGGCCCATCAGGTTCCAGTACGGCGAGCACGCGAGCACCACGGCCGCGAGGAAGCCGGACAGCGGGTTGAACAGGCGCGCGCCCGTGAAGCCGACCAGCAGCACGCCGGCGAAGCTGGCGAGGCCCGTGTAGAGGCGCGCCTGCCATTCGCCGATGCCGAACCACGCGAACGTCAGCGCGTTCAGCCAAGTTTGCAGCGGCGGCTTCTCGAAGTACTTGTAGCCGTTGTAGCGCGGCGTGATCCAGTCGCCGGTGACGAACATTTCCCGCGCCATTTCCGCGTAGCGGCCTTCGTCGCTCGGGATCAGGTGGCGCAGCCCGAGCGGCGCGAACCAGACGATCGCGAGCGCGACGAGCAGGAGGACGAGCGTGATGCGGTTGAGCGGTAGCCTCGACGGCGTATCGTTCATGGATTTTCAGCCTGTTGGTTGTTGTGAGAGCCGCCGGCGGGTTGCGCCGGGGCGGTCGGCTTGCCGGTCATCGACCCGGACGACGATCCGGGGATCGACCCGGTGTGCCGGCCCGAGTTTTACCGCAACAGTGATTAACGTTCAATTAAGAGCGCGGCGGCGACCTTGCGGCCCTCGGCCATCAGGATGTTGTAGGTGCGGCAGGCGGCCTGGAAATCCATCGTCTCGACGCCGATCCGCTGGGCCGTGAGCGCGGCCACGAGGCGCGGGTGCGGGAAGCGCAGCCGCGCGCCGCTGCCGAAGATCACGAGCTCGGGCGCCGGGTCGAGCAGCATCGCGAAATGCTCGGGCGCGAGCGCGTCGAACGACGACACGGGCCAGTCCCGCACCGGTGCGCCGGGCAGCACGATGACGCTTCCTTCGTGGCGTTGGAGGTTGACGTCGACATAATCGGGGCCGTAGCCGGTGACGGTATTGAGCGCGCCGCTCGTGTCCTGGTGCAGTTTCAAATCGGTATTCCGCGGTTCCGTGGAGGGAGTGTCTGGCAAGGGCCGCACGGGCCCGGGCGGCCGGTTTCGCGACCGCCGCGCGCGGGACGCCTGACGGCGCGGGCCCGGAGCGGCCATGGTGCATTGCGAAAGTCGGCCAAAATCCGCTAAATTATAACTTTTTGGTCGCCCCCGGGCGCCACTTGCATCGTGCGTCGCCACAAGCCGCGTCCGACCGCCCGCATTTTCCCCAGTCTAGACAGCGCGCACAGACCGGCCGCTCTCCAGTTTTGATCCCGTCCCCCGGCCGCAAGGCCAACCCAGGAACCGTGTCGTCGTGAAACCGATTCAGAAGTCGAACAAGCTGCTCAACGTCTGCTACGACATCCGTGGCCCGGTGCTCGAGCACGCGAAGCGCCTCGAGGAAGAAGGCCACCGCATCATCAAGCTGAACATCGGCAACCTCGCGCCGTTCGGTTTCGACGCGCCGGACGAAATCATCCAGGACATGATCCGCAACCTGCCGGCGTCGTCAGGCTATTCGGATTCGAAGGGCGTGTTCTCGGCCCGCAAGGCCGTGATGCACTACACGCAGCAAAAGGGTGTCGTCGGCGTCGGCCTCGACGACATCTACATCGGCAACGGCGCGTCCGAGCTGATCGTGATGGCGACCCAGGCGCTCCTGAACGACGGCGACGAAGTGCTGCTGCCGGCGCCCGACTACCCGCTGTGGACGGCCGCCGTGAGCCTGTCGGGCGGCACGCCCGTGCATTACGTGTGCGACGAGCAGAACGCGTGGATGCCCGACCTCGACGACATCCGCAGCAAGATCACGCCGAACACCAAGGCGATCGTCGTGATCAACCCGAACAACCCGACCGGCGCGCTTTATTCCGACGAATTGCTGCGCGATCTGCTCGAGATCGCGCGCCAGCACGGGCTGATCGTGTTCGCCGACGAGGTCTACGACAAGATCGTCTACGACGGGCTCGAGCACACGGCGCTGGGCTCGCTGTCGGAAGACGTGATCACCGTCACGTTCAACAGCCTGTCGAAGAGCTATCGCTCGTGCGGCTATCGCGCGGGCTGGATGGCCGTGTCGGGCCTCGGCGGCGACAACCGCCGGCGCGCGAAGGATTATCTGGAAGGGCTCGGGATCCTGTCGTCGATGCGCCTGTGCGCGAACGTGCCCGGGCAGTTCGCGATCCAGACCGCGCTCGGCGGCTACCAGAGCATCAAGGAGCTGATCGTGCCGAGCGGGCGCCTGTACAAGCAGCGCGAGCTGGCGTACGACATGCTCACGTCGATTCCGGGCGTGACCTGCGTGAAGCCGCAGGCCGCGCTGTACATGTTCCCGCGCCTCGATCCGAAGCTTTATCCGATCCAGAACGACCAGCAGTTCATCCTCGACCTGTTGCTCGAGGAACGCGTGCTGCTCGTGCAGGGGACGGGCTTCAACTGGGCGGCGCCGGATCATTTCCGCGTGGTCTTCCTGCCGAACCTCGACGACCTGACCGATTCGATCAACCGGATCGCGCGCTTCCTCGACGGCTACCGCAAGCGCCATTCGGTCTGAGCGGACAAGGTCCCCGGCATTCATTCATTCTTACTCATCGATCACACGCAGCATGGAACCGATCAAAGTTGGCCTGTTGGGCTTCGGCACCGTCGGCAGCGGCACCTTCACGGTGCTGCACCGCAACCAGGAAGAAATCAAGCGACGCGCGGGGCGCGGCATCGAGGTCGCGCGCATTGCGGTGCGCAACCCGGCCAAGGCGCAGGCCGCGCTCGGCGGTAACGCCGGCGCCGCGCAGATCACCGACGATTTCAACGCGGTCGTCGACGATCCGTCGATTTCGATCATCGCCGAGATGATCGGCGGCACGGGCATCGCGCGCGAGCTCGTGCTGCGCGCGATCGCGAACGGCAAGCACGTCGTGACGGCGAACAAGGCGCTGCTCGCGGTGCACGGCACCGAGATCTTCGAGGCCGCGCGCGAAAAGGGCGTGATGGTCGCGTTCGAGGCGGCCGTCGCCGGCGGCATTCCGATCATCAAGGCGCTGCGCGAAGGCCTGACCGCGAACCGCATCCAGTACATCGCCGGCATCATCAACGGCACGACGAACTACATCCTGTCGGAAATGCGCGACCGCGGCCTCGACTTCGCGACCGCGCTGAAGGCTGCGCAGGAGCTCGGTTACGCGGAAGCCGATCCGACCTTCGACATCGAAGGCGTCGACGCCGCGCACAAGGCGACCATCATGAGCGCGATCGCGTTCGGCGTGCCGGTCCAGTTCGACCGCGCGTACGTCGAAGGCATCAGCAAGCTCGACGCGACCGACATCCGCTACGCGGAAGAGCTCGGCTACCGGATCAAGCTGCTCGGCATCACGCGCCGCGCCGAAAACGGCATCGAGCTGCGCGTGCATCCGACGCTGATTCCCGAGAAGCGCCTGCTCGCGAACGTCGAGGGTGCGATGAACGCGGTCGTCGTGCACGGCGACGCGGTCGGCACGACGCTGTATTACGGCAAGGGCGCGGGCGCGGAACCGACCGCGTCGGCGGTCGTCGCGGATCTCGTCGACGTCACGCGCCTGCACACGGCCGACCCCGAGCATCGCGTCCCGCATCTCGCGTTCCAGCCGGACAGCCTGTCGAACACGCCGATCCTGCCGATCGAGGAAGTGACGAGCGGCTACTACCTGCGCCTGCGCGTGGCCGACCAGACGGGCGTGCTCGCGGACATCACGCGCATCCTCGCCGCGACGGGCATCTCGATCGACGCGCTGCTGCAGAAGGAGTCGGAGCAGGTCGACGACGCGAACGGCGAAACCGACATCATCCTGATCACGCACGAGACGCTTGAGAAGCACGTGAACGCGGCGATCGCGCAGATCGAAGGCCTCGCGACGGTGGTCTCGAAGGTGACGAAGCTGCGCATGGAAGCGCTGAACTGAGGACCAGGAACGACATGAACTACATCTCCACGCGCGGCGCCGGCATCGGCGAGCGCCACACGTTCTCCGACATCCTGCTCGGCGGTCTCGCGAAGGACGGCGGGCTGTACCTGCCGGCCGAGTACCCGAAGGTGTCGGCCGACGAACTGGCCCGCTGGCGCACGCTGCCGTACGCGGATCTCGCGTTCGAGATCCTGTCGAAGTTCTGCGACGACGTGCCGGCCGACGACCTGCGCGCGATCACGCGCCGCACGTATACGGCCGCCGTGTACAGCAACACGCGCCACAGCGAGAACGCGTCCGACATCACGCCGCTGAAGACGCTCGGAACCGAGAACGGCGCGCCGGTCTCGCTGCTCGAACTGTCGAACGGCCCGACGCTCGCGTTCAAGGACATGGCGATGCAGCTGCTCGGCAACCTGTTCGAGTACACGCTCGCGAAGCACGGCGAAGCGCTGAACATCCTCGGCGCGACGTCGGGCGACACGGGCAGTGCGGCCGAATACGCGATGCGCGGCAAGGCCGGCGTGCGCGTGTTCATGCTGTCGCCGCACAAGAAGATGAGCGCGTTCCAGACCGCCCAGATGTTCAGCCTGCAGGATCCGAACATCTTCAACCTCGCGGTCGAAGGCGTGTTCGACGACTGCCAGGACATCGTGAAGGCCGTGTCGAACGATCACGCGTTCAAGGCGCAGCAGAAGATCGGCACCGTCAACTCGATCAACTGGGCGCGCGTCGTCGCGCAGGTCGTGTACTACTTCAAGGGCTATTTCGCGGCGACGACGTCCAACGACGAGCGCGTGTCGTTCACGGTGCCGTCGGGCAACTTCGGCAACGTCTGCGCGGGTCACATCGCGCGGATGATGGGCCTGCCGATCGCGAAGCTCGTGGTCGCGACCAACGAGAACGACGTGCTCGACGAGTTCTTCCGCACCGGCGCATATCGCGTGCGCAGCGCGGAAAACACGTATCACACGAGCAGCCCGAGCATGGACATCTCGAAGGCGTCGAACTTCGAGCGCTTCGTGTTCGACCTGCTTGGCCGCGATCCGGCACGCGTGATGCAGCTGTTCCGCGACGTCGAGGAGAAGGGCGGTTTCGATCTCGCGGCGAGCGGCGACTTCGCGCGCGTCGCCGAGTTCGGCTTCGTGTCGGGTCGCAGCAGCCACGCGGACCGCATCGCGACGATCCGCGACGTGTTCTCGCGCTACGACACGATGATCGATACGCACACGGCCGACGGCGTGAAGGTCGCGCGCGAGCACCTCGACGCGGGCGTGCCGATGATCGTGCTCGAGACGGCCCAGCCGATCAAGTTCGGCGAGACGATCCGCGAGGCGCTCGATCGCGAAGCCGAGCGGCCGGCCGCATTCGACGGGCTCGAGGCGCTGCCGCAGCGTTTCGAGGTCGTAAAGGCCGATGCGCAGCAGGTGAAGGACTTCATCGCCGCGCATACGGGCGCATAACGTAGCAGCCGGGGCAGCGCCGGGCCGCGGGGTCGCAAGCCCCGCGGCTCAGGACGGCCGGAATACCGATTCGTCGCACGGATCGGGGTTCCGGCCGTTTCGCTTGGTGGCGGCCGCGCGCGGGCGCGTTGCCGGATGGCGCGCGAAACGAGTGCCGGGGCAGCGCGTTCGCGCCGATCACAGTTGCCGCATGTCCGGCATATCGCACGTGGGCGCGATGGCGTCGCTACAATGACGTATTGATTCCAACGATCCCCGATTCCATCGATGTCGAACCCGAATCCCGCGGCGCCGCGCGCGCCGATGCTGTCGACCGCCGAAGCGCTCGCTGCGCTGCTCGAAGCCGCGAAGCCGCTGCCCGGCGCCGAAACCGTCGCCACGCTCGACGGTCTCGGCCGTGTGCTGGCGGCCGACGTGAGCTCGCCGCTCGACGTGCCGCCGATGCATACGAGCGCGATGGACGGCTATGCGGTGCGCGTCGCTGACCTGCTGCACGGCGAGCGGCGCCTGCCGGTGTCGCAGCGGATCCCGGCCGGCCACCCGGCCGCGCCGCTCGCGGCGGGCACGGCCGCGCGGATCTTCACCGGCGCGACGGTGCCGCCCGGCGCCGATGCCGTCGTGATGCAGGAGCAGACGTCGGCCGACGGCGATGCGGTCGAAATTCTCCACACGCCGAAGGCCGGTGAGTGGATCACCGCGCAGGGCGCGGACATCCGCCAGGGCTCGGTGATCCTGCCGGCCGGGACGCGGCTTACCCCGCAGGCGCTCGGGCTGGCCGCGTCGGTCGGCTGTGCGCAGCTGTCGGTCGCGCGGCGGATTCGCGTCGCGGTGTTCTTCACCGGCGACGAACTGAC
Organism: Burkholderia sp. RF2-non_BP3; assembly: GCF_001522185.1. NCBI lineage: Bacteria > Pseudomonadati > Pseudomonadota > Betaproteobacteria > Burkholderiales > Burkholderiaceae > Burkholderia > Burkholderia sp. RF2-non_BP3. Next base: position 67,930 of record NZ_LOSU01000011.1, on the reverse strand, counting down.
GATGCCGGGCGAGCCGCTGAAACCCGGCGCGATCTACAATTCGAACCGCTTCACGCTGCGCGGGCTGCTTGAGCGGCTCGGCTGCCACGTGACCGACTTCGGGATCGTGCCCGACTCGCTCGCCGCGACCCGCGACACGCTGCGCGAGGCCGCGCGCGATCACGACGTGATCCTGACGAGCGGCGGCGTATCGGTCGGCGACGAGGATCACGTGAAGCCTGCCGTCGAGGCCGAGGGGCGGCTCGCGCTGTGGCAGATCGCGATGAAGCCTGGCAAGCCGCTCGCGTTCGGCGCGGTGCGCCGCGGCGACGCGCGTCCCGACGCGCATTTCATCGGGCTGCCGGGCAATCCCGTGTCGAGCTTCGTCACGTTCCTGCTGTTCGTGCGGCCGTTCCTGCTGCGTCTGTCCGGTGTGCGCGACGTCGCGCCGCGTGCGCTGTCGCTGCGCGCGGACTTCTCGCAAAGCAAGGGCGACCGGCGCAACGAATTCCTGCGCGCGCGCGTCAACGCGGCCGGCGGCCTCGACCTGTTCCCGAACCAGAGCTCGGCGGTGCTGACGTCGACGGTCTGGGGCGACGGCCTGATCGACAATCCGCCGCAGCACGCGATCAGCGCGGGCGAGACCGTGCGTTTCATTCCGTTTTCCGAACTGCTGTCGTAACGCGACGGCTTCCTGACCCATGAAGATTCAACTGAAATTCTTTGCAAGCGTGCGCGAGGCGCTGGGCGTGTCCGACGAACAGGCTGACGTGCCGGACGGCGTGACGACCGTCGGCGACGTGCGCGCGTGGCTGCGCCTGCGCGGCGGCGCGTGGGCCGAGACGCTCGCCGAAGGGCGCGCGTTGCGCATGGCATGCAATCACGAGATGACCGACCCCGATACGCGGCTCACCGACGGTTGCGAGGTCGCGTTTTTTCCGCCCGTGACGGGCGGTTGAGCTTTGCATGGGACCAGAGTAAAGCGCTGAAGCGCTAACTCTGGTCGACAGAGGCAGACGATGGCTACGGTACGAGTACAGACTAACGATTTCGACCTGAACGCCGAGGTGGCGGCGCTGCGCGCGCGCAACCCGAAGATCGGCGCGGTCGCCTGCTTCGTCGGCACCGTGCGCGACCTGAACGAAGGCGATTCGGTCGCCGCGATGGAACTCGAGCACTATCCGGGGATGACCGAGAAGGCGCTCGAGAAGATCGCCGCCGAGGCCGCCCGGCGATGGCCCGGGATCGACGTCGCGATCGTGCATCGCGTCGGCCGGCTGCTGCCGCTCGACCAGATCGTGATGGTCGCGACGGTCGCATCGCATCGCGGCGACGCGTTCGCGTCGTGCGAGTTCGTGATGGACTACCTGAAGACCGAGGCGCCGTTCTGGAAAAAGGAAACGACGCCGGACGGCGAGCGCTGGGTCGACGCCCGCAGCACCGACGATGCGGCGCTCGCGCGCTGGGGCGTCGAATCGGGCAACACGCCGCGTTGAGCGCGGCGTTCGTGTCGTGCGGCGACGTGCCGCAGGCACTCGAGCGCTCCGGCGCTGCGAATCGTCGTGTCAAGCGTCCGGATCGGTTCCGCGCCCGATGATCTTCGTCGGAAACGGCTCGCCGCGGACGCGTGACGGCAGCGCATGCGGATCGTTGCCCGTGCCGCGACGGCGTGGCGCGATCGCGTCGAGCAGCGCCTGCTGCTCGGGCGGAATCTGATAATCCCAGCCGAAGCGGCTCAACTGCAGGCTCTGCGCGATGCGCAGCGCGGGCTCCATGAAGCGGATGGCCGCGGGCGGCGTGTAGCGTCCCTCGACGGTCTTCAGGAACAGCGACAGCCAGCGGCTGAAATGCGCGGGCTCGATCCCGTCGAGTGGCTGGTGCGCCTGCTGCACGTTGCCGCGATAGCCCTTGGTGCCGAGCACAAGGCTCGACCAGAAGCTCACCATCTTCGGCAGATGATCGTCCCAGCGGCCGTCCAGCTTCGCGTCGAACACGGGGCCGAGCAGCGGATCGGCGCGCACGCGCTCGTAGAACGCGTACACGAGGTCGCGGATGTTGTCTTCGGTCGGTTCGGCGTCGCGAGGGCGGGCCGGGGCGGTTTCGGGCGAGGCGGGCAGAGCGGTCATGGCAAAAAGGGCCGGGAAATCAGGGCGTCAGCGTCGTGTCGGCGGAACGGCAGCGTGGGCAACGCGCAGGACGCCGACAGAATTTTCACGCAAAATAGCGTCCACCGATGCCTGAAAAATGCGTAGGTGCCATGCATCTTATTGCGCGCCGGCCGTCCCGGCAACCCGGCGCCGTCAAGCGGCCTCGAGAACCGTCCCGGTGCGCGTTCCGATTGATCCGGCCCGCTTGATTGGGGCGCGATCGATCATTTTTCGTATTCGCTCATGAGACTCACCGACTACACCGACTATTCGCTGCGCGTCATGCTGTACCTGGCCGTGCGCGGCGAGGGGCTCGCGACGATCCAGGAGATCTCGGACGCCTACGGCATCTCGAAGAACCATCTGATGAAGGTCGTGCAGCAGCTCGGCGAGCTCGGCTGGGTCGATACCGTCCGCGGCCGCAACGGCGGGCTGCGGCTGTTTCCCGATTCGCTGAAGCTGACGGTCGGCCAGGTGGTGCGCGCGACCGAGAACGATTTCGCGCTGGTCGGCTGCTTTGCGCCCGACGGCGACGAGTCGCGCGGTTGCGTGATCGAGCCGCAGTGCCGCCTGAAGGGCGTGCTGGCGGCCGCGCGCGACGCATTCTTCGCCGAACTCGACCGTCACACGCTCGGCGAACTGACCGTGCCCGCGTCGCCGCTCATGGCGCTGCTGGGCATTCGTCCGGTCGCGCTGGTGCGTGCCGAGCCGTCCGGGGATGACGCGCCGGCATCCGCCGCGTCGCCGTCGAAGGTCGGCTGACGCGCCGGCACCATCGCCGCCATCCGGGCGGCGGCCGGCCCGCAGGCCGCCGCATCGCCAGCCGGCGATTTTTGCGCTGAATCAACTCGAATTTCGCTTGAAACCCGTATAACCATCCACATCTTGGTGTTAATCGAAAATTGGAGGTCTCGCCAAATGAGAATCGACAAGCTCACCACCAAGTTCCAGGAAGCACTCGCGGACGCCCAAAGCCTCGCGGCAGGCCGCGACAATCAATACATCGAACCCGTTCACGTGCTGGCGGCGCTGGTCGCGCAGCAGGACGGCTCCGCCCGCTCGCTGATGTCGCGCGCGGGCGTTCACGTGCAGGCGCTGCAAGGCGCGCTGAACGAAGCCATTTCGCGCCTGCCGCAAGTCACGGGCACGGGCGGCGACATCCAGATCGGCCGCGAGCTGGCCGGGCTGCTGAACCAGGCCGACAAGGAAGCGCAGAAACTCAACGACACGTTCATCGCGAGCGAGATGTTCCTGCTCGCCGTGTCCGACGACAAGGGCGACGCCGGCAAGCTCGCCCGTCAGCATGGCCTCACGCGCAAGGCGCTCGAAGCCGCGATCGCCGCGGTGCGCGGCGGCTCGCAGGTGCACAGCCAGGACGCGGAAAGCCAGCGCGAGGCGCTGAAGAAATACACGGTCGACCTGACCGAGCGCGCCCGCGCCGGCAAGCTCGATCCGGTGATCGGCCGTGACGACGAAATCCGCCGTTCTATCCAGATCCTGCAGCGCCGGACCAAGAACAACCCGGTGCTGATCGGCGAGCCGGGCGTCGGCAAGACCGCGATCGTCGAAGGGCTCGCGCAGCGTATCGTCAACGGCGAAGTGCCCGAGACGCTGAAGGGCAAGCGCGTGCTGTCGCTCGACATGGCCGCGCTGCTCGCCGGCGCGAAGTATCGCGGCGAGTTCGAGGAGCGCCTGAAGGCCGTGCTCAACGACATCGCCAAGGACGAAGGCCAGACGATCGTGTTCATCGACGAGATCCATACGATGGTCGGTGCCGGCAAGGCCGAAGGCGCGATGGACGCAGGCAACATGCTGAAGCCGGCGTTGTCGCGCGGCGAGCTGCACTGCATCGGCGCGACCACGCTCGACGAATACCGCAAGTACATCGAGAAGGACGCCGCGCTTGAGCGCCGCTTCCAGAAGGTGCTCGTCGACGAGCCGAGCGTCGAGGCGACGATCGCGATCCTGCGCGGGCTGCAGGAGAAGTACGAACTGCACCACGGCGTCGACATCACCGACCCGGCGATCGTCGCCGCGGCCGAGCTGTCGCACCGTTACATCACCGATCGTTTCCTGCCGGACAAGGCGATCGACCTGATCGACGAGGCTGCGTCGAAGATCAAGATGGAAATCGATTCGAAGCCCGAAGAGATGGACAAGCTCGATCGCCGTCTGATCCAGTTGAAGATCGAACGTGAGGCCGTGAAGAAGGAGCAGGACGAGGCGTCGCAGAAGCGCCTGCAACTGATCGAGGAAGAGATCGATCGCCTCGGCCGCGAATATGCGGACCTGGAAGAGATCTGGACCGCCGAGAAGGCCGCGGTGCAGGGCAGCGCGCAGCTCAAGGAAGAGATCGAGAAGGTGCGGGCCGACATCGCGCGTCTGCAGCGTGAAGGCAAGCTGGAGAAGGTCGCCGAGCTGCAGTACGGCAAGCTGCCGCAACTCGAGTCGCAACTGAAGCAGGTCACGCAGGCCGAAGAGCAGGAGCAGCACAACCCGACGCGTCCGCGTCTGCTGCGCACGCAGGTCGGCGCGGAAGAAATCGCGGAAGTCGTGTCGCGCGCAACCGGGATTCCGGTGTCGCGGATGATGCAGGGCGAACGCGAGAAGCTGCTGCACATCGAGGAAAAGCTGCACGAACGCGTGGTCGGCCAGCACGAGGCGATCGGCGCGGTCGCGGATGCGATCCGTCGTTCGCGCGCCGGTCTCGCCGATCCGAACCGCCCGTACGGCTCGTTCCTGTTCCTCGGCCCGACGGGCGTCGGCAAGACCGAGCTGTGCAAGGCGCTGGCGGCGTTCCTGTTCGATTCGGAAGAGCACCTGATCCGCATCGACATGAGCGAGTTCATGGAGAAGCACAGCGTCGCGCGGCTGATCGGCGCGCCGCCGGGCTATGTCGGCTACGAGGAAGGCGGCTACCTGACGGAAGCCGTGCGCCGCAAGCCGTACAGCGTGATCCTGCTCGACGAGATCGAGAAGGCGCACCCGGACGTGTTCAACGTGCTGCTGCAGGTGCTCGACGACGGCCGCATGACCGACGGGCAGGGGCGTACGGTCGACTTCAAGAACACGGTGATCGTGATGACGTCGAACCTTGGCTCGCAGGTGATCCAGGCAATGACGGGGGCACCGCAGGAAGAGATCAAGGACGCCGTGTGGCTCGAAGTGAAGCAGCACTTCCGCCCCGAGTTCCTGAACCGGATCGACGACGTCGTCGTGTTCCACGCGCTCGATCGCAGCAACATCGAATCGATCGCGAAGATCCAGCTCGCGCGCCTGCACGACCGGCTCGCGAAGCTCGACATGGCGCTCGACGTGTCGCCGGCGGCGCTCGAACAGATCGGGAAGGTCGGCTACGATCCGCTGTTCGGCGCGCGGCCGCTGAAGCGCGCGATCCAGCAGGAGATCGAGAACCCGGTCGCGAAGCTGATCCTCGCGGGCCGCTTCGGTCCGAAGGACGTGATCCCGGTCGACGTCAGCGACGGCAAGTTCGTGTTCGACCGCGTCGTGCACTGATCGCCGGTGATCGGCCGCACGCCCGGTTCGCGCCGGGCGTGCAAAAACAAACACCCCGCTCAGGCGGGGTGTTTGCATATGGTGCGGCCGAAACCGCCGTCGAGGCCGTCAGCCGGCGCGGTGCGGGCTCAGGCCTGCTTGCCGCCGAACATGCCGGCGAGCTGCGTGAGCGTGCCGAGCACGTTCGACGTATCGACCTGGCCGCCGGCCGGCACTTCGCCGTTCGGCGTCGCGCCGTTGACGACGTGCGGCAGCACCTGCGCGAGGATCGACGATGCCTGGGACGGATCGATGCCGACCTTGCTCGCCAGCGAGCCGACGACGTCGGAACCGAGCACGTTCTGCAGCGTGTCGGCCGAGATCGGCTGGTTTTCGCCGTTGCCGACCCACGAGCCGATGATGTCGCCGGCGCCGCCGGCCTTGAACTTCTCGATCAGGCCGTTCAGGCCGCCCGGCTGGTTGTTGATGAATTCGAGCGCGGTCGTGATGAGCGCGCTTTGCGAGTTGCCGCCGGCCTGGCCGCCGATCAGACCGCCAACGATGTCGAGGAGACCCATGGTTCTTCACCTTCACTGAAAAGGGCGCCGCAACGACGGCGCCCGTTGATCGAATGCCGCGCGCACGCGATCGCACGCGCGGCGCACATCAGGCGCCCGACGCCGCGGCGGCGGAGGCTGCCTTGTCCTTCTTGCTCTTCTTCTTCGAACCCTTCGTCGCCTTCGTGGACGACGCTGCGGCCGGCGCGCTCGCGCTCGCTCCCGCATCGGCGGATGCCGCCGCGGCCGCGGCCGCCTTTTCCTTCTTCGACGCACGCTTGCTCTTGGCCGGCTTCGACGCCGCTTCCGGCGCGCTGGCGGCCGGGGTCGGCGCCGGCGCTGCGGTCGTCGGCGCCGGCGCCGTGCCTGCCGACGTCGTGGCCGACGGGGTTGCGGACGTCGTCGCGGCCGGCTTCGACAGCTTCACGCCCTTCGGCGGCGTCGACGAGCCGCCGATCGTCAGGCCGTTTTCCTCGAGATGCCCGACCGACTTCGTGCCGAGACCCTTCACGCGGTTCGCGAGATCGTCCGCGTCCTTGAACGGGCCGTTCTTGGTGCGCTCGTCGATGATCGCCTTCGACTTCACGGGCCCGAGGCCCTTCACCGATTCGAGCGCGGCCTGGTCGGCCGAGTTGACTTCGACGGCCGCGGCGAGACCGGCGGCAAGCGACAGCGATAGCGCGACGAACAGCATCAGCAGCTTTTTCAGCATGGCAAAGGCTCCCTGGTTCTGACGGATGAATGGCTGTTGCAACGGACGGCGGGGCGAGACTTCGCCGGGCGTCGCCGTTAAGCATAGGACAAATGCGTGCCCTTTTTGAGACAGGCTGACCGAATCTTGCTGAAGGCTTGCGTCGCTGTAAAGACAGAAAGCCGCGCCGTGCGGTGGTTTTGACCATTCTTTACGGTGTCCGCGGCGGTGATTTCAGATCGTTGTACTTGGCCGATCGATAACGCTTGACTTAGAGTGAACTCTAACTCCTAACCTTGATCCTGCCATGTCGAAAACCGTATCCACACCTTCCGCCGCCGGTCCGCTGACGATCGGGCAAGTCGCCGAACTGACCGGCGTGTCGACGCATACGCTGCGGTATTACGAGCAGGCCGGCCTGCTGCGCGCGATTTCGCGCACGGCGGCCGGGCACCGGCTCTATGCGCCGGCCGATCTTGACTGGCTTGCCTTCGTGATGCGCCTGAAGGCGACCGGCATGCCGATCGCGCAGATGCAGCAGTTCGCGGCGCTGCGTGCGCAAGGCGAGTCGACGTTCGGTGCGCGGCGGCGGTTGCTGACCGAGCATCGCGACGCGGTGTGCGCGCATATCGCGGAACTGCAGGCGAGCCTCGACGCGATCGGCGACAAGATCGCGTATTACGAGACGCAGGAACGCGAGACGGAACGACGGGCGACCTCTTCTCACTCTTTATTGGAACAGGACGGACACCATGGAACAACGCGTTGACGATCGCTATGCGCGGGGCTGGGACAAGTTGAAGGAAATCGACGGTGAAGCGGGCGAGCGCGTGATCGCCTCGCTTGCGTCGATCGCGCCGGATTTCGGCCGGATGGTGATCGAATTTCCGTTCGGCGACGTCTACAGCCGGCCGCAGCTCGACCTCAAGTCGCGCGAAATCGCGACGATCGCGGCGCTGGCCGCGCTCGGCAACGCGCAGCCGCAGCTGAAGGTGCATATCGAGGCCGCGTTGAACGTCGGCTGCACGCGCGACGAGATCGTCGAGGTGTTCATTCAGATGGCCGTCTACGCGGGGTTTCCTGCTGCGCTCAACGCGTTGTTCGCGGCGCACGAGGTGTTCACGCGGCGCGATGAAGCGGCTGGCCGGGACGGCGGCACGACCGAAGCGGTCGCGCACGCCGCGTGATGCGACGCGTGCCGGTGCGTCAGAGGCGGTGCGGCGCGACGATCCGGTGTTTCGCGATCCGCCGGTACAGCGTCGCGCGCGAGATGCCGAGCGCCTGCGCGGCCGCGTCGGGCCGCCAGCGATGCGCGGTGAGCGCCGCGACGATACGGCCGCGTTCGTCGTCCGGCAGCGCGCCGGCCGGACCGGCGCCGAGCTGCGCGGCGAGATCGGCCGGCAGGTCGCGCCGCGTCACGCGTGCGGCGTCGCATACCGCGCACGCATAGCGCAGCACGTTGCGCAGTTGCCGCACGTTGCCCGGCCACGGGTACGAGGCGAGTTGCTCGGCGAGCGACGCGTCGAGCGTGAGCACGTGGCCTGTCGCCTGCGCTTCTTCGGCGAATACCGCGGCGATCACGTCGCGCACGTCCGCGCGCTCGCGCAGCGGCGGCAGTTCGAACGTCGCGCCGCTCAGCCGGTAATACAGATCCTCGCGGAACGTGCCGTCGGTCACCATCCGTGCGAGATCGCGGTGCGTCGCGCAGATCACATCGAGATCGACGCGCACCGGCGTATCGCTGCCGAGCGGCACGACCTCGCCGTCGGCGAGCACGCGCAACAGGCGGGTCTGCAGCGTGAGCGGCATGTCGCCGATTTCGTCGAGGAATAGCGTGCCGCCGTCCGCGAGCGCGATCTTGCCGCGCGCGCCGTGCTTGCGCGCACCGGTGAACGCGCCGGCCGCATAGCCGAACAGCTCGCTTTCGATCAGCGCCTCGGGCAGCGCGCCGCAGTTGACCGCGACGAACGGCCGTGCGCGTCGCGCACCGGCATCGTGGATCGCGCGGGCGAATACTTCTTTTCCTGCACCGGTTTCGCCCAGCACGAGAATCGGCAGCCGCTTGCTCGCGACACGCAGCGCGAGTTCGGCCTGTTGAGCGACGCGCGCGTCGCTGCTGTGCAGGAACGGCGTCAGCGCGCCGACGTGGCGCTGCGCGGTGCCGGGGCGGCGCGACGCCGTGCCGGTTTCGCGGCCGGTGCGCCGGAGCGGCGCGCGCAGCCGCGCATAGAGCGGGGCGCCGGTCGCGCGCAGCCGCAGCGCGACGATTGCGTCGAGCCGCGCGGCGTCGCGCAGCGGCATCTCGGTTGCGTCGAAGATCTCGTCGATATGGCGCGGTTCGCGCAGCGCCGGCAGCGCGTCGCGCGCCTGCCGGTTCGCGGCGACGATGTTGCCGCACTCGTCGAACGCGATCAGCCATTCGGGCTGCGCCTCGACGTAATGACGATTCGGATGCCCGAACAATATCCAGTGCTGCGCGGTGCTGTGCACGAAATAGCCGTCCTCGATCAGCGCCGCGCTCTGCCGCACGAGCTGATATACGAGCCGCTGGCTATCGCGGCCGTCCGGCGACTGGACGGCCGACGCGTCGAGCACGCCGATCAGTTCGCCGCCCGGCGCGAAGATCGGGGCCGCGCTGCAGGTGAGCGTGGTGAACGCCGCGCGGAAGTGGTCGGTCTTGTGCACGGTGATCGGCGCGAGATCGGTCAGCACGCTCGCGACCCCGCAGGTGCCTTCCTCGCTTTCCGACCAGCACGAGCCGATGTGCAGCCCCGCATGACGGAAGTCGTTGCGGCGTTCGCGGTCGATCCGGTAGTCGATCGTCACGCCGTGCGCGTCGGTCAGCATCACGCAGTAATCGGCGACGCGAATCATGTCGTGCAGGCGCGTCAGGCACTGGCCCGACGCGCGCAGGAAGGCTTCCTCCTTGTCGCGCACTTCGCGCAGCTCGGCCGCGGTCAGCACGCGCGGGCCGATCGACGACGCGGGGTCGAGCGCGTAGCGCTCGAGCGAGCGCTGCCACGACGACACGAGACGCGCGGAATCGGCCGGCGCGGGCAGGCGTCCGGCGAGCGCGCCGAGCACACGGTCGGCGTGCTGGGCCTGGGGGACGGCATAGGGCATGGTCGGCTCCGGTTCCGTACGGCGGGGAATTCGATGTTCTTGTAGCACATCCGCCTGCGCGGATCACATTGCATCGCAGCACGCGCGCGGCGTGAGACGTTCGTCTCAGTGACATCTCAGCCGGTCTCGCGCGATTGAGACGCGCGGGCATGCCGGGTGCGACGGTGGCCCGCATCATGGCGTTGCGCGCCGTGCCGCGATACGCGTGGCTTGCGGGCCGAAGCGCCATCCGGATGAAGGTGCCGAAACCGGCGCGCGGGGCGATCGACGGCGTGAGACGCATGGGCGGTTTCGCGGGGCGTCGGGCTGGCGCGGCAACAGCAGGCGATGGCCGGCATGGCCGCCGCGCCAGTCTGCAAGCGGGTTCCGTGGTCGTTGAACGCACGGTGGCACGCCGCTTGCAGATGTCACGGGCAAGCTCGGCGCGGTCGCGTCGGCGACGACGATCCGCTGCCCTCGATGACGGCGGACGACACATGCAGGGCCGGCGCGAGCGCCGGTCCACTGGAGACAAGCCCGTGACGACGCCCGTGACCGTCGGCGTGATCGCGAACCCCGCATCGGGGCGCGACATTCGCCGCCTGACGACGCATGCATCCGTGTTCCCGACGGCGGAAAAGGCCAACATGATCGTGCGCCTGCTCGCCGGCCTCGGCGCGATGGGCGTCGAGCGCGTGCTGACCTTGCGCGACAAGACGGGCATCGCGACGCTGCTGATGCGTGCGCTCGACACGCATCGCGCGGTCGCACCGCGCGAGCGCTGGCCCGACGTCGAATTCGTCGACCTGCCGATCTCCGATACCGTCGCCGACACGCACGCCGGCGCCGCATACATGCACCGGATGGAAGTCGCGCTGATCGTCGTGCTCGGCGGCGACGGCACTCATCGCGCGGTCGCCGCGCATTGCGGCGCGACGCCGCTGGTCGCGCTGTCCACCGGCACCAACAACGCGTTTCCCGAACATCGCGAGGCGACCGTCGCGGGCGTCGCGGCAGGACTCGCCGCGACCGGCGCCGTGCCGGCCGAGGTCGCGTTCGCGCGCAACAAGCGGCTCGTCGTGCGCTGCGCGGCGGGGGCGAACGCGGGGCGCGAGGAGATCGCGCTCGTCGACGTGTGCGCGGCCCGCCAGCGCTTCATCGGCGCGCGCGCGATCTCGGGGCCCGACGACATCGACACGCTTTATCTGACTTTCGCGGAGCCGGACGGCATCGGCCTGTCCGCGCTCGGCGGCGCGTGGGCACCGCTCGAGCGCGGCGCGCCGCACGGGCTCGCGATGCGTTTCGCGGTAGACGGCAAGACCGCCGGCACGCCGCTCGTCGCCCCGATCGCACCCGGGCGCGTCGATCGCGTCGTGATGCGCAGTTGCGAACGGCTCGAGCCGGGTGCGTGGCAGACGATCCCGTTCGAGCACGGCACGCTCGCGTTCGATGGCGAGCGCGAGATCGAGGTCGCGCGCGGCGACCGCTACGAGATCGCGCTCGACTGGCGCGGGCCGCTGACGGTCGATGTCGGCCGCACGCTGCGTTACGCGTCGTCGCGGCAGTTGTTGCGCGATGCCGGCGCGTGGCGCGACTGACGATGGCTTCACGTTTCACCGACGGCCGGGCCGTCGTGCAATCCGTCGCCGGGGCGTTGCCGCGGCGGCATTCGCAGTCAGACCTATCCAGGAGACACACATGACCGTTTCGACACAGCTCAGCAGGGACACGCTGCTGGACGCCTACCGGCTGATGCGCACGATCCGCGAATTCGAGGAACGCCTGCATGTCGAGTTCGCGACCGGCGAAATCCCCGGCTTCGTTCACCTGTACGCGGGCGAGGAGGCCTCCGCGGTCGGCACGATGCTGCACCTCGGACTTGAAGACTATGTCGCCACCACGCATCGCGGGCACGGCCACTGCATCGCGAAAGGCGTCGACGTGCACGGGATGATGGCCGAGATCTACGGCAAGAAGACGGGCGTCTGCCACGGCAAGGGCGGCTCGATGCACATCGCCGACCTGTCGATGGGGATGCTCGGCGCGAACGGGATCGTCGGCGCGGGCGGCCCGCTCGTGTGCGGCGCGGCGCTCGCGGCCAAGCACAAGAAGACGGGCGGCGTCGGCGTGTGCTTCTTCGGCGACGGCGCGTCGAACCAGGGCGTGATCTTCGAATCGATGAACCTCGCGTCGGTGTGGCGGCTGCCGGCGATCTTCGTGGCCGAAAACAACGGTTATGCGGAGGCGACGTCGTCGAGCTGGTCGGTCGCGACCGACAACATCGCCGATCGCGCGAACGGCTTCGGGATGCCGGGCGTGATCGTCGACGGTTTCGATTTCTTCGCGGTGCACGAGGCGCTCGGCGAAGCCGTCGCGCGGGCACGCAACGGTGGCGGCCCGACGCTCGTCGAAGTGAAGTTCACGCGCTATTTCGGTCACTTCGAAGGCGATGCGCAGACCTATCGCGCGCCGGGCGAAGTGCAGAAGCTGCGCGACGAGAAGGACTGCCTGAAGCATTTCGAAGCGCGCGTCGTGCGTGCCGAGGCGCTGACGATCGACGAACTGCGCGCGGTCGATGCGCAGGTGAAGGCGTTGATCGACGACGCGGTCGCGCAGGCGAAGGCCGCGCCGCTGCCCGACGCGGCCGACCTGCTGACCGACGTGTACGTGTCGTACCCGTGAGCGCGATGTGACACAGCGGCCACCGGCCCGAAGCCGGCACGGCGAACCCAATATTCCAGGAGACGGACATGGCAAGGAAGATCACTTATTCGCAGGCGATCAACGAGGCGCTCGCGCAGGAAATGGCGCGCGACGACAGCGTGATCGTGATGGGCGAGGACAACGCGGGCGGCGCGGGCGCGCCGGGCGAGGACGACGCATGGGGCGGCGTGCTCGGCGTGACGAAGGGGCTGTTCCACAAGTTTCCGGGCCGCGTGCTCGATACGCCGCTGTCGGAAGGCGGCTACATCGGCGCGGCGGTCGGCGCGGCCGCGTGCGGGATGCGGCCCGTCGCGGAGCTGATGTTCATCGATTTCATGGGCGTGTGCTTCGACCAGATCTTCAACCAGGCCGCGAAATTCCGCTACATGTTCGGCGGCAAGGCCGTGACGCCGGTCGTGATCCGCGCGATGTACGGCGCCGGCCTGCGCGCGGCCGCGCAGCATTCGCAGATGCTCACGTCGCTGTTTACACACATCCCGGGGCTGAAGGTCGTGTGCCCGTCGACGCCTTACGACGCGAAGGGGCTGCTGATCCAGTCGATCCGCGACAACGATCCCGTGATCTTCCTCGAACACAAGCTGCTTTACACCCGCGAAGGCGATGTGCCTGAGGAATCCTATGCGATTCCGTTCGGCGAGGCGAACGTCGTGCGCGACGGCGACGACGCGACGATCGTCACTTACGGACGCATGGTGCATCTCGCGACCGACGCGGCCGCGAAGCTCGCGAAGGACGGCATTCAGGTCGACGTGATCGACCTGCGCACGACGTCGCCGCTCGACGAGGAAACGATCCTCGAAAGCGCGGAGCGCACCGGACGCGTGGTGGTGGTCGATGAAGCGAACCCGCGCTGCTCGATCGCGACCGACATCGCCGCGCTCGTCGCACGGCGCGCGTTCCGATCGCTCAAGGCACCGATCGAGCTCGTGACCGCACCGCACACGCCCGCGCCGTTCGCCGGCGTGCTGGAAGACCTTTACATCCCGTCCGCCGACGCGATCGCGCAGGCGGTACTCAAGACGAGGAGCTGACACGATGTCGATTCACATGATCACGATGCCCAAGTGGGGGCTGTCGATGGAGCAGGGGCAGGTCAACGGCTGGCTGAAGGCGATCGGCGAACGCGTGACGAAGGGCGACGAAGTGCTCGACGTCGAGACCGACAAGATCTCGTCGGGCGTCGAATGCGCGTTCGACGGCACGCTGCGCCGTCAGGTCGCGCAGGAAGGCGAGACGCTGCCGGTCGGTGCGCTGCTCGGCGTGGTGGCTGCAGCCGAGGCCAGCGATGCCGATATCGACGCGGCGATCGCCGAATTCCAGCGCGACTTCGTGCCGACCGCGGCCGCCGACGTCGCGGCCGGCCCGCAACCCGAGAAGGCGCAGATCGGTGGACGTACGATCCGGTTCCTGAAACTCGGCGACGGTTCGGGCACGCCAGCGGTGCTGATCCACGGCTTCGGCGGCGACCTCAACAACTGGCTGTTCAACCACGCGGAGCTCGCCGCGCATCGGCCCGTATGGGCGCTCGACCTGCCCGGGCACGGCGAGTCGGGCAAGGCGGTCGACACCGGCAGTCTCGACGAATTGGCCGACGCGGTGCTCGCGCTGCTCGACGCGCAGCACATCGATCGCGCGCACCTGATCGGGCATTCGATGGGCGGCGCGGTCGCGATGGCGGCGGCGGAGCGCGCGCCGCAACGCGTTGCCTCGCTGACGCTGATCGCGAGCGCCGGGCTCGGCGTCGACATCAACCGCGGCTACATCGACGGCTTCGTCGCCGGCAACAGCCGCAATACGCTGAAGCCGCACCTCGGCGCGTTGTTCGCCGACAACGCGCTCGTCACGCGGCAACTGGTCGAGGATCTCGTCAAGTACAAGCGGCTCGAAGGCGTGCAGGCCGCGCTGGAGAAGATCGTGAACGCCGCGTTCGACGGCGCGTCCCAGCGGCGCGTGTTCCGCGACCGCGTCGGGGCGCTCGCGCCGCGCACGCTCGTGATCTGGGGCGAGCGCGACCAGGTGATTCCGGCGCAGCATGCGCAGGGTTTGCCGGACGGCGTGCGGGCCGAGGTGATCGCCGGCAGCGGTCACATGGTGCAGATGGAGGCGGCTGCCGACGTGAACCGCCTGATCGTCGCGTTTCTCGGAGACTGACGATGGCCGCCGCGCTCGAACGACCCAGCCTCACCGCGCTCGGCCAGCCGGGCGCGAGGAGCCGCGACAAGCTCGCGCGCATCCCGGTGCGCGTCGAGCCCGCGGCCGGTGCGGCGCTGCCGAAGCCGCCGTGGCTGCGGGCGCGGCCGATGATGAGCGGGGCGGTCGCCGACATGGCGGCCGTGCTGCGCGATCACCGGCTGCATTCCGTCTGCGAGGAGGCGATGTGCCCGAACATCGGCGAATGCTTCGCGCAGCGCACCGCGACGTTCATGATCATGGGCGGACTGTGCACGCGGCGCTGCCCGTTCTGCGACGTCGCGCACGGCCGCCCCGAGCCGCTGGATCCCGACGAGCCCGCGCGGCTCGCCGACGCGGTCGCGGCGCTCGGGCTGCGCTACGTCGTGATCACGTCGGTCGATCGCGACGACCTGCGCGACGGCGGCGCCGCGCATTTTGCGGCCTGCATCGCGGCGGTGCGCGCGAGCGTGCCGGGCATCGGCGTCGAGGTGCTGACGCCCGACTTCCGTGGCCGCGTCGCGCGGGCGCTCGATGCGTTGTCGTCGGCGTGGCCGGACGTGTTCAATCACAACGTCGAAACGGTGCCGTCGCTGTATCGGGCGGCGCGGCCGGGCGCCGAATATCGCGGTTCGCTCGACCTGCTCGCGCAGGCGAAGGCCGCGCGGCCGACGCTCGTGACGAAATCGGGTTTGATGCTCGGGCTCGGCGAGCGCGACGACGAGGTGCGGGACACGCTGCGCGACCTGCGCGCGCACGAGGTCGACGTGCTGACGCTCGGCCAGTATCTCGCGCCGTCCGCGCATCATCTGCCGGTGCGCCGCTACGTGAGCCCCGACGCGTTCGCCGCGTGGCGCGACGAGGGGTTGGCGCTCGGTTTCAGGGAAGTCGTTGCAGGCCCGCTCGTGCGGTCCTCGTACCACGCGGCCGACGTGCTGGAGGACGCGTAGGCCGCGCGCCGTGCGTCATGCGCTGTATGCGCTGACGGCCGGTTGCGCGCGGCTGACGTGGCGCAGGTAGAGCGCGAGGCCTGCGCCCGCGAGCATCAGGCTGATCGTGTTCGCGAACCAGAAGCCGCGCGCGCCGGTCAGCCAGGCCGGTGCGATGCCGCCGACGTCGAAGCCGAGCACGTAGCCGCCGCCGAGCCCGACGCCCCACAGCGCGACCGCATAGATCACGGTCGGCACGACCGCGACCTTGTACGCGCGCAGCACGAAGGCAGACGTGATCTGCAGCGCGTCGAAGAAGTGGTAGCAGGTGACGATCGCGACCAGCGGCAGCGCGGCGGCGGCCACGGCCGGGTTCGGTGTGTAGCCGCCGACGATCAGCGGACGCAGCGTGAACACGAGCACGCCGTACGCGGCCGCGATCCCGCACGCGAGCATCACGCTGTGCCGGCCGAGCAGGCGTGCCTCGTCCGGGCGGCCGGCACCGAGTGCGCGCGCCACCAGCGTCGACGCCGCGACGCCGATCGACAGCGGCGTCATGTACAGCACCGCGCCGATGTTGCCGGCGATCTGGTGGCCGGCGAGCGTCGTCGTGCCGAATTGCGCGATGAAGAGCGCCATGCACGTGTACGACGTGACCTCGATCAGGTACGACAGGCCCATCGGCACGCCGAGCTTCAGGATCGCCTTCTGGCGTGCCCAGACGGGCCAGCAAAAGCGCGAGAAGATCGACAGCGGCGAGAACACGTCGAGCTTTGCGAGCAGCGTGAAGCCGATCAGCGCGAGCGCCCAGTTGATCAGCGTGCTGGCGAGCCCGCAGCCGGGGCCGCCGAGGGCCGGCACGCCGAGGCCGCCGAAGATGAACCACACGTTGAGCGGAAACTTGAGCAGCAGCGCGCCGACCTGCAGGATCATCGCGAGGCGCGGCTTGCCGGCTGCGTTGGTCAGCGCGTTGTAGATCCGGAACACGAGGCTCGCCGGCAGGCCGTACGACAGGATCCGCAGGTAATCGACCGTGCGGTCGTGCAGCGCGGGCGGCGCGTGGGCGATGTGCAGCAGCGGTTCGGGAAAATGCAGCAGCAGGAAGCCGGGCACCGCGAGCATCAGCGCGAGCCACAGCGCCTGGCGGACCTCTTCGCCGATTTCCGCGTAGCGCCGCGCACCGTACAGTTGCCCGGTGATCGGCTGCAGCGCGGACAGGATGCCCGTCATCCCGATGTAGACCGACACGTAGATCGACGAACCGAGCCCGAGTGCGGCCAGGTCGATGGCCGAATAGCGGCCGACCATTGCCGTGTCGATCACGCCGAACGCGATGATCGCGAGCTGGCCGACGAGCACCGGCCATGCGAGACCGACGATCCGGCGGATGTCGGCGAACATCGTCAATCGACCGTCCGGTGGCGCGCGCCGCGGCGCTTGACGGGCGCCGTCGGCCGCTCGATGCGCTCGTACAGGCGGAAGCGTTCGTCGCGGTCGGCGACGCGGCGGCCTTCCCACACGAGACGCCACACGTATTGCGACATCGCGCTCGGCTCGCCGAAGTCCGCGCGATCCTGGCGCAGGATCACGTCGCAGTCGCCCGAGAACTCGAAGTGCATGTCGCCGAAGTATGCGAAGGTCGCGATCTGCGCATCGCCGAGCCGCACGGGCGAGATGCATTCATAGTCTTTCGGCAGATGCGACGCGATCTGTTGCGCGACGTCGCTGTAGGTCCGGCCGTAGTTGACGATCGGCAGCCACAGCGTCATCAGCAGCACCCACATCAGCGTGGTGCCCGCGCCCGACAGCACGACGCTGCGCCACAGCACCTTCGGCTGGCGCGAGATGCGCCAGCGCGCGAGCAGGCACCAGCACACGGTGACGATCACCGCGCAGATGAACGACAGGATCTTGAAGTGCGGTTCGTAGCCCGGCACGAGGCGCGCGAGGTTGCGCGCGAGCGGGTGCGGGAAGCCGGTGAGCGACGCGAGCCATACGAGCCACACGAAGGTGCCGAGAATCGTGAAGCTCAGCACCGCGAACCAGTCGAATGCGTTGATCGCGCCGCGCTTGAGCGTCGGCAGCGCGAAGGTGGCGAGCACCGCGAGCGGCGGCAGCAGCAGCATGTACATGCGGTTCGACTGCTGGCTCTGCAGGATCACGAGCGCGACGAGCGGCACCACGACCGACAGCGGAATCGCGATGTGCGCGCGGCGGCGCATGCCGGCCCAGCTCCACCAGGCCCAGATCGCGAGCGGCCACGCGGGCCACGTGAACAGCGGCAGGTTCTTCGCCGCGTAGGCGAGCACCGCGGTCGGCGGCCCCGAGAAGCGCATCAGGCTGCCATGGATCCACTGGTTGAAGAACCACGCGGCGTCGTCGGGTGCCGCGTGGAACGCGGCGAGCGGCCACAGCGTGAAGATCGCGGCCGCGAGCGGCAGGCCGATCAGCGGCAGGCGCAGGTTGCGCATTTCCGGCGTGACGAGCCACAGCGCGGCGGTGCCGGCGAGCAGCGCGACGACGAGCACCGGGTTGCCGGACAGCGCGACGAGACCGATTGCGATGCCCCACCACAGCGCACCCTGCATCGGCTTATCGATGCCGCGCACGATGCCGTACACGAACATCGCGATCCACGCGAACTGCGCGAGCTGCGGCGTGGTTTCGTGGCCGCGCTCCGCGAGCCCGAAGCACGCGACGAGGACCAGCAGCGCGCCGTCGGCGAGCGTGCGGCCGTAGTCGCGCGGCTCCGGCTCGCCGCCGAATGCGTACTTGAACGGCTGGACCTCGGCGCGCCGGCCGAGCAGGTACGCGGCGTACCAGACGAACGCGCACGCGACGCAGAACAGCACGCCCGTGTCCACGCGCGACGCGTTGCTCGCGTCGACCCACGGCGCCAGCGCGCGGATCGACAGCGCGCCGAGCCAGTAGCCGAGCGGCCCGTCGGTCGTGATGAACTTGCCGACGAGATTCGGCAGTAGCCAGTCGTGCCAGCCGCCGGTGGCCATCGTCCACATCACGCCGAAACCCGCCGCGTCCTCGTTCTTCCACGGGTCGCGGCCGAACAGGCCGAACGCCGCGTAGACGAGGCAGAGCGTGAGCAGCAGCCAGCGCGGCAGCGCGCGCGTGGCGGAGGCGGTGAGACGAACGACTGGCTTCATGCAGATGAGCGATTTGTTATGGGCGGGCGGCCGGCGCGGTCATGCGCCCGCCGACGGCGCCGGATTCGAGCATCCGGCATTGTAGACGCGCCGGCCGTTGCGCGTCGGACGATTGCCCCGGCACCCGCCTGCGAGCGGTGTTTTCCCGGCGAGCGGAGACAAAAAAGGGCAGCCTGGGCTGCCCTTTCGTGCGGTACCGGTGCGTTGCAACCACCGGATCGGTGCGAAGCTTACTTCGCGACCTTGCCGCTGGCGCGTGCGCCGAACTTGTTCTTGAACTTCTCGACACGGCCTGCCGTGTCCATGATCTTTTGCTGACCCGTGTAGAACGAGTGCGATTCCGACGACACTTCGATCTTGGCGAGCGGGTAGGTCTTGCCTTCGTGTTCGATGGTTTCACGCGTCTGGATCGTCGAGCGCGTGATGAACTTGAAGCCGTTCGACATGTCTTGGAAGACGACTTCGCGGTAGTCCGGGTGAATGCCAGGTTTCATGATGTTCCTTGGTGAGAGCGGTAGCCAACCCGCCGCTTGCCGTGCCGGACCGCACGCATTTGCGCGATTCAGCCGACGTCAAGCCCGGCGCGAGCCACTTGCCTAAGGTCGAAAAACGGCGATTATGCCAGAAAATCAGACGGTTGACGAATAATTTTCACCGCGCGTCGAGGGCGCCCGTCCGGGCCGGATCCTGCCGATAGTAGCGGGCGAGCAGCCGGTAGAGTTCCGGAAATTCGGACTCGAACGCGCGCGGTCGCACGAACAGCGCCTCGCTGCACACCGCGAAGAACTCCGACGGGTGATCGGCCGCATAGGGATCGATCAGCGAGTCGCGCTCGAAGCGCGCCCACGCGCGATCCGGCACCGCATCGACGCGCGCGCAGAACTGGTCGTACGCATGCTCGAACACGTCGGCCCACGCCTGCGCGTCGAGGTGCGGCGCGTGCCAGCGGCGAAAAAGGGGCGGATACCCGTCGGCCTCGCCGTTGACCATGTCGATCTTGTGCGCGAACTCGTGGATCACGACGTTGTACGCGTCGCGGCCGTCCGTCATCTGCGCGTCTTCCCACGACAGGATCACCGGGCCGCCTTCCCACGCTTCGCCGCTCGCATCCTGCTCGACTTCATGGACGACACCGTCCTCGTCCTGCACGGTCTTGCGGATGACGAATTCGCCCGGATACACGACGACGCCGACCCAGCCGTCGTACAGCGACAGATCGAGGTTCAGCACGGGCAGGCACGCCTGCGCGGCGATCGCGACGATCATCTCGTCGGTCAGCTCGAGCCCCTGCGCGGTCGAGAACGATTTCTTCGCGATGAACAGGCTCGTCAGCTCGCGCAGCCGGCCCAGGTCGCCGGGCGACAGCGCGTCGAGGAACGGCAGGCGTGCGACGGTGTCCTGCCACAGCGCATCGGGAATCGGATGGCTGCGCAGCGCGCGGTCGCGGCGGCGGTCGTCGAACCAGCGGGTCAGTTTCGAGAGCATGGAGGCAGCGCGGGAGAATCCAAAGCCTGTCTTTTAACTCAATCGATTTCTTTTTGCCATGCCGCGAAGAGGCCGCCGACGAGCGCGACGCCCGCGAGGAAATAGAAACCGTCGAGCGACGCGAGAAACGACGCCTGTTGCGCGACCATCCGGGCGACAGATGCGATCGCGAGGGCGTGCGCCTCGCTCAGTGCATGGCCGGCGGCCGCATAGGTGTGCGTGAGAGCGTCGACCGTTTGCTGGAACAGCGGATCGAACACGTTCGCGCGCTCCACGAGCCGCGTCTGATGTACCGCCAGCCGGTGCTGCTCGACGATGATCACCGACGACGTCGCGAACGAGATCGTCAGTTGCCGCACGATGTTCTTCAGCCGGTAGCCATGCGTGTATTCGTCGATCGCGAAGATGCGGAACGTCAGGTTCGCGACCGGCAGCACGATGAACAGCAGCAACAGCCCGCGCAGCAGCAACGGGACGATCAGCGCGGCCTCGCCGACCTGGGGCGTCATGCGCGTCATCCACAGCGCGGCGACGATTGCGATCGCGAACCCCGGCACGACGAACCATTTCTTGTGCGTGACGCGCTTCGCATGGCGCAGGTAGGCGAACAGCGCGGTGGCCGAGATCAGCGACATCGTGCCGACCAGGCGCCCGGCGTTCTCGACCGGATAGCCGAGCCCGCCTTCGAGCAGGCGGGAGGTCAGGTAGCTGAAGCCCGTCGACTCGTAGTAATAGAACATGTACAGCAGCAGCCCGACCTGGAACGTGCGCTCGCGAAACGCATGCAGTCGCACGAGCGGCGTCGGATGGTTCCACTGGTGATACGCGAACCACGCGAGCGCGCCGAGGCCCGCGATCGTCAGCAGGATCAGCATCGGCGAGCCGCTGTAGAGCTGGTAGTGCACCTGCTGCACCACGATCTGCAGGGCGCCTTGCGCGAGCGCGAACACGACGTACGGCCAGAAATGCCCGGAGCCGCGTTCGTCGTCGGGCGTCCTGCCCGAATCGGGCAGCGTGACGAGCGCGAGAATCGCGAACGCGATGCCCGCGGGCGCGGTGCACGCGAACAGCGCGCGCCACGTCGAATGCGCGACGAGCAGCCCGCCGACGATCGGTGCAAGCGCGCTGCCGAGCAGGATCATGATCAGGAACGCGCGCGTGGCGGGCGGCCGCTCCTGCGGCTTGAAGCTGATCTGGATCAGGATCCGGCATGCACCCATCATCGGGCCGATGAAGTAGCCCTGGAAGCCGCGCGCGAACGCGAGCTCGAGCGACGTGTCGGCAAGCGCCGCCGCGATCGCGCCGAACGAGAACATCAGCATGCAGCCGGCGACGTAGCGGCGATGCCCGAGCCGATCGACCCACCATTGCTGCTGCAGGATGCCGAGCACGGCCGTGACCGCATACGCGCTCGACGACCACACGAGTTCGTCGGGCGATGCGTTGATGCCACCCGCGATATAGCTCGCGAAGAACGAGAAGGCCGCGTTGTCGAAGTAGTCGATGCCGGTGACGAGCGCGAGCGCCCACGGGAATAGGTCCGCGCGCAGGTTTGCGCGGCTCCACAGTGGCGGGCGACCTGGCGCGACGTTCATTCCCGGTCCTTGCGCGCGCGCCGCGTGCCGGCTTCGGCTTGCCGCTGCGCGATCAGCGTGTCGGGGTTTTCGCCGGCGAGGCGCCGTTCGATGTAGTCGATGTCGTGCTGCAGTTCCTTGCGCAGCGCGACGGCTTCCTTCAACTCGTGCTGGACGGCCGCGATCCGCTGATCGAGCGTGTCGATTTGCCCGGCGAGCCCCGAGCGGATGTCGCGCAACGACGCGTCCGAATAACGGCGCCGGCCGTCGCCCGTTTCTTCCAGCGGGCGCTTGAGCATCTCGGTGATGCCGTGTAGCGAAAAGCCGAGCGCGCGCAGCCGCAGGATGCGGGCGAAGCGTTCGAGATCGGCTTCGTCGTAAAGGCGATAGCGGCCGCCGCTGCGTGACGGCGTGACGAGCCCGCGCTCTTCGTAATACTTCAGTGTGCGCGGTGTGACGCCGAGCCGCGACGCCGCGTCGCTCACGGTCAGCAGCGAGGGGGAAGTGTCGTTCGGCATCGGGATGGCGGGGCCTGGGTCGGGGCAATGGCGCGATTATAGATCAACCTGTACGTTCACGTTCAGGTTGGCATGAAAAAACGGCCGCCGGGCGAAACGCGCGGGCGGCCGTTCGTTGCGGGGCGGGGGCGATCAGCCGCCGCGACGCATCAGGTCGAAGAACTCGGAGTTGCTCTTCGTCTGGCGGATCTTGTCGAGCAGGAATTCCATCGCCTCGACTTCGTCCATGTCGTGGATGAACTTGCGCAGCACCCAGATCTTTTGAAGGATCTCGGGCTTGATCAGCATTTCTTCGCGGCGCGTGCCCGACTTGTTCAGGTTGATCGACGGATAGACGCGCTTTTCCGCGAGACGACGCTCGAGGTGCACTTCCATGTTGCCGGTGCCCTTGAATTCTTCGTAGATCACGTCGTCCATGCGGCTGCCGGTTTCGATCAGCGCGGTGCCGATGATCGTCAGCGAGCCGCCTTCCTCGATGTTGCGCGCCGCGCCGAAGAAGCGCTTCGGGCGCTGCAGCGCGTTCGCGTCGACACCGCCCGTCAGCACCTTGCCCGACGCCGGGATCACGGTGTTGTATGCGCGTGCGAGACGCGTGATCGAGTCGAGCAGGATCACGACGTCGTGCTTCATTTCGACGAGGCGCTTGGCCTTCTCGATCACCATTTCGGCGACCTGCACGTGACGCGTGGCCGGTTCGTCGAACGTCGAGGCGATCACTTCGCCGGCGACGGAGCGCTGCATTTCGGTCACTTCTTCGGGGCGCTCGTCGATCAGCAGCACGAACAGGATGACGTCCGGATGGTTCTGCTTGATCGCGTGTGCGATGTGCTGGAGCATCACGGTCTTGCCCGACTTCGGCGACGCGACGAGCAGGCCGCGCTGGCCCTTGCCGATCGGCGCGATCATGTCGATGATGCGGCCCGTGACGTTCTCTTCGCCGCGCATTTCGCGTTCGAGCGACAGCGGCTTGTTCGGGTGCAGCGGCGTGAGGTTCTCGAACATGATCTTGTGTTTCGAGGCCTCGGGCGGCTGCCCGTTGACTTTGTCGACCTTCACCAGCGCGAAGTAGCGCTCGCCGTCCTTCGGCGTGCGGACTTCACCTTCGATGGTGTCGCCGGTGTGCAGGTTGAAGCGGCGGATCTGCGACGGGCTGATATAGATGTCGTCGGTGCTCGCGAGGTACGACATTTCCGGCGAGCGCAGGAAGCCGAAACCGTCCGGCAGCACTTCGAGCGTGCCGTCGCCGAAGATCGTCTCTCCCGTCTTGGCGCGCTTTTTGAGAATGGCGAACATCAGCTCCTGCTTGCGCAGGCGGTTCGCGTTTTCGATCTCCAGGCCATTGGCCATTTCGATCAGTTCGGACACGTGCAGAGACTTGAGCTCGGATAAATGCATACGGAGAACCCGCCAGGGAGGAGAAGCGACGAAAAGGAATAAGGGAGGAGGGCGAGCGGAAGCGCTCTGAGACTTAATGCGTCTTGTAGACGTTTTTTGATTCTAGCATACGCCGATTCGCGCCTGAGCGGCCGATCGGCGGCTTGACGGCGGACGTGTTGTCGGTTGACAACACGTCCGCGGAACGGCCGGTATTACAGGTGGCTGTCCAGGAATGCGGTGAGCTGCGACTTCGACAGCGCGCCGACCTTCTGCGCGGCGGCCGCGCCGTTCTTGAACAGGATCAGCGTCGGGATGCCGCGCACGCCGAACTTCGCGGGCGTTGCCTGGTTGTCGTCGACGTTGATCTTCGCGATCTGCAGCTTGTCGCCGTAATCCTTCGCGACTTCGTCGAGGATCGGGGCGATCATCTTGCACGGGCCGCACCATTCGGCCCAGAAGTCGACGAGCACGGGCTTGTCGGATTTGACGACGTCCTGTTCGAACGATGCGTCGCTGATGTGTTTGATCTGTTCGCTCATTGGGTCAATACCTCTTACGGTTCGGGGACTGCCTGCTCGGCGCGTTGCGGCGCTCCGGCGGCCTTATTGGCTACCGGCCGCTGCGGCAGGTCACTCCGCTCTCCGAAGGAAGGGCGTAAGCGCTGCATGGCGCGGCTCGCGGGTCGTTCGGGCGTCATATTAGCCTAAATTGCTATCTGCTGCGGGCAGCGATAGTAGCCGCTACGCGAGTAGGGGTACGACGCGCCGTTCGACCGTTGTGTCCCGAAGGTGGAGGCCGGTGCGCAAAATACAAGAGTCACGAAGCGTCACGATATATATTCGCAAGCCCGCGCTGGAGTGGCGCGCCCGTACGCGCGTCGGTTTGCTCGATCTTTCGCTTTGTTGCGAACAAACGGTCGCATTCGGCAGGAAGCGGTGATAGAATATGCCGTGACGGGCCTCCTCGCATGGTGGGGCGGTGAACCTGGTCAGGTCGGGAACGAAGCAGCCACAATCGTTTTCCGCCAGTGCCGAGGGTCGGGCTCGTCACCTTTCCTCTCGCCCCGTTCGTCGGGCGTTTTTTATTTCTGCGTCATTCTCCGTTTTACCTGCGTGTTGCCCGTTTTCCGCACCGTTTCGCGTGTCGGCGCAACGCAGCGTTACTGATACAATTTCCCGATGACCTATCAAGTTCTCGCACGCAAGTGGCGTCCGAAGGATTTCGCTTCGCTCGTCGGCCAGGAGCACGTCGTCAGGGCGCTCACGCACGCGCTCGACGGCGGGCGTCTCCATCACGCCTATCTGTTTACCGGAACCCGCGGCGTCGGCAAGACGACGCTGTCGCGGATCTTCGCGAAGGCGCTCAACTGCGAAACCGGCGTCACGTCGCAGCCGTGCGGTGTGTGCCGCGCGTGCCGCGAGATCGACGAAGGCCGCTTCGTCGATTACGTCGAAATGGACGCGGCGAGCAACCGCGGCGTCGACGAAATGGCCGCGCTGCTCGAGCGCGCGGTGTACGCGCCCGTCGATGCGCGCTTCAAGGTCTACATGATCGACGAAGTGCACATGCTGACGAACCACGCGTTCAACGCGATGCTGAAGACCCTCGAGGAGCCGCCGCCGCACGTCAAGTTCATCCTCGCGACGACCGATCCGCAGAAGATTCCCGTCACCGTGCTGTCGCGCTGCCTGCAGTTCAACCTGAAGCAGATGCCGGCCGGGCATATCGTGTCGCATCTTGAGCGAATCCTCGGCGAAGAGCGCATCTCGTTCGAGCAGCAGGCGCTGCGCCTGCTCGCGCGTGCCGCGCAGGGCAGCATGCGCGATGCGCTGTCGCTGACCGATCAGGCGATCGCCTATTCGGCGAACGAAGTGACCGAATCGGCCGTGTCGGGCATGCTCGGCGCGCTCGACCAGACCTACATGGTGCGCCTGCTCGATGCGCTCGCGGCCGGCAACGGCCCGGAGATTCTCGCGATCGCCGACGAGATGTCGCTGCGCAGCCTGTCCTTTTCCACCGCGCTGCAGGATCTTGCGAGCCTGCTGCATCGGATCGCATGGGCGCAGTTCGCGCCGGGCTCGGTCCTCGACGAATGGCCGGAAGCGGCTGACCTGCGCCGCTTCGCGGAGACGCTGAGCCCCGAGCAGGTTCAACTGTTTTATCAGATCGCGACGGTCGGGCGCGCCGAGCTCGGCCTTGCACCGGACGAATACGCCGGCTTCACGATGACGTTGCTGCGGATGCTCGCGTTCGAGCCGGCCGTCGGCGCCGGCAGTGCGCCGGGCGGTCAGCCGGCCGTGCCGCGTGCCGTATCCGCGCCCGCGTCGCCGCGTGTGGCTGCCGCCGCGTCGGCGGCGCCCAAGCCGTCTTCGGTACCGGCAGCCGCCGCGGACGCAGCGCGCCCGCAAGCGGCCGCTCCTGTCGCGCCTGCTGCGCGTCCGTCGCCGGCCCGGTCTGACGATGCCGTGACTCCGCCTGCCGTGAAGCCTGTTTCGACGCCGGCAGCGGCCGCGGCGCCGGTCGCGCCGCAGCCGGAAGCGAACGCGGCACCGCAAGCGGCGCCGACGAGCGATGCGTTGCCCGCGGTGCGCAACGAACCCGAATTGCCTGCTGCCGCCAAGCGCAACGACGAACCGGCGCCGCGTGCAGTGCCGGCCGAGTCCGCCGCGCGCCCGTCGGCCCGCGGTGGTGCGGCCGCCGCACTCGACGTGCTGCGCAATGCCGGCATGCGCGTGTCGTCCGAACGCTCGCGGACGGGCGGCGCGTCGAAACCGGCGCCGGCCCAGCCGGCCCCGGAGAAACCGGCGGCATCGCGACCTGCCGTGCAGGTGCCGACGCCGCGCGCGGCGGCACGCGCGCCGCAGCCGGCCGACACGCGTCAGGCCCCGCCGCCGTGGGAAGACATTCCGCCGGACGAGTACGTGCCGCTCAGCGCCGACGAGATGTTCGGCGGTGCGGCGGACGACGGCTTCGTGCCTGTGTTCGACAGCGGCCCCGACGACGTGCGCATTGCGCCGAAGCAGGCGGAGGCCCGTCCGTCCGCACCGGTCGACACGCGCCCGCTGCCGCCCGCGATCGCGCTCGATCCGGTCGGTTTCGACGGCGAATGGCCGGCGCTGGCCGCACGGCTGCCGCTGAAGGGCGTCGCATATCAGCTCGCGTTCAACAGCGAGCTGACGGCCGTCGACGCGACGACGTTGAAACTGTCCGTGCCGGTGCCGCAGTATGCGGACGCCGCTCAGGTCGCGAAGCTGAAGGCCGCCCTGGCCGACGCGCTCGGCAAGCCCGTCGAGGTCGCGGTCGAGGTCGGGCCCGCACGGCGCACCGCGGCGGCGCTGGATGCGGCCGCGCGTGCGGCACGCCAGCGCGAGGCCGAGCAGGACATCCATGGCGATCCGTTCGTCCAGCAACTCGTGCGTGACTTCGGCGCGCGTATCGTCGAAGGCTCGGTGCGGCCGCTCGCCGATTCGGCGCCGGACGGCACGCCCCCGACGCTGCATTGAACGAATCGCACCGCGACAGGCACAATCACGCCCGCACACATTGACCGGCACGCGCCGCGTGCCGGTTTTCACACGATCAAGAAGGAGTATTCCCATGTTGAAAGGCAACCTCGCCGGACTGATGAAGCAAGCGCAGCAAATGCAGGAAAACATGAAGAAGATGCAGGAGCAGCTTGCGCAGATCGAAGTCGAAGGGCAGTCGGGTGCCGGCCTCGTCAAGGTGACGATGACCTGCCGCAACGAAGTGCGTCGCGTGGCGATCGACCCGAGCCTGCTCGCGGACGACAAGGACATGCTCGAGGATCTGGTCGCGGCCGCGTTCAACGATGCCGTGCGCAAGGCCGAGGCGACGTCGCAGGAAAAGATGAGCGGCATGACGTCGGGCCTGCCGCTGCCCCCGGGCTTCAAGCTGCCGTTCTGAGCGCAGCGTCCGTTCAGCTTTCAGCCGCCGTATGAAACAGCCGTCCGCCCTGTCCGCGCTCGTCGAAGCGTTGCGCGTATTGCCCGGCGTCGGGCCGAAATCCGCGCAGCGCATGGCGTACCACCTGATGCAGCACGATCGGGAGGGCGCGGAGCGGCTCGGCCGGTCGCTGCTATTCGCGACCGAGCACCTGCAGCACTGCGAGAAGTGCAATACGTTCACGGAAGCGCAGATCTGCGAGGTGTGCAGCGACGAGGAGCGTGATCCGACGCTGCTGTGTGTCGTCGAGACGCCGGCCGACCAGATCATGCTCGAGCAGACGATGACGTATCGCGGGCTGTATTTCGTGCTGATGGGGCGGCTGAGCCCGCTCGACGGGATCGGCCCGAAGGAAATCCATTTCGACCGCCTCGTGCGGCGCGCGTCCGACGGGATCGTCAAGGAGGTCGTGCTCGCGACCAACTTCACGAACGAGGGCGAAGCCACCGCGCACTACCTCGGCCAGACGCTGAAGGCGCGCGGGCTCGCGGTCACGCGCCTCGCGCGCGGCGTGCCGGTGGGCGGCGAGCTCGAATACGTCGACGCGGGCACGATCGCCCGCGCGATGCTCGACCGCCGCACGATGTAAGCCGGGCGCCGCCGGCCGGCGGCGCCGTTTCTCATGTCAGGGAGACACATGAGCACCAGCCAGGGCCCCCTCGCGGGCGTCAAAGTGCTCGAATTCGGGACGCTGATCGCGGGGCCGTTCGCGTCGCGCCTCTTTGCTGAATTCGGCGCGGAAGTGATCAAGATCGAGGATCCGAACGGCGGCGACCCGCTGCGCAAGTGGCGCAAGCTGCATCCGGAGCAGGGCGGCACGTCGTTGTGGTGGTCGGTCCAGGCACGCAACAAGAAATCGGTCACCCTCAACCTGAAATCCGATGCCGGCAAGACGATCGCGCGGCAGCTCGCGCGCGAGGCCGACATCGTGATCGAAAACTTCCGCCCGGGCCTGCTCGAGAAGCTCGGGCTCGGCTACGACGTGCTGTCGGCCGACAACCCCGGTCTCGTGATGGTGCGCCTGTCCGGCTACGGGCAGACGGGCCCGTACCGCGACCGGCCCGGCTTCGGCGCGATCGCCGAATCGATGGGCGGGTTGCGCCACATCACCGGCTATCCGGACCTGCCGCCGCCGCGCATCGGCATCTCGATCGGCGACTCGATCGCCGCGCTGCACGGCGTGATCGGCGCGCTGATGGCACTTCACCACCGCAAGGTGAACGGCGGCGCGGGGCAGGTGGTCGACGTTGCGCTGTATGAAGCGGTGTTCAACATGATGGAAAGCGTGGTGCCCGAGTACGGCGTGTACGGGATGGTGCGCGAGCGCACCGGCGCGTCGCTGCCGGGCATCGTGCCGTCGAACACCTACGCGTGCCGCGACGGCAGCATCGTGATCGGCGGCAACAGCGACCCGATCTTCAAGCGACTGATGAAGGCGATCGAACGCGACGATCTCGCCGACGATCCGGCGCTTGCACGGAACGACGGACGCGTGCCGCGCACGCAGGAGATCGACGATGCGATCGCCGCGTGGCTCGCGCCGCGCACGATCGACGAGGCGCTCGTCGTGCTCAACGCGGCCGACGTGCCGGCCGGGCGCATCTACAGCGCCGCAGACATGTTCACCGATCCGCAGTTCGTCGCGCGGCAGATGATCCAGCGTTTCAAGCTGGCCGACGGCACCGACATTCCGCTGCCGAACATCACGCCGAAGCTGTCCGACACGCCGGGCGAAACGCGCTGGCTCGGGCCCGAACTCGGCGAGCATACGGACGAGGTGCTGCGCGGCCTCGGCTACGACGCACAGGCGATCGCCGCGCTGCGCGAGGCCGGCGCGATCTGAGCGCCCCAAGGCCGGGCGCTTTGCGCCGGGTCTCCGGCAGGGCAACCTCTCCGGACGGGCACCCTTCGGGGCGGAAAACGCCGGGTGGCAAAACGTTGTCTCGCGTCTGCGGAACGCCGCCGCGCAATGCGGCGGCGCACCGTGCACGCAGGCCCGTCCGCAGCCGCCTGACTGTCGCTCTCGCGCCATCTTTCCTCGGTTACAATCGCCGGATGCGAATCCTACTCAGCAACGACGACGGCTATCTCGCCCCCGGTCTCGCCGCGCTCAGCGACGCGCTGCAGCCGCTTGCCGACCTCACGGTGATCGCGCCCGAGCAGAACTGCAGCGGCGCATCGAATTCCCTCACGCTGTCGCGGCCGCTATCGGTGCAGCGCGCGACGAATACGGGTTTCTTCTACGTGAACGGCACGCCGACCGATTCGGTGCACGTCGCGTTGACGGGGATGGCCGACGCGAGGCCCGACCTCGTCGTGTCCGGGATCAACAACGGCCAGAACATGGGCGAAGACACGCTCTATTCAGGGACAGTTGCGGCCGCCACCGAAGGCATCATGTTCGGCGTGCCGGCCATCGCGTTTTCGCTGGCCGAGAAGGGCTGGGCGCATCTGGCGGACGCGGCG
This sequence comes from Burkholderia sp. RF2-non_BP3, assembly GCF_001522185.1. NCBI lineage: Bacteria > Pseudomonadati > Pseudomonadota > Betaproteobacteria > Burkholderiales > Burkholderiaceae > Burkholderia > Burkholderia sp. RF2-non_BP3. The sequence goes on along the minus strand of NZ_LOSU01000011.1, from coordinate 37,593 downwards.
CGCGTCGCCGCGGAAATCGTCGAACACTATCTCGCGCATCCGCTGCCCGGTCAGCCGCTGCTGAACGTCAATATTCCGAATCTGCCGTACGACGAACTGAAAGGCTGGCAGGTCACGCGCCTCGGCAAGCGTCACCCGTCCCAGCCGGTGATTCGCCAGACCGACCCGCGCGGCGAACCGGTCTACTGGATCGGTGCCGCGGGTGCGGCGCTGGACGCGAGCGAAGGCACCGATTTCCACGCCGTCGCAAACGGTTTCGTATCGATCACGCCGCTGCAGCTCGATCTCACGCATACGCAAATGCTGCCTGCGACGCGCGAATGGGTGCGCGCAGGAGGGCGGGCTTCATGAGCGGCGAGCGCGCGAAGCGGTTTCCGCTCGCGCTCGAAGATCTCAAGCGAGCGCCACGCAAATCGGAAGGCCGGGCCGGCGAACGCCATGCGGCGGGCGCGGTGCCGAAGGCCGTCGACAAGTCCGCCGCCGTGCTGAAGCCGGTGGCGGTGAAGACGGGCGTCGCCCGCCCGGTGCACGGCACGACCGCCGCGAAGCCGGCGACCGTGCCGAAACCGACCGTGCCGAAGCCCGCGATGCCCAAGCCGGCTGCGCCGAGCGTCGCGCCGGCCGGTGCGTTCGCGCTGACGTCGGAACGTGTGCGCGAGCGCATGGTCGAACGCCTGCGCGCGAACGGCGTGACCGACGCGCGCGTGCTGGATGCGATGGCCGCGGTGCCGCGCCACATGTTCGTGGATCCGGGGCTCGCGACGCAGGCATATGAGGATGCCGCGCTGCCGATCGGCCACCAGCAAACGATTTCAAAGCCGTCGGTCGTCGCGCGCATGATCGAGCTCGCGATGGCCGGCCGCACGCTCGAGCGCGTCCTCGAGATCGGCACCGGTTGCGGCTACCAGGCCGCGGTGCTGAGTCACGTGGCGCGCGACGTGTATTCGATTGAACGCATCAAGCCGCTCTACGAGCGCGCGAAGCTGAACCTGCGGCCGCTGCGCGTGCCGAACATCCGTCTGCATTACGGCGACGGGCGTGTCGGCCTGCCGGCTGCGGGCCCGTTCGACGCGATCGTGATCGCGGCGGCGGGGCTCGACGTGCCGCAGGCGCTGCTCGAGCAACTCGCGATCGGCGGGCGGCTCGTCGCGCCGGTCGGCGCGCAGAGCGGGCAGCCCCAGGTGCTCACGCTCGTCGAGCGCGTCGCGCACGCGCAATGGCGGGAGTCGCGGCTTGATCGCGTTTTCTTTGTCCCTTTAAAATCCGGAGTGATTTGAAACCGATGAGTATGTTGCGCGCGATGCAAAACAACCGAACCAGGGAACCGCTCACGTTCGCCCAGCGCGCGATCTGTGTGGCCGCGTTCTCCACGCTACTGGCCGCCTGTGCGACGCGGCTCGACAACGCGCCCGTCGTCGACCGCTCCGGAACGCTCGGCACGACCGCCGCCGCGCAGCCGGCGGTGCCGCTCGGCCCGCCGCCGCCCGGCTTCTACCGTGTGAAACCGGGCGATACGCTGTACCGGATCGCGCTCGAAAACGGGCAGAATTATCGCGACATCGCCACGTGGAACAACCTGGCGAACCCGAACCAGATCGAAGTCGACCAATTGCTGCGCGTCGCGCCGCCGGGCGGTGCCGCGGTTGCCGGCTCGCCGGCTGCCGCGCCGATCGCCGGCGCTGCCGTCGCGACCGCACCGCTCAGCAGCGGTCCCGCGACGTCGGCCGCGGGCTCGTCGTCCGCGAGCACGCCGCCGGCCGCCGCCGCATCGAGCGATACGGCCGCAGCGCCCAGCGGCCCCGTGACGTTTGCATGGCCCGTGCGCGGCCCGGTGCTGAACGGTTTCGACGACGCGAAGAACAAGGGCGTCAATATCGGCGGCACGTCCGGCGAGGCCGTGAAGGCGGCGGCCGACGGCCGCGTCGTCTACTCGGGCAACGGCCTGCGTGGTTACGGCAACCTCATTATCATCAAGCACGATGCAACTTACCTCACAGCGTATGCACACAATCGCGCTTTGATGGTAAAAGAGGGGGACGCGGTGACGAAGGGGCAAAAGATCGCCGAGATGGGTAACAGCGATGCCGACCGCGTGATGCTGCATTTCGAGGTTCGCCGGCAGGGTAAACCTGTCGATCCGCTGAAGTATTTGCCGCCTCAATAACCGAGACGACCATGCCGAAATCGAAGCGCCACGAGCCGCAAGCCGAGTCTGAGAAGATCAGTCGTGCCACGCAAGCATCGGCGGAGCGAGCTGGCGCTTCGACGGACGACGAAGACGACGTCGCGGAAAACGAACGTGATCTCGAGGCGCGCGACGCCGAAACGGACGGTGACGACGAGCGCGAAGGCCGTGCGGAAGCCGCGCCCGACGTCGACGATTTCCGCGCATTGCTGCAGGCCGAACTCACGGCCGACACGATCCAGCATTACCTGAATCGCATCAGCGTGAAGCCGCTCCTGACCGTCGAGGAGGAGCAGCGCTATTCGCGTCTCGCGAAGGCTGGCGAATTCGAGGCGCGGCAGGTGATGATCGAGCGCAACCTGCGTCTCGTCGTCAGCATCGCGAAGGGCTACCTGAACCGCGGCGTGCCGTTGCTCGACCTGATCGAGGAAGGCAACCTCGGCCTGATGCACGCGATCGAGAAATTCGACCCGACGCGCGGCTTTCGTTTCTCGACCTACGCGACGTGGTGGATCCGCCAGAGCATCGAACGGGCGATCATGAACCAAGCCCGCACCGTGCGCCTGCCCGTGCACGTGATCCGCGAACTGAACCAGGTGCTGCGTGCGAAGCGCCACCTCGAAAAGAATTCTATGTCGACGGGCGAGGCGGCCGAGCGCCGCGAAGCCAGCATCGACGACATCGCCTATCTCACCGGCAAGACCGCCGAGGAAGTCACCGACATCCTCGCGCTCAACGAGCACACCGCGTCGCTCGACGCGCCGCTCGATCTCGATCCCGCGAGCAGTCTGCTCGACCTGCTGCCCGACGACCAGAGCCAGTCGCCCGACGCCGAGGTGCAGCACCGCGAACTCGAGACGCTGACGCGCGCGTGGCTGTCGCGGCTGTCCGACAAGCATCGGCACGTGATCGAGCGCCGCTTCGGCCTGAACCACATCGAACCGGCCACGCTCGAGGAACTGGCCGACGAGATGGGGCTCACGCGCGAGCGCGTGCGGCAGATCCAGCAGGAAGCGCTGGTGCGCCTCAAGCGGTTCTTTGCCTCCAACGGCGTGCGCAAGGACGCCGTTCTGTAACCGATGACTCCGATTCTCGTTTTTGACATCGAGACCATTCCCGATGTCGACGGCATTCGCCGTCTGGAAGATCTGCCCGCGACCCTCGACGATGCCGCGGTGGCCGAACATGCGTTCGCCGCGCGCCGCGAGAAGACCGGCAGCGATTTCCTGCCGCATCACCTGCAGCGCATCGCGGCGATCTCCTGCGTGTTCCGCGACAACAACGGTTTTCGCGTGCGCTCGCTGGGCACGCCCCAGGACAACGAGGCGACGCTGGTCCAGTCGTTCTATCGCGTGATCGAGAAATACACGCCGCAGCTCGTGTCGTGGAACGGCGGCGGCTTCGATCTGCCGGTGCTCCACTACCGTGCGCTCGTGCACGGGATCCCCGCGACGCGCTACTGGGATCTGGGCGAGGACGACCGCGACTTCAAGTGGAACAACTACATCTCGCGCTATCACTCGCGACACACCGATCTGATGGACGTGCTCGCGATGTATCAGGCGCGCGCGAATGCGCCGCTCGACGCGCTTGCGAAGCTGTGCGGTTTTCCGGGCAAGCTCGGGATGGACGGCAGCCAGGTGTGGCCCGCGTTCCAGGACGGCCGGATCGAGGAAATCCGCAACTATTGCGAAACCGACGTCGTCAATACTTACCTGCTGTATTGCCGGTTCCAGCTGATGCGCGGCGGCCTGACGCCGAGCGAATACGCTGACGAGATCCTGCTCGTGAAGAACGCGCTGGCACAGGAGCCCGCGTCGCATTGGGCCGAATACCTCGCCGGTTTCGAGGTGTGATGCGGGCGGCTCGCGCCGCGGCAGCGATCAATCGAGTTCGAGCACGACAGGCTGGTGATCCGACGCGCGCAGGTCGCCGTCGATCTCGCAGCGCGTGACGCGTGGCAGCAGCGTATCGGTCACGAACACGAAATCGCATGCGAGCGGACCTTCCGACCATTGCGCCGTATCGTAGACGCCGGCAGTCGGCGGCGGCGTGCAGCCCGGGTGGCGGGCAATCCACGCATCGGCGAACGGCGGCGCGTCGGCGATCGGCGCCAGCATGCGCCGGTACGCATCGCTGTCGAACGCGCTGTTGAAATCGCCGCAGACGATCGCGTCGCGCGGCTGGCCGGTCGCGCTGAACGGCCCCGTCGCGTTTTCCGCCGGCGCGGGCCGGTCCGCGTGGGCGCAGGCCTCGCGATGCCGGTCACGCAACGCATCGACCTGCGCGAGTCGCTGGCGCGCCGAATAGAATTCGAGGTGCGTCGTGACGACCCGCAGCGGGCCCGACGGCGTCACCAGCTCGACGTCGAGCGCGACACGCGGCATTGACGGTGCGCCCGCGTCCGCCGGCCACGGCAGCAGGTGGCGCAGCACGCGCCGGACGGGTAGCCGGGACGCGATCGCATTACCGAACTGGCGGCGCGGCGCGCCGGGTTCGAGCGCCGGCAAGTCGGCGCCGATCGCGTCGACGATCGTATAGCCGGGCAGCAAAGCCGCCAGTTCGGCGAACTGGTCGGGGCCCGGCCGGCCGGGCAGGGCGCCGAAGCCGCGCGTCATTTCCTGCAGACACAACACGTCGAAGTCGCCGAGCCCGCGGGCGGCGGCGATGGTGCGGGGGAGGTCGACGACGCCGTCCGCGTCCCGACCCCATTGAACGTTCCAGTCGATCAGTCGCATGGTCGAGTCTCCTGAGTTTTCCGCGAGCAGAACCTGTGCCGCCCATGGCCTGGCGCGGGACGCGGCGCATGCGGGCCGGCGGCAGGCCGTTCCTGCATGACGCCGCGCGGTAGACGCATCCATCTGGACGCTTGCGCCACGAAAGCGGGCGATGCGGGCTTTCGTCGTCTACAATCTCGCCTTCTTCAACGTTTTGTCAGGAAAAGCTGGTGTCCGAAGCCGTCCCCACTTCTGCGCGCAAATCGAAAAATGCGCCCGTCGCGCCCGGGCCTGCCCCGGTTCTCGAGATCGAATCGCTCGACATGGAAGCGCGCGGTGTCGGCCGCACGACGACCGAGGACGGCTCGCCGGGCAAGGTCATCTTCGTCGAGGGCGCGCTGCCCGGCGAGCGCGTGACCTATTCGAGCTATCGTCGCAAGCCGAGCTATGAGCAGGCGACCGTTGTCGATATTCTGCGCCCGAGCGTGCTGCGCACGCAGCCGAAGTGCAAATTCTTCGGCACCTGCGGCGGCTGCTCGATGCAGCACCTCGACATGCGTGCGCAGGTGGCGATCAAGCAGCGCGTGCTCGAGGACAACCTGTGGCACCTGTCGAAGCTGCGCGCCGAGACGGTGTTCGCGCCGATCCACGGCCCGTCGTGGGGCTACCGCTACCGTGCGCGCCTGACCGTGCGCAACGTCGCGAAGAAGGGCGGCGTGCTGGTTGGATTCCATGAAAAGAAGAGCAGCTATGTCGCCGACATGACGAGCTGCGAAGTGCTGCCGCCGCACGTGTCGGCGATGCTCGTGCCGCTGCGTCGGCTGGTGGAGGGGCTGTCGATCCGTGACCGGATGCCGCAGATCGAGCTCGCGGTCGGTTCGCAAGTCACGGCGCTGGTGCTGCGCGTGCTGGAGCCGATCAATGCGGACGACGAAGCGCTGCTGCGCGCGTTCGCGGACGAGCACAAGGTGCAATTCTGGCTTCAGCCGAAGGGCCCGGACACGGTCACGCCGTTCTATCCGCTCGACGTGCCGCTCGACTACACGCTGCCGGAGTTCGGCATCCGCATGCCGTTCAAGCCGACCGACTTCACGCAGGTCAACCATCAGATCAATCGCGTGCTGGTGGGCCGCGCACTGCGCCTGCTCGCGCCGTCGCGCGACGATCGCGTGCTCGACCTGTTCTGCGGGATCGGCAACTTCACGCTGCCGCTCGCGCGGCTGTCGCGCGAGGTGATGGGCATCGAAGGCAGCGAGACGCTGACGACGCGCGCGCTGGCGAATGCGCGCGAGAACGGTGTCGACGGGCACACGACGTTCGCGTGCCGGAACCTGTTCGAGGTCACGGGCGACGACCTTCGTGCGCTCGGCGCGTTCGACAAGTTCCTGATCGATCCGCCGCGCGAAGGCGCGCTCGCGGTGTCGAAGGCGCTGGCCGAAATCGCGCAGAGCGGCGAAGGCCCGCTGCCGAAGCGCATCGTCTACGTATCGTGCAACCCGTCGACGCTCGCGCGCGACGCGGGCCTGCTCGTGCACGAGGCCGGCTATCGGCTGAAGGGTGCCGGGGTCGTGAACATGTTCCCGAATACGTCGCACGTCGAATCGATCGCGCTGTTCGAGCGCGATTGAGCGGACGGGCGGCGGACGTAAAAAAACCGGCCCTCGAGGCCGGTTTTTTCATGGTGTGCAGCGACCGTCAGTTGCGGTTGCCGCCGAAGATGCCCAGCAGCGCGAGCAGGTTCGTGAACACGTTGTACAGATCGAGGTAGATCGCAAGCGTAGCCGAGATGTAGTTCGTCTCGCCGCCGTTCACGACGCGCTGGACGTCGAACAGCATGTAGGCCGAGAAGATCGCGATCGCGAGCACGGACACGGTGAGCATCAGCGCCGGCAGTTGCAGGAAGATGTTCGCGACCGAGGCAAGCAGGATCACGATCACGCCCATGAACAGCCACTTGCCGAGCCCCGAGAAGTCACGCTTACTGACCGTGGCGATCGTCGCCATCGCGGCGAAGATGATGCCGGTGCCGCCGAACGCGAGCATGATCAGCGACGGGCCGTTCGAGAAGCCGAGAATGAAGCTCAGCAGGCGCGACAGCATCAGGCCCATGAAGAACGTGAAGCCGAGCAGCACGAACACGCCGGCCGCGCTGTTTTTCGTCCGCTCGATCGCGAACATGAAGCCGAACGCGATCGCGAAGAACGCAAGCAGGCTCATCATCGGGCTCGTGGCCGCGAACAGCGAGAAGCCCGTCGCGACGCCGACCCATGCGCCCAGCACCGTCGGCACCATCGACAGCGCGAGCAGCCAGTACGTGTTCCGCAGCACGCGATTGCGAACCTCCGCGGTGCTGACGGAGCCGCCGCGGCCGAAATTGTACGGATAGTCGTTCATGGTTTCTCCTAACATTGAACGCGTGGGCGTCCCGGGGCCGGTTCGGCACACGCGGTGTGCGGCGCAGCAAACCGGAGCAGCTATGGCTAAGATACGTTCCGCGCCGCGAGGTTTCAATGGCCGGCGGCGCAAAAACATATGGATTCTGAACCTTTCACTCGTGTAAGGGTTCAATCGCAATGATACACGGGATCGTGCTACAATAGCGGATTCATTTGAACCTGTAACTTCTTAATTCCTTGGAGTTTTTATGGCAATCGAGCGCACCCTGTCGATCATCAAGCCGGATGCGGTGGCAAAGAACGTGATCGGCCAGATCTACAGCCGTTTCGAAGGCGCCGGCCTGAAGATCGTCGCATCGCGCATGGCACACCTGTCGCGTGCGGACGCAGAGAAGTTCTACGCAGTTCACGCAGCACGTCCGTTCTTCAAGGATCTCGTCGATTTCATGATCTCGGGCCCGGTGATGATCCAGGTTCTGGAAGGTGAAGGCGCGATCCTGAAGAACCGCGACCTGATGGGCGCGACGGATCCGAAGAAGGCGGAAAAGGGCACGATCCGCGCCGACTTCGCCGACAGCATCGACGCGAACGCCGTGCACGGCTCGGACGCTGCCGAAACGGCCGCGGTCGAAATCGCGTTCTTCTTCCCGGAAATGAACGTCTACTCGCGCTAAGCCCTGGCTGGCAACAAGTAGGCAGGATTCAGCGCACGCGGCAAGGCAGCACATCATGACGAGCGAAACTTCCGTCAATCTTCTCGACTTCGATGCCGAGGGTCTTGTCGCGTACTGCGGCAGCCTCGGCGAGAAGCCGTTCCGCGCCAAGCAGTTGCAGCGCTGGATCCATCAGTACAACGCCGGCGATTTCGACGGCATGACCGACCTTGCGAAGTCCCTGAGAGAAAAGCTCAAGGGCCGCGCGTCGATCGTGATGCCCGATATCGTCAGCGATCACGTTTCCACCGACGGCACGCGCAAGTGGCTGATCGACGTCGGAAACGGCAATGCGGTCGAAACCGTTTTCATCCCGGAAGAGACGCGCGGCACGCTGTGCGTGTCGTCGCAGGCCGGGTGTGCGGTCAACTGCCGCTTCTGCTCGACGGGCAAGCAGGGTTTCTCCCGCAATCTGTCGACAGCCGAAATCATCGGCCAGCTCCGGATGGCCGAATTTGCATTGCGTGCGTCGCTTGGCCGTGCGCCCGGTCCGAACGGCAAGGCCGAACGGGTCGTCACCAACGTGGTGATGATGGGCATGGGCGAGCCGCTGCTGAACTACAGCGCGGTCGTGCCCGCGATGCGGCTGATGCTCGACGACAACGCCTACGGCCTGTCGCGCCGCCGCGTCACGTTGTCGACGTCCGGCGTGGTGCCGATGATGGACCGCCTCGGCGCCGAACTGCCGGTCGCGCTCGCTGTTTCGCTGCACGCGCCGAACGACGCGCTGCGCGACGAGCTGGTGCCGCTCAACAAGAAGCATCCGCTTCGCGAGCTGATGGCCGCGTGCCAGCGTTATCTGAAAGTTGCGCCACGCGACTTCATTACTTTCGAATACTGCATGCTCGACGGCGTCAACGACACCGAAGCGCATGCGCGCGAACTGCTGGCCGTCACGCGCGACGTGCCCTGCAAGTTCAATCTGATCCCGTTCAATCCGTTTCCGGAATCGGGCCTCATCCGCTCGAAGACGGAGCAGATCAAGCGTTTCGCACAGGTCCTCATCGACGCGGGTGTCGTCACGACCGTGCGCAAGACGCGCGGCGACGACATTGACGCCGCGTGCGGCCAGCTGGCCGGCGCCGTGAAGGATCGCACGCGACTGGCGGAGCGAACGGGCGCAGCAGCAAAAATCATCGAAGTTCGGGCGGTTTGACGGGGATGCCCGAACCTTTTGGCGGTACAACACGCGAATAGCGATCGGTCGCGGCGCCTCGGCGCTGCGCATGATATGGACGGTTGCGGGGGCCGGCGGCGCCCGCCAGTGAAGAAGAATCGACGCGAGGACAAGGATGAGTGAGCCGCAGCCGACAAACGGCGCAGAGACGAATGCCGCGAAGCCGGCGCAGGCAGGGCTTGAAACGCTGGCAGCCGTCGGCAGCCGGCTGGCGCAGCTCCGGGAAGCCAAGGGTTGGACGGTCGACGACGTGTCGGCGCGGCTCAAGGTCGCCCCGCAGAAGCTGCGTGCGCTCGAGGCAGGCGACATCAGCCATTTGCCCGGCGTGACGTTCGCGCTCGGCGTCGTGCGCAGCTACGCGAAAATGCTTGGCGTCGACCCCGAGCCGTTTGCACAGGCATTGCGCCGCGAGCGGGGCGTGCCGGAGGTCGATCTGTCGATGCCTGCGTCGTCGGGGACGGATCTGCCGCGTGGGCGCGTGTCGATTCCGCTCGGCGGCTCGTCGCGCCATCATCCGTGGCTGTGGGGAACGGCGATCGTTGTCGTCGCGGTGATCGCGGTGCTCATGTGGCACACTGGCGGCGATTCGTCGAGCTGGCTCGCGCGCTTCAAGGGCGGCGGCGACACCGAACATGCGTCGGCGGCGAGCGCGCCGGCGGCGTCTTCCGCCGAAGAGGCGGGCGCGGGCGGCGCGTCGACGGCAGTCGGCAACGACGTCCCGGCGCAGGTTGCAGCATCCGCCGCGGCACCGCAGGTCGTTGCGTCGGCTGCTCCGGTTGCTTCAGCCCCGGCCCCGACGGCCGTCGCGCCTGCGTCGCAACCGATCGTCGCGACGGCAGCGGCGAGCAGCGCGGCCGTGCCGGCGCAGCCCGCGAGCGTCGTGGTGGCGGCAGGCCAGTCGATGGTCGAACTGAAGGTCAAGCAGGATTGCTGGTTCAGCGTGCGCGACAAGAGCGGCAAGGAGCTGTTCTCGGCGCTGGTGCGGGCCGGCGAGACGAAGCAGGTCGCCGGCGACGGGCCGTTCAAGGTGACGATCGGCAACAAGGCAGGTCTTGATACGGTCGCGTTCGACGGAAAACCTGTCGATCCGGCGAAATATTCGGCAGCGCGGGGTAACGTGGCGCGGTTCACGCTGCCCTGACGTCAAGCGCCGTGACGCAGGTCTGTCCTGGACAGGCCGCGAGGGCACGGCGCTTTTTCAATTCATGCGCCGCCTCGCGGCGCATTCCGCGTAAATGGATCTATCGATGCAATCCGAAGCTCAATCCCCACGCAGCAGTCAGATTTGTTCAACCGAGCCGGTGTTCGGCGGGCATCAGCCGCGTCGCGTGTCGCATGCGGTGGATGTTCGTTGGGGCGGGCAGCTCGTGACGATCGGCGGCGATGCGCCGGTGCGCGTGCAGTCGATGACGAATACGGACACGGCCGATGCGATCGGCACGGCGATCCAGATCAAGGAGCTCGCGAACGCGGGCTCCGAACTGGTGCGTATCACGGTCAATACGCCGGAGGCCGCGGCCGCCGTGCCGGCGATCCGCGAGCAGCTCGACCGGATGGGTGTGACCGTCCCGCTCGTCGGAGATTTTCACTACAACGGCCACCTGCTGCTGCGCGACTACCCGGGCTGCGCGGAGTCGTTGTCGAAGTACCGGATCAACCCGGGTAACGTCGGCCAGGGCGCGAAGCGCGACACGCAGTTCGCGCAGATGATCGAAGCCGCGGCGAAGTACGACAAGCCGGTGCGGATCGGCGTGAACTGGGGCAGCCTCGACCAGGATCTGCTCGCGCGCATGATGGACGAGAACGGCGCGCGTTCGCAGCCGTGGGATGCGCAGAGCGTGATGTACGAAGCGCTGATCCAATCGGCGATCGGCTCGGCCGAGCGCGCGGTCGAACTGGGGCTCGGCCGCGACCGCATCGTGCTGTCGTGCAAGGTCAGCGGCGTGCAGGACCTGATCGCCGTGTACCGTGAGCTCGGCCGCCGCTGCGGCTTCGCGCTGCACCTCGGTCTGACCGAGGCCGGCATGGGCTCGAAGGGCATCGTCGCTTCGACGGCCGCGCTCGGCGTGCTGCTGCAGGAAGGGATCGGCGACACGATCCGCATTTCGCTGACGCCGGAGCCGGGCGCGTCGCGCACGGGCGAAGTGATCGTCGGCCAGGAAATCCTGCAGACGATGGGCTTGCGCTCGTTCGCGCCGATGGTGATCGCGTGCCCGGGCTGCGGCCGCACGACGAGCACGCTGTTCCAGGAACTCGCGATGCAGATCCAGACCTATCTGCGCGAGCAGATGCCGGTCTGGCGCAAGGAATATCCGGGTGTCGAAAAGATGAACGTCGCGGTGATGGGCTGCATCGTCAACGGCCCGGGCGAGTCGAAGCACGCGAACATCGGCATCAGCCTGCCGGGTTCGGGCGAAAACCCGGCCGCGCCCGTCTTCATCGACGGCGAGAAGGTCAAGACGCTGCGCGGTGAGCGGATCGCCGAGGAATTCCAGCAGATCGTCAGCGACTACGTCGCACGCAATTACGGCCGCACCGAGGCCCTGAACTAAATTCGTCCACACACACGAACGATGACTGAACAGAAACGCAAGATCGAGAAGCTCACCGGCGTCAAGGGCATGAACGACATCCTCCCGCAGGATGCCGGCCTCTGGGAGTTCTTCGAAGCTACCGTGAAATCGCTGCTGCGCGCGTACGGCTATCAGAACATCCGCACGCCGATCGTCGAACATACGCAGCTCTTCACGCGCGGCATCGGCGAAGTCACGGACATCGTCGAGAAGGAGATGTACAGCTTCACCGACGCGCTGAACGGCGAGAACCTGACGATGCGCCCGGAAAACACCGCGGCCGTCGTGCGTGCATCGATCGAGCACAACATGCTGTATGACGGCCCGAAGCGCCTGTGGTACATCGGCCCGATGTTCCGTCACGAGCGTCCGCAGCGCGGCCGCTACCGCCAGTTCCACCAGGTCGGCGTCGAGGCGCTCGGCTTCGCGGGCCCGGATGCGGATGCCGAGATCATCATGATGTGCCAGCGCCTGTGGGACGACCTCGGCCTGACCGGCATCAAGCTCGAGATCAATTCGCTCGGCCTCGCCGAAGAGCGTGCCGCGCACCGCGTCGAACTGATCAAGTATCTCGAGCAGTTCGCCGATGTCCTGGACGAGGACGCCAAGCGTCGCCTGTATACGAACCCGCTGCGCGTGCTCGATACGAAGAACCCCGCGCTGCAGGAAATCGCGCAGAACGCGCCGAAGCTGATCGACTTCCTGGGCGACGCGTCGCGTGCCCACTTCGAAGGGCTGCAGCGCCTGCTGCTGGCGAACAACATCCCGTTCAAGATCAACCCGCGTCTCGTGCGCGGCCTCGACTACTACAATCTGACCGTGTTCGAGTGGGTGACCGACAAGCTCGGCGCGCAGGGCACGGTCGCGGCCGGCGGCCGCTACGATCCGCTGATCGAGCAGCTCGGCGGCAAGCCGACCGCCGCGTGCGGCTGGGCGATGGGCATCGAGCGCATTCTCGAACTGCTGAAGGAAGAAGATCTCGCGCCCGAGCAGGAAGGTGTCGACGTGTACGTGGTGCACCAGGGCGAGACCGCGCGCGAACAGGCGTTCATCGCGGCCGAGCGTCTGCGCGATACGGGCCTCGACGTGATTTTCCACTGCAGCGCCGATGGCGGCCCGGCAAGCTTCAAGTCGCAGATGAAGCGGGCCGATGCGAGCGGTGCCGCGTTCGCGGTGATCTTCGGCGAAGAAGAGGTCGCGAACGGCACGGTCGGCGTGAAAGCGTTGCGCGGTGCGGGCGAGGATGGGGAAAAGAACGTTCAGCAGACCGTACCGGTCGAAAGCTTGACCGAATTCCTAATCAATGCGATGGTTGCATCCGCCGAAGACGGCGACGACTGATCGCGCTGGCATTCGCTCGACAAGAAAAGCCTGAAAAGGAAGGAATCGCTCGCCGATGAGTTATCACGACGAACAAGAATCGATTGAAAGTCTCAAGGCGTGGTGGGCCCGCTGGGGCAACCTCACCACGTGGATCGTGCTCGCGGCGCTGGTCGTCGCGGCCGGTTTCAACGGCTGGAATTACTGGCAGCGCCGTCAGGCCGCCGAGGCTTCCGGGTTGTACGAGCAGGTGCAGAAGGCCGCCGCCGCGAATGACAAGGCGACGATGGCCCGCGCGGCCGCCGACATGGAAAGCAAGTTCGGCAGCACGCCGTATGCGCAGATGACCGCACTGTCGGCGGCGAAGACGTTGTACGCGGCCGGCGACGCCGCCGGCGCGAAGGCGCAGCTGCAATGGGCCGTCGATCACGCCAAGGACGACGAGTACAAGCAGATCGCGAAACTGCGTCTCGCATCGCTGCTGCTCGACGAGAAGGCGTACGATGCGGGCCTCGCGCTGCTGTCCGGCACGCCGGTCGATGCATTCAAGGGCCTCGTGGCCGATCGCCGTGGCGATCTGCTTGCGGCGCAAGGCAAGACCGACGATGCGCGCGCCGCGTACAAGCTCGCGCTCGCCGGCCTGTCGCAGGACGACCAGTCCGCGCGTCAGCTCGTGCAGTTCAAGCTCGATGCGCTCGGCGGCTGATCCCGGCCCCCTCAACCTCTTAACTCTGCTTCGCTAACCGATGAATTTGCTGAAACGTTACGCTGTGCCCGTAGCCTGCGCGGCGGCTGTCCTGGCATTGGCGGCCTGCTCGTCGTCGAAGGACGCGCGCCGCGTGCCGACGCCGCTCACCGAGTTCAAGCCCGTCATGGACGTGCAACAGGTCTGGAAGGCGAGCGTCGGCAAGGGCGGGCGCTATCTGTTCTCGCCGGTGGCCGTTGGCGACGCCGTCTACGCGGCGGGCGAGAACGGTTCGGTCGAGAAGATCGACGCGAAGACGGGCCAGACGCTGTGGCGCGCGAAGGTCGGTTCGGACCTGTCGGCCGGGGTCGGCAGCGACGGCAACCTGACCGCGGTCGGCGCGTTGAAGGGCGGCGTGTTCGTGCTGGGCCCCGACGGCAAGCAGCTGTGGAAGACGAGCGTGCAGGGCGAGATCTTCTCGCCGCCGCTGGTCGGCAACGGACTCGTGATCGTGCGCACGATCGACGGCCAGGTGATCGCGTTCAATGCGCAGACGGGCGAGCAGAAGTGGAACTACCGCAACCGCGCGGTGCCGCTGAACCTGCGCGTGTCGGCCGGCATGACCTTCGCGGGCGATGCGGCTGTGCTGGCGGGCTTCCCCGGCGGCGGTCTCGTCGCGATCAACCTGCAGACGGGCGAGCCGTTCTGGCAGACGCCCGTGTCGTTCCCGAAGGGCGTGACCGAAGTGGAGCGCATCAACGACGTCAGCGGTCCGCCGACGCTCGTGGGTGCCGAAGCGTGCGCGGTCACGTTCCAGGGCCAGCTCGGCTGCTTCGACGCGAACTCGGGCCGTCCGCTGTGGGAAAAGGCGTTCTCGAGCCGCAGCGGTCTCGCGCAGGATGATTCGGTCGTCGCCGGCGGCGACGACTGGTCGGTCGTGACGGCCTACGACGCGGCGAGCGGCAACCAGCTCTGGCGTAACGACAAGCTGAAGAGCCGCGACGTCGGCGTGCCCTACCTGCTCGGCCATGCGGTCGTGATGGGCGACTACCAGGGCTTCGTGCACTTCCTGTCGCGCGAGGACGGCAGCTTCATCGCCCGAATGAAGACCGACGGCAGCGCGATCACCGCGGCGCCGGTCCTGGCGGGCAATACGCTCGTCGTGCAGACGAAGGACGGTGGTCTGTACGGGTTCCGTCCGCGCTGACGCGCACGTAACAGGCGCGAACGCGGCGCGGCGGGCTCGTTCCGCGCGCCGCGGTCGCGCGACATGAAGGCGGCCGGTGTCCCCGGCCGCTCGGTATTTGAAAGGCAGTTCGAAACGAAAGACGACGGCGCGCAACGCGCGCCCGGCGCGCGCATCCGGCGCGGCGCGAATTCGTGATATTTTCATTCAGCGCAGCCGCCCGCAGCAGCGGGCCTCCCGCTGCTGCGCATCACCGTAGAAAACACAGATGAAACCGGTCATTGCCCTCGTTGGGCGCCCCAATGTGGGGAAATCCACGCTGTTCAACCGGCTCACGCGTTCGCGCGATGCGCTGGTCGCCGACTTGCCGGGCCTGACGCGCGATCGCCATTATGGCGAAGGGCGGGTCGGCGCACGGCCGTATCTGGTCGTCGATACCGGCGGCTTCGAGCCCGTCGCGAAGGACGGCATCCTGCACGAGATGGCACGTCAGACGCGCCAGGCCGTCGAGGAAGCCGACGTCGTCGTGTTCATCGTCGACGGCCGTAACGGCCTCGCGCCGCAGGACAAGTCGATCGCCGACTACCTGCGCAAGACTGGCCGGCCGATCTTCCTGGTCGTCAACAAGGCCGAGGGGATGAAGTACACGGCGGTCGCGACGGACTTCTACGAGCTCGGGCTCGGCGATCCGCGCGCGATCTCGGCCGCGCACGGCGACGGCGTGACCGACATGATCAACGAGGCGCTGGAAGTCGCATACGCGGGCCAGCCCGAGGAAGCGGACGAGGACGATCCGTCGCGCGGCATCAAGATCGCGATCGTCGGCCGGCCGAACGTCGGCAAGTCGACGCTCGTGAACGCGCTGATCGGCGAGGACCGCGTGATCGCGTTCGACATGCCAGGCACGACGCGCGATTCGATCTACGTCGACTTCGAGCGCAACGGCAAGAAATATACGTTGATCGACACCGCAGGCCTGCGCCGCCGCGGCAAGGTGTTCGAGGCGATCGAGAAATTCTCGGTCGTGAAGACGCTGCAGTCGATCTCGGACGCGAACGTCGTCATTCTTCTGCTGGATGCGCAGCAGGACATTTCCGACCAGGACGCGCACATCGCCGGCTTCGTCGTCGAACAGGGCCGCGCGCTCGTGATCGGCGTCAACAAGTGGGACGGTCTCGACGATCACGCACGCGATCGCGCGAAAGCGGATTTGACCCGCAAGCTGAAATTCCTCGACTTCGCGAAATCGCACTACATTTCGGCCGCGAAGAAGACCGGCATCGGCGCGCTGATGCGCTCGGTCGACGACGCGTACGCGGCGGCGATGGCGAAACTGCCGACGCCGAAGCTCACACGCGCGCTGATCGAGGCGGTCGAGTTCCAGCAGCCGCGGCGTCGCGGTCCGGTGCGTCCGAAGCTGCGCTACGCGCACCAGGGCGGCCAGAATCCGCCGCTGATCGTCATCCACGGCAACGCGCTCGACGCCGTGACGGAAACCTACAAGCGTTACCTCGAAAACCGATTCCGCGAAACTTTCTCACTGACCGGGACTCCATTGCGCATAGAGTTCCGTTCGTCGAACAACCCGTACGCGGACAAGGGCTGAAGCATGTCCTGGAAGGGATAGGCCGCATGGCCTACGCCCGGGCGGGGCATGCAAAATCGGCTATAGTGTAGCGATTGGCGCCGGATCTCTTTTTCTTCGTCGCCAATCCAGATCAACCTGCAAAAAAAGATGGAGTACGCCATGAGCAACAAAGGGCAATTGTTACAAGACCCGTTTTTGAACGCACTGCGCAAAGAGCACGTTCCCGTTTCGATCTATCTCGTCAACGGCATCAAGCTGCAAGGGAACATTGAATCGTTCGACCAGTACGTCGTGTTGCTCCGTAATACGGTGACCCAGATGGTCTACAAGCACGCCATCTCGACGGTCGTGCCGGCGCGCCCGGTGAATTTCCACCCGGACGCGGAAGCCTCGTCCTAACCCATCGCAGCGGCCGGCGTCCGGTCGCCGCGAGCGACCGATGCCAGCCGCCTTATCTTGACACCCGATAATTTGATCAACGCAGCGCTCGTCGGTATCGACTTCGGCAAGACCGATTTCGAAGCCAGTCTCGAAGAACTCAGTCTTCTCGCCTCCAGTGCGGGGGCCCGTCCCGCCGTCACCCTCACGGGTCGTCGCGCCAGTCCCGATGCCAAGATGTTCATCGGCAGCGGCAAAGCCGAAGAATTGCGGCTTGCCTGCGACGCGCACAACGTCGAAATCGTCATCTTCAACCACGCACTGGCACCGGCCCAGCAACGCAATCTGGAGCAGGCGCTTAACAGGCGGGTGGTCGATCGCACGAGCCTCATCCTCGATATCTTCGCGCAGCGTGCCCGCAGCCACGAAGGCAAGCTGCAGGTCGAGCTCGCGCAGCTGCAATACCTGTCGACCCGCCTGATTCGCGCGTGGACCCACCTGGAGCGGCAAAAGGGCGGTATCGGCCTGCGCGGCCCCGGGGAAACCCAGCTCGAAACCGACCGCCGGTTGATCGGCGAGCGCATCAAGATGCTGAAGTCGCGGCTCGACCGGCTGCGCAGGCAGCACAGCACGCAGCGTCGTCAGCGCGCGCGCAGCGGCACGATGTCGGTGTCGCTCGTCGGCTATACGAACGCGGGCAAGTCGACGCTGTTCAATGCGCTGACGAAAGCGCAGGCCTATGCGGCCGACCAGCTGTTCGCCACCCTCGATACGACGTCGCGGCGCGTGTATCTCGGCGACGAGGCAGGTCAAATTGTCGTATCCGATACGGTCGGGTTCATTCGCGAACTGCCTCACCAATTGGTTGCCGCGTTTCGCGCGACCCTCGAGGAAACGATTCATGCGGATCTGCTGCTGCACGTCGTCGACGCGTCGAGCGCGGTGCGGCTCGAACAGATCGAGCAGGTGAACGGCGTGCTGCACGAGATCGGTGCGGACACGATCCGGCAGGTGCTGGTGTTCAACAAGATCGACGCCGTGCCTGAGCTGGCGGCCCGCGGCGACGCGGTCGAGCGGGACGAGTATGGTAATATTTCGCGCGTCTTTTTGAGCGCACGCACCGGTCAGGGTCTTGATGCGTTGCGTGCCGCCATCGCCGAGATCGCCTCCGCGGAACACCTTTCCGGCGCGACGTTACCCAACGGCGCGCTCGACGGCGCACCCGCTGAACCACACGAAGACCACACGATTTCCGAACACGGGCGCTAACCGGTCCCGGCCGGTTCGCCGGCGTCTAATCTGGTGAACAAACTCTGGTGAACGAATACAACGAGCGGAGTACCTGGCGGCGGATGCGCGCCTTGCTGTCGATCAACGATCCCCGCTGGGGGCGCGGCGAAGGCAAGGGCAACGACGGATCCCGTCCGCGTGCGAATGAATCGAAGCGTCCGCCCGGTGGCGACGGTGACGGTCCGCCCGATCTCGACGAGATGTGGCGCAACTTCAACCGGCGTCTGAGCGGCCTGTTCGGCGGCAAGGGCGGCAACGGCTTCCGGCCCGACAATGGCCGGGCCGCGCGCGTCGGCGTCGGCATCGTGATCGGCGTGCTGGTCGCGGTCTACGCGGGCAGCGGGCTGTTCGTCGTGCAGGACGGCCAGACGGGCGTCGTGCTGCAGTTCGGCAAGCTGTCCGGCACGGTTGGCCAGGGCGTGCACTGGCGCGCGCCGTATCCGTTCGCGTCGCACGAGATCGTCGACACGTCGCAGGTCCGTTCGATCGAGATCGGCCGCAACAACGTCGTGCGTCTCGCGAACGTGAAGGAAGCGGCGATGCTGACGCGCGACGCCGACATCGTCGACGTGCGTTTCATCGTCCAGTATCGGATTCGTTCGGCAACCGACTACCTGTTCCGCAGCGTCGATCCGGAGCGCAGTGTGTCGCAGGCCGCCCAGGCCGCGGTGCGCGCGATCGTCGGCACGCGCAGCGCGGCCGACATGCTGAACCAGGATCGCGATGCACTGCGCGAGCAATTGTCCGCCGCGATCCAGCGCGATCTCGATCGCTACCAGTCGGGCCTCGAGATCACGGCCGTCACGATGCAGAGCGTCGCGGCGCCCGAGCAGACGCAGGCCGCGTACGCCGAAGTCGCGAAGGCGCGCGAAGATCGCGAGGCCGCGAAGCGTGCCGCGCAGGCCTATGCGAACGACCTGCTGCCGAAGGCGCAGGGCAATGCCGCGAAACTCGCCGACGAAGCGAAGGCGTATGCCGATCGCGTGGTCACGGAGGCAGAGGGCGACGCCGACCGGTTCAAGCAGGTCTACGCACAGTATTCGAAGGCGCCCGCGGTGATCCGCGAGCGGATGTACCTCGAGACGATGCAGGAAATCTATTCGAACGCGACGAAAGTGTTCGTCGGCAACAAGGGTGGCAACAGCGTCGTGTATCTGCCGCTCGACAAGCTCGTCGAGCAGGGGCGGCAAGATGCCGCGAATGCCACGACGCCTGCCGGTGCATCCGCGCCCGTCGCGGCGTCGGCCCCGGCCGCCGCTGCGTCGAGCGCACCCGCGAGCGCGGCTTCGGGCGCAGCGGCGCCCGCACCGGGCAGCGACGTGCTGCGGTCGCGCGAAGCGTTCCGCAGCCGCTCGCGTGAAGACGATACGAAGTAACGGAGAGCGCAGAACATGAACCGAATCATTGCGCTCGTCGTCGCAATCGTGATCGCCGCCTTCGCGGCGTCGTCGACCGTCCTGACCGTCGACCCGCGCCACACTGCCGTGCTGTCGGGCCGCGACGGCGCGCAACCCGAACTCGCGGGCCCCGGCATTCATTTCAAGCTGCCGCCGCCGCTGCAAACGGCGACGCTGATCGACACGCGCCTGCAATCGCTCGAGTCGTCGGATCCGCTGCAACTGGCGACCGAAGACAAGCACGACCTGCTCGTCGTGTATGCGGTCAAGTACCGGATCAGCGATCCGATGAAGTATTTCACGGCGACGGGCGGCGACCCGGCGGCCGCCACCGAGCGTCTGGCCGGCGCGCTGAAGAGCGCACTCGGCGACGCGTTCGGCAAGCGTGCGCTCGACGACGCGCTCGGCGGCCAGCGCGACATCGCCAATGCGGCGCGCGAGGCGGTGCGCGCGAAGGCGTCGGGCTTCGGCGTCGACGTGGTCGACGTGCAGTTGACGCGCGTCGACTTGCCGGCTGCGCAGACGGATGCCGTCTATCAGCGGATGATTGCCGCGCTGCGCGACCAGGCCGCACGGGTGCGCGCGGATGGCGCCGCCGATGTCGAGCAGATCAAGGCCGACGCGGAACGCGAACAGCAGGCAGTGCTCGCGAATGCGTACAAGTCCGCGCAGACGATCAAGGGCGAGGGCGACGCGAAGGCCGCGTCGATCGCCGCCGATGCGTTCGGCCGCGATCCGCAGTTCTACCAGTTCTACGCGAGCCTGCAGGCTTACCGGAATACCTTCAAGCGCAACGACATCATCGTCGTCGACCCCGACAGCGAGTTTTTCCGTTTCATGCGCAGCCCGACGGGCGGTGCCGCACCGGCGGCACCCGCTCCCCGCAAACACTGACCTTGGGGCGCCGCGTCGAGCGGCGCCGTCGCTCGCATGGATTTGGCTGGCTCGTTGTTGCTCGCGGTAGCACTGATGCTGATCATCGAGGGGGCGTTCCCCTTCGTGTTTCCCGTCGCCTGGCGCGACACGTTTCGTAGAATAGCGGAGCGGCCGCCGCATCATATCCGGATCGGCGGGCTCATCGTGATGGCGCTCGGGCTCGTCCTGCTGCTGCTCGCCACCTGATCCGGACGGCGCACCCGCCGTTCGTTCCGCCCGATTTCCGATTTCCGATTCATCTCGCGGCGCGCGTGTCGCGCCCTGTTTCCTGTCGTAGGACCGTAACGATGTCGACCTGGTTACTTCCCGAGAATATCGCCGACGTACTGCCGTCGGAAGCGCGCAAGATCGAGGAGCTGCGCCGCAGGCTGCTCGATCGCTTCCGTTCGTACGGCTACGAAATGGTGATGCCGCCGCTGCTCGAATATCTCGAGTCGCTGCTGACGAGCGGCGGCGCCGACCTGCGCTTGCGTACTTTCAAGCTAGTCGATCAGTTGTCGGGCCGCACGCTCGGCCTGCGCGCGGACATCACGCCGCAGGTTGCGCGTATCGACGCGCACCTGCTGAACCGCCAAGGCGTGACGCGTCTCTGTTATGCGGGCCACGTGATGCATACGCGTCCGCGCGGTCTGCATGCGACGCGCGAGCAGATCCAGATCGGCGCCGAAATCTACGGACATGCCGGACTGGAAGCCGATCTCGAGATCCAGCAGCTGATGCTCGACGCGCTGCATCTCGCGGGGCTGTCGCGGATCCGTCTGGATCTGTGCCACGCGGGCGTGCTCGCGGCGCTGCTCGCACGCGACGCGCAGGCCGCCGAGCGCGGCGAGGCGCTCTACGACGCGCTGTCGGGCAAGGACGTGCCGCTGCTGAACGAACTCACCGACGATCTCGGCGCCGATACGCGCGCGGCGCTGCGGACGCTGCCGCATCTGTACGGCGACGCGAGCGTGCTCGACGAGGCACGTGCACGCCTGCCGGTGCTGCCCGAGATCACGCGCGCGCTCGACGATCTTGCGCAGCTCGCGGCGCAGGCGAAGGGTGTCGAGGTGGCGATCGATCTCGCCGATCTGCGTGGCTACGCGTACCACAGCGGCGCGATGTTTACGGCGTACATCGACGGCGTGCCGAACGCGATCGCGCGCGGCGGCCGTTACGACCACGTGGGCCAGGCCTACGGTCGCGCCCGCCCGGCGACGGGCTTCTCGCTCGATCTGCGCGAGCTTGCGCGGATTTCGCCGATCGAGGCGCGCGGTACCGCGATTCTCGCGCCGTGGGCACAGGACGACGCGCTGAGCGCGGCCGTTGCGGCGCTGCGCGATGCGGGCGAGGTCGTGATCCAGGCGTTGCCGGGGCATGACCACGTGCTCGACGAGTTCGCCTGCGACCGTTCGCTTGTCGAGCGTAACGGCGCATGGGTGGTCGAACCCCGTTAAACAGAGGTTCGCGGGCCGTCGTTCGACGTGCATATCGTTGAAGCGAAACGGAAAAATTCGGAATCGCCCGCGAACATAGGTAGAATACGTTTTTAACCAGCTAACGAATCAACATGTCTGCCAGCGCAGTGAACGTGACTCCCGGGCGCAATGTCGTCGTCGTGGGAACGCAATGGGGTGATGAAGGCAAGGGCAAGATCGTCGACTGGCTGACGGACCACGCTCAGGGCGTCGTGCGTTTCCAGGGCGGTCACAACGCCGGCCACACCCTCATCATCGGCGGCAAGAAAACCATCTTGCGCCTCATTCCGTCGGGCATCATGCGTGAAGGCGTCGCCTGCTACATCGGCAACGGCGTCGTCCTGTCCCCCGAGGCACTGTTCAAGGAAATCGGTGAGCTGGAAGAGGCCGGCGTGAACGTGCGCGATCGCCTGTTCATCTCCGAAGCCACGACGCTGATCCTGCCGTACCACATCGCAATCGACCAGGCGCGCGAAGCGCGCAAGGGCGCCGGCAAGATCGGTACGACCGGCCGCGGCATCGGCCCCGCGTACGAAGACAAGGTCGGCCGCCGCGCGCTGCGCGTGCAGGACCTGTTCGACGCGAAGACCTTCGCCGACCGCCTGCGCGAAAACCTCGATTTCCACAACTTCGTGCTGACCCAGTACCTGGGTGGCGCGGCCGTCGATTTCCAGGCCACGCTCGACACGATGCTCGGCTATGCCGATCGCCTGAAGCCGATGGTGGCCGACGTGTCGCGCCGCCTGTACGACGCGAACAACGCCGGTCAGAACCTGCTGTTCGAAGGCGCGCAAGGCACGCTGCTCGACATCGACCACGGCACCTATCCGTTCGTCACGTCGAGCAACTGCGTCGCGGGTGCGGCATCGGCCGGCGCCGGCGTCGGTCCGCAGAAGCTGAACTACATCCTCGGCATCACGAAGGCGTACTGCACGCGTGTCGGCTCGGGTCCGTTCCCGAGCGAGTTGTACGACGCGGACAATCCGCAGCGCCAGGACCAGATCGGCGTTACGCTGGCGAACGTCGGCAAGGAATTCGGCTCGGTCACCGGCCGTCCGCGCCGCACCGGCTGGCTCGACGCAGCGGCGCTGCGCCGCTCGATCCAGATCAACGGCGTGTCGGGCCTGTGCATGACGAAGCTCGACGTGCTCGACGGCCTCGATGAAGTCAAGCTGTGCGTCGGCTACAAGATCGACGGCAAGGATGTGGACATCCTGCCGCGCGGTGCCGCCGACGTCGCGCGCTGCGAGCCCGTGTACGAAACGTTCGCCGGCTGGAAGGAAAGCACCGTCGGCATCAAGACGTGGGACGCATTGCCGGCGAATGCTCAGGCATACCTGACCCGTGTCCAGGAAGTGGCCGGCGTGCCGGTCGACATGGTTTCGACGGGGCCGGATCGCGACGAGACGATCCTGCTTCGCCATCCGTTCAAGGTGTAATTCTCAGCATGACGCAGCAAATCACGATGACGGCGGCAGACTTGATGACCGATCCGCGCAACGACGACAAGAACCTGTGGGTAGGCTGGGACGAATACCATCGTCTGATCGAGTTGCTTGCGCTCCAGGTGCATGCATCGGGCTGGAAGTTCGACCAGATCCTGTGCCTCGCGCGCGGCGGTCTGCGCGTCGGCGATCAACTTTCGCGCATCTACGACGTCCCGCTCGCGATCCTCGCGACGAGTTCGTATCGCGAAGCGGCCGGCACCGAGCAGGGCGAGCTCGACATCGCGCAGTACATCACGATGACCCGTGGCAACCTCGAGGGCAACGTGCTGCTGGTCGACGATCTCGTCGATTCGGGCGTTACGCTCGCGCGCGTGCAGGAGCACCTGAAGGAGCGTTATCCGGCGGTCAAGGCCGTGCGCTCGGCGGTGCTCTGGTACAAGGGTTGCTCGAAGGTCAAGCCTGACTATCACACGCAGTATCTGCCGACGAATCCGTGGATTCATCAGCCGTTCGAAGAGTGGGACACGGTTCGTCCTCACAATCTCGAGGCGTGGATCAAGCGCGGTCGCGCGCAGCGCGACGGCTCGGGCGTGTGAGCGGCCGGTCGATCGAAGGAAAGCCTTGTACGGCGCCGCTTGCGGCGCCGTTTTTTATTGCAGCAGCGGGCCGGTGAGCGCCACAATCGGTGTTCGCGGTAGGCAGACGGCGCGTCCCCGGCTATGATGGCAGCCCTGCCACAGCTTGCGCGGGATTGCATGCGCGGCGTGGATCACGTGGCTTCAGGGCAACAGGGCAGGACGGTTTTTCAGGGGGGCGCGAGTAGAATAGCGCTCGTTTTGTCCGAACCGGACCCGATTATTAAGCTTCATATGAACGACACGATCCAGGCGACCGACGCAGCCCATGCGCATTCGACGCACCAACATTCGATGCGGGCGCTTGCGATAGCGGCCATCGGCGTCGTGTTCGGCGATATCGGCACGAGCCCGCTGTATTCGCTGAAGGAGGCGTTCAGCCCCGCACACGGCATTCCGCTCACCGAAGGCTCGATTCTCGGGGTGATCTCGCTGCTGTTCTGGGCGATCATCCTGGTGGTCGGCATCAAGTATCTGCTGTTCGTGATGCGTGCCGACAACAACGGCGAGGGCGGCGTGCTCGCGCTGATGGCGCTGTCGCTGCGGCCGCTGGACTCGAAAACCCGCGTCGCGGGCGCGCTGATGGCGCTCGGGATCTTCGGCGCGTGCATGTTCTACGGCGACGCCGTGATCACGCCGGCGATTTCCGTGATGTCGGCGGTCGAAGGTCTGGAGATCGCGACGCCGCACCTGTCCCATCTCGTGATGCCGATCACGATCGTGATTCTGATCGCGCTGTTCTGGATCCAGCGTCACGGTACCGCGATGGTCGGCAAGCTGTTCGGGCCGATCATGGTGCTGTGGTTCATCGCGATCGCGGCGCTCGGCGTGTATCACATCGTGCGCGTGCCGGGCATCATCGCGGCGATCAACCCGTATTACGCAGCGTCGTTCATGTCGGAGCATGTGCTGCAGGCCTATGTCGTGCTCGGTTCGGTCGTGCTGGTGCTGACCGGCGCGGAAGCGCTCTACGCGGACATGGGCCACTTCGGCGCGAAGCCGATTCGCCTCGCCGCATACGGGCTCGTGATGCCGTCGCTCGTGCTGAACTACTTCGGCCAGGGCGCGCTGCTGATCCAGAACCCGAAGGCGATCGAGAACCCGTTCTTCCTGCTGGCGCCGGAATGGGCGCTGCTGCCGCTCGTCGTGCTGTCGACGGTTGCGACCGTGATCGCTTCGCAGGCCGTGATCT
Organism: Burkholderia sp. RF2-non_BP3; assembly: GCF_001522185.1. Taxonomy (NCBI): domain Bacteria; kingdom Pseudomonadati; phylum Pseudomonadota; class Betaproteobacteria; order Burkholderiales; family Burkholderiaceae; genus Burkholderia; species Burkholderia sp. RF2-non_BP3. The sequence continues at coordinate 12,320 of NZ_LOSU01000011.1, read as the reverse complement.
CCGGCGCGTATTCGCTGACGTCGCAGGCGATCCAGCTCGGCTACGTGCCGCGCATGAAGGTGCTGCATACGTCCGAATTGGCGATCGGCCAGATCTACGTGCCGGTCGTGAACTGGCTGCTGCTGTTCGTGATCCTCTGCATCGTGATCGGCTTCAAGAGCTCCGACAACCTCGCCGCAGCATACGGTATCGCGGTGACGGCGACGATGGTGATCACGACCGTGCTCGCGGCCGTCGTGATGGTGAAGGTGTGGAAGTGGAACCGGCTGCTCGTCGGCGCGATCATCGCGGTGTTCCTCGCGGTCGACCTGGGCTTTTTCGGCGCGAACCTGCTCAAGGTCGCGCAGGGCGGCTGGCTGCCGCTCGGCATCGGCGCGCTGTTGTTCTTCCTGTTGATGACCTGGTACACGGGCCGCCACATCGTCAAGGAGCGTACGGCTGCCGACGGTATCCCGCTCGAGCCGTTCCTGCAGGGGCTGCTCGCGCATCCGCCGCACCGTGTGTCGGGCACCGCGATCTACCTGACCGGTAACGACAAGCTCGTCCCCGTCAGCCTGCTGCACAACCTGAAGCACAACAAGGTGCTGCACGAGCGGACCATTTTCCTGACGTTCGTCACGCGCGACATCCCGTATGTGCGCGACGACAAGCGCCTGAGTGCGCGCGACGCGGGCGGCGGCCTGTACATCGTCAAGGCCGAATACGGCTTCAACGAGACGCCGGACGTGAAGGCCGTGCTCGAGGAATTCGGCCGCACGCACGACATGACGTTCGAACTGATGGATACGTCGTTTTTCCTCGCGCGCGAAACGGTCGTACCGACGCATCTGCCCGGCATGTCGATCTGGCGCGAACGCGTGTTCGCATGGATGCATCAGAACGCGGCGAAGCCCACCGACTTCTTCTCGATCCCGGCGAACCGCGTGGTCGAGCTCGGCACCAAGATCGAAATCTGACCGGCACGCGGGCCGCACATGCGGCCCATGCCGGTCCGGCCGCGCTTGCCGAGGCCATGAAAAAGCCCGCCTTCCGGCGGGCTTTTTTCGTTCGTCGACGGCCTTCGCGTGCTCAGCGCTTCAGCTTCGCGAACGCCGCGGCCATCGCGCCGGCCGGTTCCGGCTCGCGCGAACGCTGGGGACGGGCCGCGCCGCGGCCGGCATTGCCGCGATCCTGACCGGCGCGCGGCGCCAGGCCCGGTGTGGCCGCTTCGTCGTCCAGGCGCATCGTCAGCGAAATGCGCTGACGCTTCACGTCGACGTCGAGCACCTTGACCTTGACGACCTGGCCGGCCTTCACGACTTCGTGCGGATCCTTGATGAACTTCGTCGACATCGCGGACACGTGGACGAGGCCGTCCTGATGCACGCCGACATCCACGAATGCGCCGAACGCCGCGACGTTCGTCACGACACCTTCAAGCAGCATGCCCGGCATCAGGTCGGACACCTTTTCGACGCCGTCACGGAACGTTGCGGTCTTGAATTCGGGGCGCGGGTCACGACCCGGTTTTTCGAGTTCGGACAGGATGTCGCGCACGGTCGGCAGGCCGAAACGTTCGTCGACGAATTCGGCCGGCGACAGGCCGGACAGCGCATCGCGGCTGCCGAGCACGTCGTCGATCCGCTTGCTGATCTTCGCGAGGATCCGTTCGACGACCGGATAAGCCTCCGGGTGGACCGACGAGCGGTCGAGCGGATTCTCGCCGCCGTTGATGCGCAGGAAGCCGGCTGCCTGCTCGAAGGTCTTGTCGCCGAGGCGCGGCACCTTGCGCAGGTGATCGCGCGACGGGAACGGCCCGTTCGCGTCGCGGTAGTCGACGATGTTGCGCGCGAGCGTGGCGTTCAGGCCAGAGACACGCGCGAGCAGCGCGACCGACGCGGTGTTCGCGTCGACGCCGACCGCGTTCACGCAATCCTCGACCACCGCATCGAGCGAGCGGGCGAGTTCGCGCTGGTTCACGTCGTGCTGGTACTGGCCGACGCCGATCGCCTTCGGCTCGATCTTCACGAGCTCGGCGAGCGGGTCCTGCAGGCGGCGGGCGATCGACACGGCGCCGCGCAGCGACACGTCGAGTTCCGGGAATTCCTTTGCGGCCAGCTCGGACGCCGAGTAGACCGACGCGCCGGCTTCCGACACGACGATCTTCTGCAGCCGCAGTTCCGGATGCTTCGAGATCAGCTCGCTCGCGAGCTTGTCGGTTTCACGGGACGCGGTGCCGTTGCCGATGCTGATCAGCTCGGCCTGCGTCTGCGCGGCGATGCGCGCGAGCTTCGCGAGCGAGCCGTCCCAGTCGCGGCGCGGCTCGTGCGGGTAGATCGTATCGGTCGCGAGCAGCTTGCCGGTGCGGTCGACCACGGCAACCTTCACGCCCGTGCGCAGGCCGGGGTCGAGACCGATCACGGCCTTCGGGCCGGCCGGCGCGGCCAGCAGCAGGTCCTTCAGGTTGCGGGCGAACACTCGGATCGCTTCGGCTTCCGCCGTTTCGCGCAGTTGCGTGAGCAGTTCGTTCTCGATGTGCGGCTGCACCTTCACACGCCAGCACCAGCGGCACACGTCCGACAGCCACTTGTCCGCCGGGCGGCTCTGGTTCGCGATCCCGAAATGGCGCGCGATCATCGCTTCGCCGGGATGCGGGACTTGCGCGTCGAGTTCCTCGCCGAGCCCGAGCTTGACGGTCAGCACGCCGGCATTGCGACCGCGGAACAGAGCCAGCGCGCGGTGCGACGGGACCGTCCGGATCGTTTCCGCGTAGTCGTAGTAATCGCGGAACTTCTCGCCTTCCTCGTTTTCCTTGCCTTCGACGACTGCGGAGGATACGACGCCCTGGCTGTGCAGGTAGTCGCGCAGCTTGCCGAGCAGTTCGGCCGTTTCGCCGAATTGTTCGGACAGGATGTCGCGCGCGCCGTCGAGCGCGGCCTTCACGTCGGCGACGCCCTTGTCGGCATCGACGTACGCGGCGGCTTCCGTCTGCGGGTCGAGCAGCGGATTCGCGAGCAGCGCCTGCGCGAGCGGCTCCAGGCCGGCTTCGCGCGCGATCTGCGCGCGCGTGCGGCGCTTCGGCTTGTACGGCAGATAAAGGTCTTCGAGCACCTGCTTGCTGTCGGCCGCGTCGATCGCGGCGCGCAGTTCGTCGGTCAGCTTGCCCTGTTCGTCGATGCTCGACAGGATCGCCGCGCGGCGGTCCTCGAGCTCGCGCAGATACAGGAGGCGTTCCTCGAGCTGGCGCAGCTGCGTGTCGTCCAGGTTGCCGGTCACTTCCTTGCGGTACCGGGCAATGAACGGAACGGTCGAGCCTTCGTCGAGGAGTTGCACTGCCGCCGCGACCTGGCGCGGCTGGACGGACAGTTCGGTGGCGATGCGCTGTACGATCTTGAGTGCTACGGTTTCCGTCATGTCGTGGATGATCTGCCTGCTGAAATCGCGGCGCGGGCCGGCAGGCCGCGCGGCGCGGGCTGCTAGACGGGCCCGCCGGACCAGATGCCGCGGGTGAGTGAAGCGGGGCATTTTGCCATAAATGGCGGAGCGTCCAGCCGGGGGTGATAGAATTTGACACATGTCCCGCAGCTTTCCTACGACGTTGCCAACTTCCCGCATTTCTCTCGTCGCGCTCGGCGCAGCGCTTGCCGCGGCTTTGTCCGCCGGGTCTACCGTCGCGTACGCACAGGCATCGGGCGCAACCGCGCCGGACGCCGCAGTGGCCGCGCCCGTCGCCCCCCCCGCCACGCAGGATTTTGACGCCCGTCAAAAAGTGCTCAATCAACGTTCCGCGGAAAACGATTATCGTTATGCCGTGGCGGAGCACGATTGCTACAGCAAGTTCTTTGTCAATCATTGTCTCGGCAATGCGCGCGACCGGATGCGCGAGGAGCGGGCGAGCATCCGTCAGGAGCAGCTCGCGCTCGACGACGAGCAGCGCGCGGTGCGGGCGCAGCAGCGCGACCAGCAGCAGGCGTTGAAGCAGGCGCAGAATGCGGCGGAAGCGCCGCAGCGCGCGGCGAACGATGCGGCGAACGCGGCTGCGTTCCGCGACAAGCAGGAGCAGAATGCACTGAAGCAGGCGCAGCGCGGCGCCGAGGGGCCGCAGCGCGCCGCGAACAAGCAGGCATACGACCAGAAGCAGGCAGACTTCCAGCGCAAGCTCGACCAGGCGCGCCAGCAGGGCGCGCAGAAGGCGCAGGAGCGGGCGGACAACGCCGCGCGCTACGAGCAGAAGCAGAAGGAAGCCGCGCAGCACAAGGCCGATGTCGAGCGGCGTCAGCAGGAAGCGGCCGACAAGGCCAAGCAGCAGCAACAGCAGGGGCAGTAACGTGTTGGATTGATCCGGAGTCAGTCTCGTGCGTGCCGGCACGCCAGTCGGCGCGCTGCTTCGATGAGGAGGCGCATATGCAAAACCGTCCCACGGAACAGCAGCAGGAATTGCACAACCGTTTGGCTGCATTGCAGGAGCAGCACCAGCAGCTCGCTCGGGAGATCGAGCTGAAGGAAGGACACTCCGACATCGACGACATCACGCTGCACCGGCTGAAGAAGGAAAAGCTGGCGGCCAAGGACAAAATCATTTTGCTGCAATCGCAGCTGGAACCGGATAAGCGCGCCTGAGCGCGGCCTGGCAAGCGCCGGCGCCGCCCGGGCGCTGGACACAGGAACGCTTGCCTTGAATTCACCGCTTGAAGCCAACCCCGATGCCCGGCGTGACGCGTCGTCCGCCGGGCGCGTTCGTGCGCCCGAAGGCACCTTCGAGCTGAGCCGCAAGCGCGTCGACGAACTCGACACGATCTTCGGCGACGGCGGATTGCTCGCGCGCGCGCTCGACGGCTATCACCCGCGTCAGTCGCAAATCGAGATGGCGCGCGCGGTCGCGTCCGCGATGGAGGCGTCCGCGCGCCGGATGCCCGAGCCGGAAATCTTCGAGGCCCGCAAACGGCCGGCACGCCGCCTCGGCGAAGGCGACAAGGCGGCCGAATCCGCCGCGGAGGGGGCTGCGGTCGAAGCCGACGGCGACGCCGGCGACAACACGCTGATCGTCGAGGCCGGCACCGGTACCGGCAAGACCTATGCGTATCTGGTGCCCGCGATGCTGTGGGGCGGCAAGGTGATCGTGTCGACCGGCACGAAGCACCTGCAGGACCAGTTGTTCCAGCGCGACATCCCGACGGTGCGCAACGCGCTCGCGGTGCCGGTGACGGTCGCGATGCTCAAGGGCCGCTCGAACTACCTGTGCCATTACTACCTGCAGCGCACGGCCGACAACGGCCGCCTGCCGTCGCGCCAGGACACCGCGTATCTGCAGGAAATCGTCCGGTTCGCCAAGGTCACGAAGAGCGGCGACAAGGCCGAGCTCGCGAGCGTGCCGGAGACGGCACCCGTGTGGTCGATGGTCACGTCGACGCGCGACAACTGCCTCGGCCAGGAGTGCCCGCATTACAAGGAGTGCTTCGTGATGCAGGCGCGCCGCGAGGCGCAGCAGGCGGACATCGTCGTCGTCAACCATCACCTGTTCTTCGCGGACATCATGCTGCGCGACACAGGGATGGCCGAACTGCTGCCGAACGCGAACACGGTGATCTTCGACGAAGCGCACCAGCTGCCGGAGACGGCCACGCTGTTCTTCGGCGAGACGCTGTCGACCACGCAGATCCTCGAACTCGCGCGCGACACGGTCGCCGAAGGCCTGAGCCATGCGCGCGATGCGGTCGAGTGGGTGAAGCTCGGCGGCGATCTCGAACGTGCGGCGCGCGACCTGCGTCTCGCGTTCGCGAACGACCAGATCGTGCGCATGTCGCTCGCGCAACTGGGCGACGATCACCCGATGTTCGGCGCGCTCGACGCGCTCGAAGTGGCGCTCGATGCGCTTGCCTCGGCGCTCGCGAGCCAGGCCGAGCGGGCGGAGTCGCTCGGTGCGTGCCTGCGGCGCGCACGCGAGCTGCAGGACCTGCTCGCGGGCTGGGTCGCGCCCGGCGCGGCGGAAGCGGCCGCGAAGGCCGATGCCGCGGCCGCCGGCGACAAGGCGGCCACCGACGACCCGAACGAGAAGGTGCGCTGGGTCGAAGTGTTCGCACATACCGTCCAGTTGCACGAGACGCCGCTGTCGGTTGCGCCGATTTTCGCGAAGCAGCGTGCCGGCGTGCCCCGCGCGTGGGTGTTCACGTCGGCGACGCTGTCGGTGCGCGGCGACTTCACGCACTACGCGGCCCAGATGGGCCTCAGCTCGCGGCGCTCGATGACGCTCGCAAGCCCGTTCGACTATCAGACGCAGGGCCTGCTGTATGTGCCGCGCAACTTGCCGCAGCCGTCGTCGCCGGCGTTTACCGATGCCGTGTTCGATGCCGCGTTGCCGGCGATCGAGGCATCGGGCGGCGGCGTGTTCATGTTGTGCACGACGCTGCGCGCGGTCGACCGGATCGCGTCGAAGCTGCGCGACGTGATCGAGTCGCGCGGCTGGAACACGCCGCTGCTGGTGCAGGGCGATGCCAGCCGTACCGAACTGCTCGATCGGTTCCGTTCGTACGGCAATGCGATTCTCGTCGGCAGCCAGAGCTTCTGGGAAGGCGTCGACGTGCGCGGCGACGCGCTGTCGCTCGTCGTGATCGACAAGCTGCCGTTCGCGCCGCCCGACGATCCGGTGCTGGCCGCGCGGCTCGATGCATTGACCAAGAAGGGCTTGAGCCCGTTCGCGGTTCACCAACTGCCCCAGGCCGTGATCACGCTGAAGCAGGGCGCGGGCCGGCTGATTCGCGCGGAGACGGATCGCGGCGTGCTGATGATCTGCGACACGCGGCTCGTCGACAAGCCTTACGGTCGGCGGATCTGGCAGAGCCTGCCGCCGTTCAAGCGCACCCGCGAGATCGCGGTCGTGCAGGACTTCTTCGACGAGCATCGCGCGGCAAAACGCGCGTGACCGCGCTGCCGCCTGCTGCGGGCGGCACCAACAAGAAACCCGGCTCGATGGCCGGGTTTTTTGTTGGTGCTTGGGCGTCGCTCAGAACTGCCACCACGACTTCTTCGTGCCGGGGCGCGAATGGCCGGTGATGTACGGGCTGTCCGGGAAGGTTCCGGCGAGCACGCGCTTCGTGTCTTCCGCGAGTTCCGGCTGGTTCAGCTTGCCGTACGACAGGATCATGATGTGCAGCGCGTCCTCGATCGCCGGCGCGCCCTTGTAGTCCTTGATCGCGAGCTGCGCACGGTTGATCGCCGCGACATAGGCGCCGCGCCGATAGTAGTAGTCGGCCGCGTGCACTTCGTGCGAAGCGAGCGCGTTGACGATGTAGCGCATCCGGGCGGCGGCGTCGGGCGCGTACTTGCTCTTCGGGAACCGGTCGACGACGACCTTGAACGCGTCATACGATTCGCGCAGTGCCTGCGGATCGCGCTCGCTCATGTCCTGGCCGGAGAAGCGGCCGAACAGGCCCAGATCGTCGTTGAAGTGGATCATCCCCTTCAGGTAGTACGCGTACGGGATGTCCGGGTGATCCGGATGCAGCTGGATGAAGCGGTCGACGGCCTGGTCGGCGGCTGCCGCTTCGTTGTCCTTCCAGTTGCAGTACGCGACGTTGATCTGCGCCTGTTGCGCGAAACGGCCGAACGGATCGCGACCTTGCAGCGATTCGAAATATTTCGCGCACTTGCCCCAGTCGCCGCCGGACAGTGCGTCCTGGGCCTCTGAGTATAATTTGTTGTTCGACCAGGTAGCCGTCTCGTCCTGCTTCTGCGGCAAGCCGTGGCAGCCGGCGATGAGGGCCGCGGCCGCTACCACCGCAGCTCGGGCGGCGACGGTTTTGGCCGTACGTTTGGTCGAATTCATCATGCTCGCATGTCCTAGCTTCAAGTCTCGGTGACCCAGTCTAAATGACCCGTTCAAGTTCGCAGAATGCCCCGCGGGGCAAGTCAAATCGCGAAGATTATAGCCCAAGCGATCGGCCCGCCGACGCTGCGTCGGGGGATTCTCCCGACGACGATCTCGCTGCAGACGCGATGCAGCCGCCTGTCGTGCCGTCCGCGGCGGCCGACGAAGCGCCGCGCGTCGTCGAAGTGCCGCTGTCGCTCGCGGGTGAGCGCCTCGATAAAGCGCTGGCCCAACTGTTCCCCGAATTCTCCCGCAGCCGCCTGCAGAGCTGGATCGAGGCGCAGCGCGTGCTGGTCGACGGCGCGCCGGCGAAGATCCGCCAGCCGGTGCCGCTCGGCGCGAGGATCGAGCTCGTGCCCGACCTGCTGCCCGAGCAGCTGGCGTTTACGCCGGAGCCGGTGCCGCTCGACGTGATCTACGAGGACGACGCGCTCGTCGTCATCAACAAGCCGGCGGGCCTCGTCGTCCACCCGGCTGCCGGCAACTGGAGCGGCACGATCCTCAACGGCCTGCTGCATCGCTACGGCGACGCGGCGGCCGGCCTGCCGCGCGCGGGCATCGTGCACCGGCTCGACAAGGAGACGTCCGGCCTCATGGTGGTTGCGCGCACACTCGCCGCGCAGACCGACCTCGTGCGCCAGCTGCAGGCACGCACGGTGAAGCGCCGCTATTTCGCGCTCGTCTGGGGCATGATGCCCGAAGACGGCACGATCGACGCGCCGATCGGCCGCGATCCCCGCGAGCGCACGCGCATGGCCGTCGTCACCGGCGCGTCGGGCAAGCCCGCGCGCACGCATTTCCGCACGGTTGACACATGCATGTGGCAACGTCAGCCGGTGTCTGCGATCCAGTGCGATCTCGAAACCGGCCGCACGCATCAGATCCGCGTGCACTGCTCGCATGTCGGGCATCCGCTGCTCGGCGATCCGGTGTATGGGCGCGCGCGCGGCAAGCGCTCGGTCGCGCCGCTGCCGGGCGGGTTCGCGCGGCAGGCGCTGCACGCCTGGCGGCTCGGCCTCGTGCATCCGGTGACGGGCAAGACGATGCAGTGGCGTTGTCCGTTGCCGGACGACATGAACGCGCTCGTCGCGGCGCTGGGCTTCGGGCAGGGCGACGAGGAATTCGACGATGAAGACGGTGTCTACGACGATGACGATTTCGCCGGCGATTATCAGGATCACGACGACGATTACGACGATGAGGAGGAGTGAGTGCCGATGACGAACCTGGCGCCGTTGACGTGGCAGGACTGCGTGCAGCCCGACTGGCAGGTGGCGCCGCGCGTGCGTGCGCTGATCACGACGCGCGACGGCGGCGTGAGCGAGGGCCCGTACGGGCGCTGGCAGGACGGCGCCGCGTTGCCGGGCGGGATGAATCTCGGCCTGCATACCGGTGACGATCCGGCCCATGTCGCCGCGAATCGCGCGCGCTTGCTCGCGTTGGCGGGCCAGTCGCGAGCGGCATGGCTCGAACAGGTTCACGGCGCGCGGATCGTGTGCGCGGACGAGGTGATCGAGGCCGCGCCGGGTGCCGAGGCGCCCGTGCAGGCCGACGCGAGCGTGACGGACCGCGCGGGCGCGGTCTGTGTCGTGATGGTCGCGGATTGCCTGCCGGTGCTGTTGTGCGACGCGCGGGGTCGCGCGGTGGGTGCCGCGCATGCTGGCTGGCGGGGGCTCGCGGCCGGCATCGTCGAGCAGACCGCGGCTCGCGTCGCGGCACTCGCTGGCGGCGCGACGGATGAACTCCATGCGTACCTCGGGCCCGCGATCGGCCCGCGGGCATTCGAAGTCGGCGCCGATGTGCGCGAGGCGTTTCTCGACACGGCTCCGCAGTCGGAGCATGATGAGACGCGGCAAGCGTTCGTCGCGATCGACGGCGCGCCCGGCAAGTATCTCGCCGACCTCTATGCGCTTGCGCGCCTGCGCCTCGCGCGTGCAGGCGTGGCGCACGTGAGCGGCGGGACCGCCTGCACGGTCACCGAACACGCGCGCTTCTATTCGTACCGGCGCGACCGCGTGACCGGCCGCATGGCGGCGGCGATCTGGCTGGCAGATTGACGGCTGACCGCGCGCGTTAGCGCGCGGCTTGGTTTGTTGCGCTGCGAAATCGGTTATTCCGATATTGGCGCGGCAATGCGGCGTTGCATGGACAACCGAATGAATAATCGCGAAGTCAAGTCGATCAAAATGTTTTATGTTTCGCCGGAAGCCTTGTCCCGCTTGTTGCGCACGGATTATCTCCGAGCAGAAATGTTCGGTGGTTTGACGCAGTGCTTCACATGGGGAAAACGATAATGATAAAAATACCGCACTGCGGCAGAATCTGGAGACGCCTCTCCAGAGCATGACGGCCCGGCTCGCAGCCGGCACGCCGCGCGCGAGCAGGATTTCACGATTGACGCTCACGAATCACCGGTAAGGCAGGTAATGACAGCATCGAAAAATTCGTCGACGTCCGCTCAGGCGGGCACTTCCGCAAGCAGCACCGGATTCGACCAGGCTACCCAGCCGATGCAGCAGATGTTCGAGGCATGGCTGAACGCCTGGCGCGGTTTCGCCGATCCGGCGCGAGCCGCAACGGCGGCGACCACCGCGAATCCGTTCGCCGCATTCCAGTTCCCGACATCCGTTCCGTTCCAGATGCCGTCGATGCCCGATCTGGGCGCCTTCGGCGGCCTGGCTTCGCCGTTCGCGGGACTGAAGCTGCCGGTGGCCGCGATCCCGCCGGAGCGGCTCCAGAAGCTGCAGGCCGACTACGCGCGCGATTGCATGACGCTGATGCAGCAGGCCGCCGCGGCGAAGCTCGAGTCGCCTGAACTGAAGGACCGCCGCTTCAGCGCGGATGCGTGGAAGGCTTCGCCCGCGCATGCGTTCGCCGCGGCGTGGTATCTGCTCAACGCGCGCTACCTGCAGGAACTGGCCGACGCGCTCGAGACCGATCCGAAGACGCGCGAACGTATCCGTTTCTCCGTCCAGCAATGGACCGCCGCCGCCGCGCCGAGCAACTTCCTGGCGCTCAATCCCGATGCACAGAAATCGATCCTCGAGACGCAGGGCGAAAGCCTGCGGCAGGGGATGATGAACCTGCTCGGCGACATGCAGCGCGGCAAGATTTCGCAGACCGACGAATCGCAATTCGTGGTCGGCAAGAACCTCGGGTGTACCGAAGGCTCGGTCGTCTACGAGAACGACCTGATCCAGCTGATCCAGTACGCGCCGAAGACGGACAAGGTGTTCGAGCGGCCGCTCCTGATCGTGCCGCCGTGCATCAACAAGTTCTACATCCTCGACCTGCAGCCCGAGAATTCGCTCGTCGCGCATGGGCTGTCGAACGGCCATCAGGTGTTCCTCGTGTCGTGGCGCAACGCCGATGCGTCGGTCGCGCACAAGACGTGGGACGACTACATGAACGAAGGGCTGCTCGCGGCGATCGACGCCGTGCAGCAGATCAGCGGCCGCGAGCAGATCAACACGCTCGGCTTCTGCGTCGGCGGCACGATGCTCGCGACCGCGCTGTCGGTGCTCGCCGCGCGCGGCGAACATCCGGCCGCGTCGATGACGCTGCTGACCGCGATGCTCGATTTCACCGACACCGGCATCCTCGACGTGTTCGTCGACGAGGCGCACGTGCAGATGCGCGAGCAGACCATCGGCGGCAAGAACGGCGCGGCACCGGGGCTGATGCGCGGCGTCGAGTTCGCGAACACGTTCTCGTTCCTGCGGCCGAACGACCTCGTGTGGAACTACGTCGTCGACAACTACCTGAAGGGCCGCACGCCCGCCGCGTTCGACCTGCTGTACTGGAACAGCGACTCGACGAGCCTGCCGGGCCCGATGTACGCGTGGTACCTGCGCAATACCTATCTCGAGAACAAGCTCCGCGTGCCGGGCGCGCTGACCGTGTGCGGCGAATCCGTCGACCTGTCGCGCATCGACGTGCCGACCTTCATCTACGGGTCGCGCGAGGATCACATCGTGCCGTGGCAGACGGCCTACGCGTCGACGTCGATCCTGACGGGCCCGTTGAAGTTCGTGCTCGGCGCGTCGGGCCACATCGCGGGCGTGATCAATCCGCCGGCGAAGAAGAAGCGCAGCTACTGGGTCAACGACAACGATCTGCCCGAATCCGCGGACGACTGGTTCGCCGGCGCGACCGAGCAGCCGGGCAGCTGGTGGACGACCTGGGTCGAGTGGCTCGACCAGTACGGCGGCCGCAAAGTGGCGCCGCCCGCCAAGGCCGGTTCCGCGCAGTTCCCGGTGATCGAACCGGCGCCGGGTCGCTACGTGTTGCAGCGCGATTGACGAAAGACGGACAGCGGCGCACGCTGTCCGGTGCACCGCAGTTTTTTTAACAGGGCCGGTAGCGATGCGCCGTGTCGTGCGGGCCTGGAGGAAAGGGAAATGACGGACGTAGTGATCGTATCGGCCGCGCGGACCGCGGTCGGCAAATTCGGCGGCTCGCTCGCGAAGATCGCGGC
>NZ_LOSU01000010.1:0-208978 GCF_001522185.1 Burkholderia sp. RF2-non_BP3 | reverse complement strand
TCCACGCAAGACACTAAACTTCGATACACCGGCTGAACGATTCCATCAAGCTGTTGCATCGACCGGTTGAATCCACCACCCGTCTCTGCCGTTCGACGACGGCGTGCCGCTTTGTCTCTTCTTGCACTGAAGCGGTCATGCGCGTCATCGATCACGACAGAGCTACTTCGAATCGCGACGCCCTGCTATCCTCGGTGGGCGATTTCCGTCCGTACCTCCGCCCGCATATCGATGGGGGGTTGGGGAATCTACTTCGCGCGGTACGGGGTGGACGATGTCACCACACGTTCCGCCAGTACCGGCTTGCCAAGCGTTTCTAGCATTCGCCGCACGGCCATAGTGGAACGGACCGATGCGCCGTTGGGACCCAGGATAATCTTCACCACAAGCTGTTCTAGCGTGACACCAGCGGCGGCGCCGTCGAGCGGCGCAATCCTGAATTTCAGCTTTGGCTCAACCGTTCCGCCGTTGATGAAGTAGCCGAGCATGTCTGTGAGAATCTGGTTCGGATCATAATGCCGCGAGTAGACCACTCGCCATTCCTTCTCCTCCCGAAAGCCGCGATGCTTGGTAAAGACCGAGAACATGAGAAGCCGCTCAAAAAGCTCTGACGCGCAAGCGGGAAAGGCATCTTCGGGGATGTCGTATGCGGCCACCAGTTCGGCGAATTTATTCAGAATCTGATCGATCCATGCAAGCCGTTCTTCGCTCGTCCCGTAGGTGACCGGGTCCATGCGCAGCGGTGAATGCGGGATCTCCGTTAGCGCCGCAGTATTAAACACGATAGCCGCGCCACTGCCATTCGCACCATATCCCCGCCACATTGACAGAAGACCATCATTGTCGGTCGGATCGTGTTCGGCAAAACAGGCGATGTAGATGTCGAATAGCAGACCTTTGTCGAACTGGTCATAGATCCAGAGAACTTGTTCGCGAAACCTGTCGTATTGCTCCGGATTCTTGAAGGCATTCCTGATAGAAGTGTTCTGCAGAAACCGGTTGCGGCTGTTTGCCAGGCCGAACACCAGTTCTTCGTAGTCGTTCATGTACAGCGGATTCGAGAACCAGAACTGCTCGTTCTTGACGACTGCCTCGAGCGTGGCGATCGAGCAGTAGTGCGCAATCAACGGCCTGAACGCCGGAAAACGCTGGTCAGCGGGCCGAAGGTCGGCCCAAATAGGGCGTAAGTACGCCTTATAATCAAAATTGTCTCTCATCGCGATTTACCTCCCATCCTCACTTCTTTTCGGTCGTCAGCATTCGGAATCGTATTACTTATATCGAGACTAACCTTTTATCTTGAGCTTACGAATCATGTTTCTTTGCTTTTCAGGGATGCTGAAAAGATGGATGCCTAACTCACGGCCTTTATCTGGAAAAATCATTGCGAACAATCGTTCATCGTCGACGCCATAGGCAGCGACGGCCGCACCGGCAAAGACAGAATCGTCGGTAACACGCTTCAAAATATTGAATTCGAGTTTGGAATTTCGACGCTGCCACTGGAGATTGCCAGATATAGTGATCGAATCGAATCGAAAAGGTGCTCCTTCGTCAATTTTCGCGTAAACTTCGTCCGCGCGAACATCCAATGTGTGCGTATGAGGCCATGCGGGACCTAAAGAGAAGTCACCTTGCTCGTGAAGCCCATAGGGAAACGTATGAAGGACCGTCTGTGCGGGCTCCAGAATGTAAAGGATCTCCGTAGATCTCAGCAAGACCGCGCGTTTGTATTCACCGAAGGTCGAATGCGCCGGGTGTGCAGACCCGTCACGATCATAAATTCGATCGTCATCATTAATGGTAAAAGACGTCGGGGACCCGGGTGCGCACGTAATGGATAACTTGTGCTGCGGCCAACACAAGAGGCTACCCGAGAACTGGCTCAGAAATTCGCTAGGCGTACCAACACCGGGAAAATCTGGGAAATCATTCTCAATTCGATTTTCCCACGGCTGCATAGTATAGAGATCGACGCCATGCGAAGCGGCCTTTTTACGAGCTCCATCGGTATATCCGGACGTTGAAAATATCGCCTTGTGCGTCACCTTAGGCATGTCATTCAATTTGAGGATCAACTGCTCTACAGTGCCGACATCAAGCGGCTTACCCTCGTGCTTTACCTCCGACGCTTTAAACGCCGATATTTCTCCGTCGTCGCCGACGATCGTGACCGTTATATCGACGTCCCGCTCTTTTTCTGCCGCTTCATCCAAAACCATGTCGCCGATTGTGACGTCAACCGCGTCCGGGTCGTAGCGGAGACAACACAGGCCGACAAGGTACTGCACTAACATGGGCGAGAACATAGTGTAGAGCCTTTCGAGACAAGCGATATGCATTATCGCCCAAGCCAAACTCTCTTCTCGATCTGGGAAGCACAACCGATTGGAGTGAGCTAGCGAACCCGGCGCGTCCTAGTCAGTCATGGCACGCGGCCCCTACCGCGCGGTGACGCTGAATCACAGGGACGCTGAATTATTGACAATCCGATGACCGGTTACAGGAGCGGAGCCGACGTCTAAACGTCCGACTGACGAAGAATGTGAACGGCTGAAAGTGGCCGCCAGCCGACGCTCTCCCCCCACGCCCCCATCACCCCCCTACCGCGCCCGCACCGACACAAACTTCCGCGCATTCTCGCGCTGAATCAACACGGCGATCACCCCACCTTTCGCTTCGAGCGACTGCACGTCGTCCGGCGTTTCGAGCAGCGTGTCGTTGAGTTCGAGCACGACATCTCCAGGCCGGATCCCCGCGTTCGCGGCCGGCCCGTGCACCGCATCCACCATCATCCCGACCGCGAGCCCGGTCGAACGTCGTTCGGCGTCGCTCAGCGGATGCATCGTCAGCCCGAGCCGATCGCCGCTGTCAGCCGGCCGCGCGGCCGCCATCGCCGCGCCGGCGGCACCGCCCGCGCCGACCGTGCCCGCGCCGCCCGCATTGCCCCCGCTCCCCGTCACTCCCGCGCTGTCGATCGCATCGCCGGTCCCCACGCCGGTGACCGTCAGCATCATCGGCACGCGGTTGCGGATCACCCGCAGCGGCGCCTTCGCGCCTGACGGCAATTCGGCGGCCAGGTCGTTCAGTTCGGCCGACCGGCCAATCGGCTTGCCGCCAAACTTCACGATCACGTCGCCGGGCCTCACGCCGGCCGCGGCGGCGGGCGAGCCGGGATCGACGCCGTTGACGAGCGCGCCCGCCGGACGCGGCAGGCCGAACGCCGCAGCCAGCCCGGCGCCGACGTCCTGCACGTCGACACCCAACGCGTTGCCGGACGACGCGCGCTGCGTCTGCGCACTGGCCCGCATCTGCGCCTGCACTTGCGCACGCACCTTCACGGCGAGCGCGATCGGAATCGCGAACGTCGTGCTCGCGTAGCGGTCGGCGCCCGTATAGACCTGCACCGCGATGCCAATCACGTCGCCCGCGCGGTTGAACACGGGGCCGCCCGAGTTGTCGGGATTCACCGCGATGTCGGTCTGGAAGAACGGAAACGCGCTGCCGTCGGGCAGCGCATGCGACGTCGCGCTGACGATGCCGGCCGTGACCGTGTTGCCCGAGCCGTCCGGCGCGCCCATCGTCATCACCGGTTCGCCGGCGCGCACCCGCGACGAATCGCCGATGCGCACGACCGGCAGCTTCGTCGCGTCGACGTGCAGCACGGCGACGTCGCTTTGCGGATCGACGACCAAGACCGTCGCCTTCAGGTCGCGATGATCGGCGAGTCGCACCGTGACGTCGGTCGCATCGTCGACGACATGCGCGGATGTGAGAATCAGCCCGTCGGCGCTGACGATGAAACCCGAGCCGCTGCCCGACAGCGTGCGCGGCGCCGTATCGGGCGCCGGTGGAACCTGTGCGGACATCGGCGGACCACCGCGGCGGAAGAACGCGGCGAGCGGATCGTCGGAATCGAGAATCGCGAAGGACGGGCCACCGGCCTGCTGGTCGGGTGCGGCGGTCATGATGGTCACGACTGCCGGGCCGTATCGGTCGACGATCGTCGGGAAGTCGACCGGCATCGCGTGAGGCGATGCGGCGAGCCGGTTCTTCATGACAGGCGGTGTGGCGGGCGGTGCGACGGTTCCGGCAACGGCTGCCGACGGCGACAGCAACGAGGCGAATACGCCCCCGATCAACGCGGTGCGAAGCACGGCGCGAGCAAGCGTCTGGCGAACCACGGTGCACCTCCCCCGGCAGTCGCGGCCCCGCCCCGCGCGGGCGCCGACAAGCACCGGTACACCCCTCCATTTATAGTCCACGCAGCATGCGGAACATACGAATCGAAACCCGCATGCCGGGCCGTCGCGCGGCGTCGGAGCCGCGACAGCGTTCGTTCCGGGCAAAGTTCACGGTTCGTCAATCGGAACATTCACCCGCCATCGCGGTGATGCGCGCGGCGAAGTACGTCCCGCGCTACCAGGCCAGCAGCAGAAAGTTGCGCACCACCGCCGACGGATCGTCGCGTCGCGACGCAATCGCGAGCCGCGCGCGCAGCCCGTTGCCCGCGACCTGCCGATACACGACGCCCGCGACCTGCACCTGGGTGATCGCCTTCGGCACGATCGACACGCCGAGCCCGGCCGCGACGAGCGTCACCGCCGACGCGATTTGCGGCGCGGGCTGCGCCATGCGCGGCTGGAAGCCGGCGGCATTGCACGCCGCGACGATGTCGTCGAACAGCGCACTGCCCGCTTCGCGCGGCACCTGCACGAAAGCCTCGTCGGCCAGTTCCGCCAGATCGATCCGACGCCGCTGCGCAAGCCGATGCGCGACCGGCATCGCGACGAACATCGGCTCCTCGTCCCAATCCGCGGCCAGCAACGTGTCCGCGATGCGACGCTCCGGCCGCACGATCGCGACATCGAGCCGCCCGGCGTCCAGCGCCTCGAGCAACACGCCGGAGGTCGCCTCCTGCAACGTCAGGTCCGTATCCGGAAACGCTTCGCGAAAGCGGCGAATCAGGTCGGCCACTTTCGAATTGAAGGCCGCCGTCCCGGTGAAACCGACCCGCAGTTGCCCGATTTCCCCACGCGCGGCCCGTTTTGCCGCCCGCGCCGCGCGCTCCGCATCGTCGAGCACGCGCCGTGCCTCCTCCGCGAACACCTCTCCCGCGACGGTCAGCTCGGCACCGCGCGCGGTCCGCCGAAACAGCTCCACGCCGAGTTCGTTTTCGAGCGCCTTGATCTGCTGGCTCAGCGGCGGCTGCCCCATGCCGAGCGCTTCCGCGGCCTTCGTGAAGTTCGACGTGGCCGCCACGGCCAGGAAGTATCGGAGATGGCGAAGTTCCATGTGATCTCGGGTCGATGGAAATGGCGATCGAGCCATTCTCAAAAAGTATCGCTACGGTTTCTTTCATATATTGGACATATATATGATCGTGCGCAAGAATTCGGACATTCCCCAGCCCATCGGGTACATAGCATGTCGAATCCCGCGATTTCGTCCACCGCGACTCGCGCACCAAGCGCCGCGCCGGATGCGCTGCCCGCCGGCGTGTCGCCGCGCTCGGCGGCGTACAAGCGCATTGCACTGGCACTCTTCCTGGCCGGCTTTTCCACCTTCTCGCTGTTGTACTGCGTGCAGCCGTTGCTGCCCGCGTTCGCACGCGAGTTCAACCTGGGCGCGGCGTCGAGCTCGCTGTCTCTGTCGCTGTCGACGGGGATGCTGGCGGTCTCCATCCTGTGCGCCGGCGCGCTGTCCGAACGCTTCGGCCGACGCGGGCTGATGTTCGCGTCGATGACGCTCGCGGCGCTGTTCAACGTGCTCTCGGCGATCGCGCCGAACTGGAACCTGCTGCTGATCTGGCGCGCGCTCGAAGGTTTCGCGCTCGGCGGCGTCCCGGCAGTGGCGATGGCTTATCTCGCCGAGGAAATCGCCGCCGACGGGCTGGGCCTGTCGATGGGGCTCTATGTCGGCGGCACCGCGTTCGGCGGCATGATCGGGCGAATCGGGATGAGCGCGCTCGAGGAGTATTTCTCCTGGCGCACCGCGATGCTGACGATCGGCGTCGTCGACCTGGTCGCGGCGATCGCGTTCGTGATGCTGCTGCCGCAGTCGCGACGCTTCGTGAAGCGAACCGACCTGACGCTGCGTCACCACCTGCGGCTGTGGAGCGCGCAGTTGCATCACGCGCGCCTGCCGTTCGTGTTCGCGATCGGTTTCCTCGTGATGGGCGCGTTCGTGACCGTGTACAACTACGCCGGGTTCCGGCTGACGGCCGCGCCGTTCAACCTGAGCGCGACCGCATGCGGGCTGATCTTCGGTGCCTATCTGTTCGGGATGGTGTCGTCGTCGAGCGCCGGTGCACTCGCCGATCGTCTTGGGCGCGCGCCCGTCCTCGTCAGCGGCATTCTCGTGTTCGCGGCCGGCCTCGCGCTCACGTTATCGTATTCGCTCGTCGCGATCATCGTCGGGATCGTGCTGATCACGATCGGCTTCTTCGTCGCGCATGCGGTCGCGAGCGGCTGGGTCGGGCAGCTCGCCGGGCCTGCGAAGGGGCACGCCGCGTCGCTCTACCTGCTGGCCTATTACCTCGGGTCAAGCGTGCTGGGCTCGGTCGGCGGCACGTTCTGGCAGCACGGTGCGTGGGGCGCGGTCGCCGCGTATGTCGCGGTGCTGCTCGTGCTCGGCCTGGCGGCTGCCCGCCGGATCATGCGCGAGGAACGCGTGCGGTAAGTTCCGATTCGCGGCGACGCGGCTGCGGTTCACTCTCCCGCAACCCGATGCGCGATCGTCGACAACGTCCGCAGCATCGGCGCGAACGCATCGGCCGACGTATTGCCGAAACCGAGCACGAGCCCGTTGGCCGCCGACGTCGCGTGGATCGAAAACCCCGACAGCGGAAACGGCCCGATCCCGTGCGCGCGCGCCGCCTCGACGATCGCGCGGTCGCGATAGCGTGCCGGCATCCGCAGCGCCAGATGCAGCCCGCACGGCCCGCCCTCGACCTGATGCGGCACGGCGAACGCGTCGTCCAGCGCGGCGAGCAGCAAGCGCCGCCGGTCGCGATACAACCGGCGCATCCGCCCGAGATGCCGTCCGTATTCCCCCGTCTCGATGAAATCGGCGAGCGCGAGCTGCACGTGGCGCGTCCCGCCGCGCAGCATCTCCGGCAACGCCGGCCGCACCGCGGCCAGCAGCGCGTCGGGCAGCACGAGAAAGCCGATCCGCAACGCCGGAAACATGGTCTTGCTGAACGAGCCGAGATAGACGACCGGTGAATCGGCCGCGAGCCCGTGCAACGCGCCGATCGGCTCGCCCGTGTGACGAAACTCGCTGTCGTAGTCGTCCTCGATGATCCACGCGCGATGCCGGCGTGCGGCGTCGATCAGCGCGAGCCGGCGCGAGATCGACAGCACCGCGCCGGTCGGGAACTGGTTCGACGGCGTGGTGTAGACGAGCCGCGGCGGCCGCTCGCGCCAGTCCGCGTCTTCCGCGCGCAGCCCCTCCGCGTCCACCGGCATCGGCACGACGTCGAGATCGGCCGCCTGCATCGCGGTGCGCGCGCCGCGATAGCCGGGCTCCTCGACCCAGACCGTGTCGCCCGGGTTCGTCAGCAGTTGCGCGCACAACGCGATCGCCCCCTGCGCGCCCTCGGTGATCACGATCTGCTCGGGATCGCAGCGCACTCCGCGCGTCACGGCCAGATGGCGCGCGATCGACTCGCGCAGCGCGCGCTCGCCGAGCGGGTCGCCGTACGCGAGCAGGTCGCGGCCGGCGCGGCGCAACGCGCGGTCGATCGCGTGCCGCCACGCATCGACCGGAAAATGCGACAGCGCGGGCACGCCCGGCCGGAAGCCCTCCGATTCGCCCGTGCCGATCAGGCTCGGACGGATCCGGCCTAGCCGCTGCGCGACGGCCGGCGGCGCGGCCCGCCGACGCGGTGCGGCCGGCCGCGACAGACCGACCACGCGCGTGCCGCGGCGATCGGATTGCAGGAAGCCTTCGGCGACGAGCTGTTCGTAGACGGCCGCCGTCGTGTTGCGCGACACGCCGAGCGTCTCGGCCAGCGCGCGCGTGCCGGGCAGCCGCGTGCCGGCCGGCATCGCGCCGCCGAGAATCGCGTCACGTAGACGACGCAGCAACTGCCGCTGCAAGGAAGGCGCGCCGGCCGTGCGCGCGAGCGGCGCGTCGAGCGGCAGCAGCGGCGCGGCGCCGGAAGGAATGGCAGTCGTCATCGGGATATCGCGGCGTGGAAGTCTCGGTGCATGGCGCCATCGTTGCGCGTTCGTGGCACCATAAATTTGCCACTGTCTGGCGCTTCTCATGGTACCTCGCCGGGACTACGATCGTCTGCATGCCGGCATGTCGCCGGCCGCCAACCGAAGCGAGATCGACCTTGTCCACGCTCACCAACGACTTCCAGCAGCCCATCGGCCACCCCGTTCCCGACTGGTCCGCGCGCCCGCGCCCGGAGCGCATCGTGCTCGAGGGCCGCTACTGCCGCCTCGAACCGCTCGACGCCGACCGCCATGCCGCCGACCTGTACGCCGCGTATGCGCAGGCGCCCGACGGCGGCGACTGGACCTATCTCGCGCACGGGCCGTACACCGACGAGTCGAGCTACCGCGACTACGCGCGCGGCGCGGCGGCAAGCGCCGATCCGCTGCACTACACGGTGATCGACCGCGCGACGAACCGAGCGGTCGGCACGCTCGCGCTGATGCGCATCGACCCGGCCAACGGCGTGATCGAGGTCGGCTCCGTCACGTTCTCGCCGCTGCTCAAGCGCACGCCGATTTCGACGGAAGCGCAGTACCTGCTGATGAAATACGCGTTCGACACGCTCGGCTACCGGCGCTACGAATGGAAGTGCGACGATCTCAACGAGCCGTCGCGCAAGGCGGCCGCGCGGCTCGGCTTCCGTTACGAGGGCACGTTCCGGCAGGCGATCATCTACAAGGGCCGCAATCGCGACACGGCGTGGTTCTCGATCGTCGACGGCGAATGGCCGGATGTGCGCGCCGCGTTCGAAGCCTGGCTCGCGCCGGAGAACTTCGACGCCAACGGTGCGCAGCGCGAGTCGCTCGTTGCGATCCGCCACGCGCGGGCTCGTGCGCGCGACGCAGCCGGCCGCGCGAACGACGCGACGCGCGTCACGGTCCGACCGCTCGTCGCCGCCGACGAAGCCGCATGGCGCCCGCTGTGGCAGGGTTACCAGAGGTTCTACGAGACCGCGCTGAGCGACGCCGTGTTCGCGACGACGTGGGCGCGCCTGATGGACCCCGCCGAACCGATGTTCGTGCTCGGCGCCTTCGACGCGTCAGGCACGTTGGTCGGCATCGTGCACGCGATCTATCACCGCTCATGCTGGACCGAAGGGCCGTACTGTTATCTGCAGGACCTGTTCACGGCGGCCGACGCCCGCGGACAAGGCGCGGGCGGTGCGCTGATCGAAGCCGTGTACGAGCGGGCCCGTGAAGCCGGCGCAAGCCGCGTGTACTGGCTCACGCACGAAACCAATACGACGGCGCGCGCGCTGTACGACAAGCTCGCGACCAACGCGGGGTTCATTCAGTACCGGAAAGATCTCAAGTAACGCGCGGGGGCGACCGGTCGCGCTCAGCCCAGGGCGTCGACCGGATCCGTCGCCTCGCCGCAGGCTGGTGCTACGTGACACGCGGCGCCGGCCGCGGGCGGCACCGACGCGGGGTGGATCATCTCGTCGCCGTTGACGGGCACCGGCCGCCGCACCGGCCGGTACACCGGTTCGCCCGGCTCGATCGCCTGCCCCGAGATCGCGCAGCGGCCCGGCTGCAACGCGACGCGCAAGCGCCAGCGTTGCTCGCCGTAATGGCAGCGCCCGCTTTCGCTCCAGCGCACCAGCAAGCCGTCGTCGCCAGCCTCCAGAATCGACACGAACAGTTGCGGCCGCAACGGTGAAACGCCAGGCGCGACAGGCTCCGGAAACGGCGCGCGATCGGTACGCTCCGACTGCCGGGCCATCCCGACCTCTGGCGACAACGGCATCGCGTCCCGCTCGTCGGCTACCAGCATGTGGTACGACACGTACTCGCAGATCAGGCTTTCGATGAGGTTTGGCATGCTGGATGACATTCCGTGAAGATTGAAGCGAGTCGCGCCGCGCACGCACGCGATCGGACATTGCCGCAGATGATACAAATTGAAGTTAACTTCAAGTAAAGAGGTGGAGCGTGCAACGATGCGTTTCGCCGATCGGCACAATGGGTTGCCCGACGGCGGTGGCAGCGTCTCGCGTTTCGTCTCAATCGGCTGAGACGAATGTCCCGGCGTCTCACGCGTTCCAGCCCGTCGCAAGCGCAGCAAGTTTCACGTGCGATTCGCTCTGCACGCCTCCTGATGTCAGCGCAAAACCAGATGCTGCACCGCACACTGCGCCTCCCGCTCCGTCGCCACCCGACCGCCGATTCGGGCTGGCCCCGTTCCTGCATGTCGGTCGCTCGCGCAATCGCGCGACGGACGCGCCGGCCGCCTTGCCGCGCGTCCGACGACAACCTGACGGAGACAGCAACGTGAGTACACCGGCACCGAACACCGCTCCCAGCAGCATGAAGGCCGCCGTCTGGCACGGCCGCAACGACATCCGCGTCGAGGAGGTTCCCGTTCCGGCGCATCCGCCGGCCGGCTGGGTCCAGATCCGCGTGCACTGGTGCGGGATCTGCGGCTCCGACCTGCACGAGTATGTCGCCGGGCCCGTATTCATCCCCGTCGACGCGCCGCACCCGCTGACGGGCCTGAAGGGCCAGTGCATCCTCGGCCACGAATTCAGCGGCGAAATCGCGGCGCTCGGCGCCGGCGTGACGGGCTTCGCGGTCGGCGAACGCGTGACGGCCGACGCGTGCCAGCATTGCGGCACCTGCTGGTATTGCCGGCACGGGCTGTACAACATCTGCGAGAACCTCGCGTTCACCGGGCTGATGAACAACGGCGCATTCGCCGAATTCGTCAACGTGCCGGCCGAACTGCTGTACAAGCTGCCCGACGACTTCCCGACCGAAGCCGGCGCGCTGATCGAGCCGCTCGCCGTCGGGCTGCATGCGGTGAAGAAGGCCGGCAACATCGTTGGCCAGACCGTCGTCGTGGTCGGCGCCGGCACGATCGGCCTCTGCACGATCATGTGCGCGAAGGCCGCGGGCGCCGGACGCGTGATCGCGCTGGAAATGTCGGCCGCGCGCAAGCAGAAGGCGCTGGAAGTCGGCGCGACGGTCGTGATCGACCCGAAGGCGTCCGACGCGATCGCGGAAATCAAGGCGCTGACGGGCGGCTACGGTGCCGACGTGTCGTTCGAGTGCATCGGCCACACGGCCACCGCGCAGCTCGCGATCGACGTGATCCGCAAGGCCGGCAAGTCGGTGATGGTCGGCATCTTCGAGGAGCCGACGTCGTTCAACTTCTTCGACATCGTGTCGACCGAGAAGGAAGTGATCGGCTCGCTCGCGTACAACGGCGAATTCGCGGACGTGATCCGCTTCATCGCGGACGGCCGCATCGACGTGCAGCCGCTGATCACCGGACGCATCAACCTCGGCGACATCGTCACGCACGGCTTCGAGGAACTGGTCAACCACAAGGACCGGAACGTGAAGATCATCGTCCAGCCCGCGACCGCCTGACGAACCGGGGACCGGCCGACCGGCACATGTTCCCGCCCGTTTTCGGTGCGCGCACAACGGCACCGGGTGCGGGCGCGCGGGGTCGGACTTCGATATACTCGAAGCGACATCACCGCCCCGCGCGCCGCCCGCGCGCCCGCTTCCGTGAAACCACGAGCCGGCCTGATCCTCGAACTCGTCGTCAACCTGCTGCTGCCCTGGGTCGCATACCGGGCGGCGCATCCGTATTTCGGCGAAACCGGCGCGCTGTATGCGTCGGCGATTCCGCCCATCGTCTGGTCCATCGTCGAATTCATCCGCTCCCGCCGCATCGATGCGGTGGCCGCCATCGTGCTGCTCGGCATCGCGCTGTCGATCGCCGGCATGGCGCTCGGCGGCAGCGCGCGCACGCTGCTGATGCGTGAATCGCTCGCGTCCGGCACGATCGGCGTCGTGTTCCTGCTGTCGTTGTTCCGCGATCGTCCGCTGATTTTCTATCTCGCGCGCGCGACGGTGGCCCGCGAGATGGCCGGCGGCGCCGCGCGTTTCGAGACGGTCTGGGCCGAGCAGCCGGGGCTGCGCCAGATGCTGCGGCTGATGACTTTCGTGTGGGGCGCGTGCATGACGCTCGAGATGCTGCTGCGCCTGTGGATGGTCGTCACCTGGCCCGTCGAGCGCGTGCTCGTCGTGTCGCCGATCATGGGCTACACGGTGTTCGGCACGCTGCTGCTGTGGACCTTCTGGTACCGGCGGCGAATGCGCGAGCGCAACCGCGTCGACATCCCTGGCCGCGACGGCATCACCGAAATCGCCGGCCGCTGAGCGCCCGCCCCGCGGCATGTCACGGCCGCTAGGGTATGATGCGCGGCGTTTCGTCCGACCCTGCATCGCCCCATGTCTCTCTCGCTTCTCCCGTGTGCCACGATCTGGCTCGCGCTGTTCGCGGCCGCCGCATTCGCGTGGCAGCGCCCGCTGCACGGCCTGAGCATCGCCCTTGCCGCGCTCGGCTATGCCGCTGCGCTGGCGTTCGGCAAGCTGGAGCCGATCGTGCTCGCGCCGCTCGCGCTGCTCGTGGCCGCCGCCTGGGGCGTCGCGCCGGGCCGTCCGGTCGCGGTGCGGATCGGCGCGCACGTCGCGTTTGCCGCGCTCGCGATCGCGCTGAGCCTGCACCTGATCCCCGGCTTCCACAATCCGCGCGTGATCGAACCGACGCGTTTCACGCCGGATGCCGTGCCGTTCACGATGTACCTGAATTTCGACAAGCCGCTCGTCGGTCTGTGGCTGCTGTGGGCGCTGCCGTGGATCGCGCCGGACGTCCCGCCGGCACGCGCGCTGCGCACCGGCGCCGTGGCGGCCGTCGCGACGGCGGCGGCCTGCCTGGCTGGCGCGCTCGCCTTCGGGATGGTCGGCTGGGCGCCGAAATGGCCGGCGTCGGGCTGGATGTGGCTCGTCAACAACGTGCTGCTCGTCACGCTCGCGGAGGAAGCGCTGTTCCGCGGTTACGTGCAGGGTGGACTCACGCGCGTGCTCGGCCGGTTCGGCTGGGGGCCATGGGCCGCACTTGCGATCGGCGCGGTGCTGTTCGGCGCCGCGCACGCGGCCGGCGGCTGGCCCTGGATCGTGCTCGGCACGGTGGCCGGCATCGGCTATGGCCTCGCCTGGCGGCGCGGCGGGCTGCTCGCGTCCGCGCTCGCGCATGCGGGGCTGAACGCGATCCACTTCGGGCTGTTCACCTACCCGATGCTCGCCGCCGCGCGCTGAACGCCGTGCGCGGCGGTGCGGCGGCGGGCACGAACGCCGCGGCATGCATCCGCCGGACGTCGCATGGTATCCCGCGGCGCGCAAACGCGTATCGGTGCACTCGCGCGCTACCGGCCAAGGCCGGACGGACGAATGCCGCCCCGCAGCCCGGATGCGCCGCTCGGCCCGGGTTGCGCGTCGAACGACGAACGGAGTTACTTGATCTGGTCGGCGAGCGGCTGCAGGAATTCGGAGAAGCCGGTCAGCATGATCTGCACGCCGATGCACAGCAGCAGGAACGCCGACACGCGCTTCGCGACCTTGGTGCCTTCGGTGCCGAGATAACGCGACAGCAGCGCGGCACGGCTGTAGGTCAGCCAGATCACGACCGCGACGAGCGCGGAAACCGCGATCGACACGATGCTCGACAGCATGAATTCCGACAGCTTGTGCGTGCGGTTCGCGTTCAGCGCGATCGCGGTGGCGATCGAGCCGGGGCCGACCGTCAGCGGCACGGTCAGCGGGAAGAACGCGCGGGTCATGATCGCGTTCGCATTGATCGGCTTGATCGGCGTATCGCCGCCGCCCGCCGGGCCGTCAGGCTCGTTCAGCATCTGCCAGCCCGCGACGGCGACCGCGAAGCCGCCGCCGATCCGCAGCGCTTCCATCGAAATCCCGAAGAAATGCAGCACCGGCGTGCCGGCGAAGAACGCGACCAGCAACACGATGAACGCGTTGAACGCCACCTTCTTCGCCAGCAGGTTCCGCTCGTCCTCGGTCAGCGCCTCGGTGCGTTCGAGAAACAGGAACGCGATGCCGATCGGATTGATGATGCCGATCAGGCCGGTGAAGCCGAACAGGATCTCGGAGATAAGGCGATTGACGATCATCGGAAGCGAGGAAACGGTCGGGGCTGGGCCGGCGGCGCGCCGGGGGTCACGCATTGTAGAGCAAGCGCCCGCGCCCGCGACGCAAATCACGCCCCGGGCCCGACGGGCCGCGCGACGCCCTTATTCGGCGACCGGCTCCCACGCCGGCGGCCGCTTCGCGAAGAACGCGGCGAAGCCTTCCTTCGCTTCCGGCGTCGCCCGCACGCGGGAGATCGTCTGTGCGGTGAACGCCGCGCGTTCGTCCGACGGCGGATACTCGCCGATCGCGTCGAAAAAGCGCTTGATCTCCATCAGCGCGTTCGGGCCATTGCGGCTCAGTTCGGCGAGGGTCTTGTCGAGCGCCGCGTCGAGGGCGTCGGACGGCACGGCCTGGTGGATCAGCCCGATCGCGACGGCCTCGCCGGCCGCGATCTGCGTCGCGGTCAGCGCGAGCCGGCGCGCCTGGCGCTGGCCGACCGCCTCGACCAGATACGGGCCGATCACCGACGGCAGGATCCCGAAACGGGCCTCGCTGACCGAGAAGCGCGCGTGATCGCTCGCGATCACGATGTCGCAAGCCGCGCACAGGCCGACGCCGCCGCCGAACGCGTGGCCCTGCACGCGCGCGACCGTCGGCTTCGGGCACTGCCGGATCGCCCGCATCATCGCGGCGAACCGCTCGGCGTCGCGCAAATTCGCGGCGGCGTCGTTCGCGCTCGCGCGCTGCATCCACTGCAGGTCGGCGCCCGCGCAGAACGCGCGGCCGTCCGAGCGCAGCACGATCGCGCGCACGTCGTCGCGCCCGCCGAGCGTCGTGAACGCGTCGGTCAGCTCGGCGATCATCGTCTCGTCGAACGCGTTGAGCACGTCGCCGCGCTGCAGCGCGACGGTCGCAATGCCGCGCGCATCGACGGCGACGGCCAGGGTCTTCAATCCATCCATCGAACAGGTTTCCTCGGGTAGAACAGGGAACGGCGAAACTCAGGCGGCCTGCCGGCGGTCGATCACGCGCCGGGCCTTGCCGGTCGCGCTTGCGGGAATGCCGCCCGCGCCGAGCACCGTCACGCCCGCCGACACGCCGACCATCGTCTTGATCCGGTGCTGCAGCTCGCGCGCGATCGCCGCGCGGTCGCCGTCGGTCACGCACGCGGCGGCCTCGGAGCGCAGCTCGACCGCGAGATCGAGCCGGTCCATGTGGCCGTCGCGCGAGATCGTGATCTGGAACTGGCCCGACAGCTTCGTCTGCGCGACGACGATTTCCTCGATCTGGCTCGGGAACACGTTCACCCCCCGCACGATCAGCATGTCGTCGGAGCGGCCCGTGATCTTCGCGAGCCGGCGCATCGCGCGCGCGGTCGGCGGCAGCAGCGCGGTGAGGTCGCGCGTGCGGTAGCGGATCACCGGCATCGCTTCCTTCGTCAGCGACGTGAACACGAGTTCGCCCTCGCTGCCGTCCGGCAGCACTTCGCCGGTCACGGGATCGATGATCTCCGGATAGAAATGGTCTTCCCAGATCACCGGGCCGTCCTTCGTCTCCACGCACTCACACGCGACGCCCGGGCCCATCACTTCCGACAGCCCGTAGATGTCGAGCGCGTCGATGCCCACGCGCGTCTCCACCTCCTCGCGCAGCGCCTGCGTCCACGGCTCCGCGCCGAAGATGCCGATCTTCAGCGACGACTCGGCCGGGTCCATGCCCTGCCGCACCATCTCGTCGATCAGGTTCAGCATGTACGACGGCGTGACGAGGATGATCTTCGGCTCGAAATCGCGAATCAGCTGCACCTGCTTCTCGGTCTGCCCGCCCGACATCGGCACGACCATGCAGCCGAGCCGCTCCGCGCCGTAGTGAATCCCGAGGCCGCCCGTGAAGAGCCCGTAGCCGAACGCGTTGTGCAGCGTGTCGCCCGGACGGCCGCCGGCCGCGCGGATCGAGCGCGCGGTCACGTTCGCCCAGGTATCGATGTCGCGCGCCGTGTAGCCGACCACCGTCGGTTTGCCGGTCGTGCCGCTCGACGCATGCACGCGCACGACTTGCTCGCGCGGCACCGCGAACAGCCCGAACGGATAGTTGTCGCGCAGGTCGTTCTTGGTCGAGAACGGGAATTTCGACAGGTCGGCGAGCGTCTTCAGGTCGTCCGGATGCACGCCGGCCGCGTCGAACGTGCGGCGATAGTGCGGGACGTTGTCGTACGCGTGGCGCAGCGACCACCTGAGGCGCTCGAGCTGCAGCGCCTGCAGTTCGTCGCGGCTGGCGGTCTCGATCGGCTCGAGGGCGGCGGCGGGATGCGTCGGGTGAGTCATCGGGGTGCTCCTCCAATGGAGTGATGTCGTTATCGTGATCGGGGTGCGGCTGCCGGCGGCTAGCGGAACGTGCGGCCGGCCGCGTGCAGCGCGGCGATGCGTGGCGACATGCGATAGCGGTCCTCGCCGTAGCTCGCCGCGAGGTTCGACAGCACGCGATGCACGCGGCCGATGCCGATGGCATCGGCCCACGCGAGCGGGCCGCACGGGTAGTTCACGCCCTTCTCCATCGCGAGATCGAGATCGGCGGGCGAGCACACGCCCTGGTTCACCGTGTCGGCCGCCTCGTTCGCGAGCATCGCGACGGTGCGCATCGCGACCATGCCCGGCACGTCCGCGATGCCGACGACGCGAAAGCCGGCTTGCTGGAACAGGCCGACCGCATCCGCATAGGCGTCGTCGCTGCACTGCAGCGCGCGCGTCAGCGCGACGAGCCCGGCCTGCGCGTAATCGCGCGCGAGATCGACGAGCACGAGGTCGGCCACGCCCGTTTGCGCGGCGCGCACCGTCGCGGTGCGGCCGTCGGTCAGCGCGATCGACGCGCGGCCGGCCACGGCCAGCAGTTCGTCGGCATGCGCGCCGCTCTGCCGCGCGCCCGCGATGCGTTCGGCGAAGCGTGCATGCAGCGCGGCAGCCGGGCCGTCCTGCGCGAACAGCACGACGTCGGCCGGCGCGTCACGCTGCGCTTCGAGGTCGGGCGCGGGCGGCGTCGCGCCGTCGGCATAGGAATAGAAGCCACGGCCCGACTTGCGTCCGAGGAAGCCTGCGTTCACGAGTTCCTGCTGGATCAGCGACGGCGTGTAGCGCGGGTCATTGAAGTAAGCGCGAAACACCGACTCGGTCACCGCGAAATTCACGTCGTGGCCGATCAGGTCCATCAGCTCGAACGGCCCCATCCGGAAGCCGCCGGCTTCGCGCATCACGGCATCGATCGAGGCCGGCGTGCCGCCCTGCTCGTTCAGCACGCGCAGCGCCTCCGCGTAATACGGCCGCGCAACGCGGTTCACGATGAAGCCCGGCGTCGACTTCGCCAGCACCGGCCGCTTGCCCCACGCGACGGCCGTGTCGTACAGCGCCCGCGCGACTTCCGGCGCGGTCGCGAGCCCGCTGACCACCTCGACGAGCGCCATCAGCGGCGCCGGATTGAAGAAATGCAGGCCGGCCACGCGCTGCGGCGCGCGCAGCCCGGCCGCGATCGACGTGATCGAGATCGACGACGTGTTGGTCGCCAGCACGCAGCGATCGTCGACATGACGCTCGAGCGTCGCGAAGATCTCGCGCTTCACGTCGAGCCGCTCGGCCGCTGCCTCGACGATCAGCGCCGCGCCGGCGAACTCGGCCAGCGCGCGCACCGCGCGAATCCGGTTGCCGGCCGCCTCCGCTTGCGCCGGCTCGAGACGGCCCTTCTCCGCGAGCCGCGCGAACTGCGCGCGGATGCCGGCCAGCGCCTTGTCGCACGCGGCTTCGTTCAGGTCGTACAGCAGCACCGCATGGCCGGCCGCCGCGGCAACCTGCGCGATGCCCGCGCCCATCGCGCCTGCGCCGATCACGCCGACGACCGCCGATTGCGCCAGCGCGCCCGAATTCACCGAATGTGCAGAAGAAACAGCCATCGCTTGCGATCCGTCATGAAGTGGAAGTGCGAGCGATTATAAACCGACCGGTCGGTAGATTTATGTCAGGGCGAGCCCGAATTTGTCGTGCAAGAGACCGTTACGGAAACTGTAAAACTCAAAAAATCGAACGATCGGGGCACTTTTTGCAAGCCGAAAGGTCAATGAAAGCATTCAAATATGAGATAGTGGCCCCCGAACGCCTGATAAAATTCGACAATTCGCCGGATTTCAGGGGGAAACCGCGTGTCACGCCGTTGCCGTCCATCGTCCGCGCCCTTTCGGGGTCGGTTCAGTCCCGCCGGCACGTCTGTCGTCAGGTGCAAGCGTCCCGCCTTCGGCACTCGGTCGCATCGAACCGTTTCATCCAGCGACGGGCCTCGGCCCGCCCGCGCCCCTCGTCGCCTCACGGCGGCGAACCCGAGGCAGCGCCGTTCCGTGCTGCCGTGCATCAGCTTCATCGTCCTCGTTCGGCGGATCATCCGGCCGGGCTTCGTCAACCCGTGACGGCGCGTCGCGCCGCCACCCGCATAGGAAACCGTCCATGCCGCTCTCGTCCAACCAGCTCCCGCGCTGGACCCTCTGGGCCCCGCTTGCCGCATGGCTGGTACTCGCGCTGTCGCGCGTCGTGCCGGCCGAAGGCCTCGTCATCGCCGTGTTCGCCGCCGCGCTCGCCGGCGCCGTGTTCGCCGCCGTCCACCATGCCGAAGTCGTCGCGCACCGCGTCGGCGAGCCGTTCGGCACGCTCGTGCTCGCAGTCGCCGTGACCGTCATCGAAGTCGCGCTGATCGTGTCGGTGATGCTCGGCGCGGGCCCCGAGAAATCGGGCCTCGCGCGCGACACCGTGTTCGCCGCCGTCATGATCATCTGCAACGGCATCGTCGGCCTCTGCCTGCTGGTCGGTGCGTGGAAGCACGGCGAACAGGATTTCCAGGGACGCGGCGCCAGCAAGGCGCTCGCGGTGCTCGCGTCGCTGTCGGTGCTGTCGCTCGTGATGCCGAACTACCTGAACGCCGCGCCGGGCCCGTTCTTTTCGAAATCGCAGCTTGCGTTCGCCGGCGTAGCGTCGCTCGTGCTGTACGGCGCATTCGTATTCGTGCAGACCGTGCGCCACCGCGACTACTTCCTCACCGAGCATGACAGCGCGAACGAATCGGTGCACGCGGCGCCGCCGAGCAGCCGTACCGCGCTGATCAGCCTCGTGCTGCTGTTCGCGAGCCTCGTCGCGGTCGTGCTGCTCGCGAAGCTGCTGTCGCCGGCCGTCGAGCATGCGGTGATGAAACTCGGCGCGCCGGAAGCGGCGGTCGGCATCGTGATCGCCGCGCTCGTGCTGCTGCCCGAAGGGCTCGCGGCCGTCACCGCCGCACGCGCGAATCGTTTGCAGACCAGCATGAACCTCGCGCTCGGCTCGGCGCTCGCGAGCATCGGGCTCACGATTCCGACCGTCGCGGCCGTGTTCATCTGGGTCGGCCAGCCGCTCACGCTCGGGATCGGCGCGATGGAAACCGTGCTGCTGTCGCTGACGCTGCTGGTCAGCACGCTGACGCTCAGCCAGGGACGCACGACGGTGCTGCACGGTGTCGTGCATTTGTCGCTGTTCGCGGCCTACCTGTTCCTGTCGATCACGCACTGACGCAAAACGGCGCGCGGCACGGCGAAAACGATTCGCCGTGCCGCGCGCCGTGTTTCATCTTCCCCGCTTCACCTTCTTCGCTTCACGCCGCGCCTACCGGACCGGAATCACGAGATGCTGGCCAGCCAGGATCAGGTTCGGGTTCGCGAGGTTGTTGCGGCGCTGGATCTCGCGATAGCGCTGGCCGCTGCCCAGCTTGCTCGCCGCGATCATGTTCAGCGTGTCGCCCGCCTTCACCACGTACGTCTTTTCGCCCGACGCGGCCGCGGTCGTCATCGCCTGGTCGCTGACGAAGTACTTGCGCAGCAGGTCCAGATACTGCGGCGACTGCTTGAGCTTCGCGATCGCGGCGTTCAGGTAGATCAGCAGGTCCTGGTCGTCGGCACGCACGCCGATCTTGTACGCGATGTTCGAGCCGTCGAGCTTGGTCACCGCGAACTTCAGGTCGGTGCCCTTGATCGAGCTGACCGCGAACGGATAGTCGTAGATGAACGCGTCGACCGCATGGCCGTCGAGGCTCTTCGCGATGAAAGCCGGGTCGGAATCGTCGACCTCGACCAACTGGACGTTCGGATACTGGCGCGTGACGAATGCACGCACGTCCGGGTCGCCCTTCAGGATGCCGACCGTCTTGCCGGCCAGATCGTCGGCCGAGCGGATCGCGGAGCCTTGCCGCACGATCAGCGAATAGCCGAAATCGTCGACGTACGGCACCGAGTAGACGACGCCCGCCGGCGTGTTGTCCGGGAACGTCAGCCCGTCCATCGCGACGTCGACGACATGGTTGCCCTTCGCATCGGTGTCGAGCAGTTGCTTGGGCACGCCCGGGTACGTGTCGACTTCGTGACGCGTATCGACGACGACCGGCTTGCCGCCGTGCGAGAACGACGGATCCGAGAACAGCAGCCGCGCGAATTCGACGTTGAAGCCGTGCGGCGCGCCCTTGTCCTCGCCGAAGAACGGCTCGCTCGGGTTCTGCACCGAGACTCGCACGACGCCGTTTTCGGCGATCGATTTCAGCGTGCTCGCCTGCGGCGTGAAGCCGGCCGGCAGCACGTTGCCCGACGTCGACGGCTGCGCGGGCTGGCCTGCGCCGCCCGCCTGCGCGGACGTCGCGCCGGGCGCCGCATCGTGCGCGGGAATCAGTGTCGACAGGCCGCCCTGGTGGACGATCCATACGCCGACGAGCACCACCAGAAACACGACTGCACCGAGAAGTTTTTTCATGGTTGCGTGCCTGCGGGAAGTTATTGTTGTTTCGACGGCAATGCAGCGGCCCGTGCCGCATCGGGGCCGGGCACGGGCGTGCCGTTCATCGCCGCCTGCTGTTGCGCCTGCTTGACCTCGGGATTGTCCAGCAGCGACGTCTCCATTTCGGAGAACGCCTTGTTCACCGAGCGCATCACCGAATCGACGGCCACGTCGGTCTTGATCTGCTCGAACGTATCGGCCGTCTGCCGGCCCGCGAGCTTGTTCATGTGCTGCGCCGCCTGCGACATGTCCCACATCGCCTTCGCGCGATCGATCGCGGACGCGAAATTCTTCAGTTCCGTCTGCACCTGCTTGTAGCGGCTTTCGCGAAACGCGAGCAGTTGCTTCATCGTGTCGAGCTGCGCGCGAAAGCGTGGCGCGTCGTCCGGATACTGCTTCTCGAACAGTTCGGTCTTGTCCCCGAAGTTCTTCACTTCGGTGCGGAACGCGGTGATGCTGTCCGCGAATTTCTGCGCCGCCTGGCGCTTTTCCGCGAGTTGGTTGATGAGCGTCTCGATCGGATTCGACTGCGCTTCCTCGACGATCATCTTCACCTTCTGGTTCGCGAACTTCATCGCGACGACCGGCGCGAAATAGATCGCCCCGAGGCCGATCACGGCCGCCGTGATCAGCGCGATCATCCCCTTCAGGATGAACAGCGCGGCCGGTGCCGCGATCGCGACGCCGGCGATGATGATCGCCCATTTGATCAGCTTTGCCTTGCCACTCCCCGAACTGCCGTTTGCTTCATTCGAAAGCTGCGACATGAGTTTTTCTCCTTGAACCTCGAACTGAACTGCGTGCGTAAGCTGCGTCTGCTCAATCGAAATGCTTCGGACTCCGGTGCCGCCGCGCGCGCGGGACGGTCGACGGCACGATGCGTGAACGCGTGCCGGCGGCGTCACGAAACGCCGGTGTAAGCGTCGTGCGCGATACGGTATTCGGGCGCGACAGGCTGACGCGCGACGCGGCGGCGCCGATCGGCACCGCTCATCGTCGCGGCCGGCGCGCGAACGGGAAAGTGTACCGATGCACGGTACGAAACGGGATGACGGATACGTGACGCGACGGGCGTCGGGAAAATCGCGATTCCGGCGGGCCGGTGGCTGCGGCGCCGGGATTCCGGTACGAGTGCGTGAAGGCTCATCGTTGTTCTTGTGCGCGTCGCTGATGCGGGAACGCGCGGCCAGCGCGCCCCGCTCCAAATGCACTCACGTATCCTGCGCCGACCGGCATGCAGCGTCAAGCGGTCGGCGCGGTGCGTTGCCCTTTCGCGATCGAAAGCGTGCGCGGCGCGTCAGCTTTCCGAACGGTAAGGATGTTGCCGACGCCGCGATGCGTCGCGCTCGGTCGAAATCGACGTCGATCGAAACGCGGCCCGCGGCCGGCCGCCGGGATGTTACGTCTCGGCGCCGATCGCGGCGTCCGCATCGAACCCGTACAGCACGGCCGGATTGTCGACGAGCATCGCGCGGCCGACCGCCTCGTCCGCCGCGCAGGCGTGCAACCAGCCGAGCAGGTGCGCATCGTCGGGCACCGGCGACGCGTTCGGATGCGGCCAGTTGCTACCCCACACGCAGCGCGCCGAATGCTCGCGCGCGAGCACGGTGGCAAGGCGCGCGACGTCGTCGTAACCGGGCGCACCGCATCGCGAAGTCTCGTAAGGCGCGGACAGCTTCACCCAAACGTGGCCGCGATCCAGCAGGCGCCGCAATGCGACGAACGCCGGCGCATCCGGCGTCACCGGCGTCAGGAACTTGCCCGTGTGATCGACGACGACATGCGCCGGCAACGACGTCAGCATCGACTCGACGTCGGGCAGCGTCCGGCCATCGAGCTGCAGGTCGATGTGCCAGCCGAGCGGCGCGATCCGCGTGGCCATCCGCTCGAGCTCGTCCCATCGCGCGACGCCGCCCGACAGCGTCATGAACCGCACACCGCGGATGCCTCTTGCGTGCAGCCGCTCGAGTTCGGCGTCCGGCACGTCGACGGGCAACGTCGCGACGCCACGCGCCTGCGGGCCGAGCGCGGCCAGCGCATCGAGCGTGCAGCGGTTGTCGAACCCGTAACCGGTCGGCTGCACGACGACCACGCGCGCGAGGCCGAGCGCCCGCTGCACGCGGCGATACGCGTCCACCGGCGCATGCGGCGGGCGGAACGTCGCCGTCGGTGCGAGCGGATACGCATCGTCGTAAATATGAATATGGCAATCGCAGGCGGGCGACGACCGTGCACCGGTGCGGTCGTGCGTCATCGTGCGCCCGGCGCGGCGGATGCGTCGGCCGATCGCCAGCGTGCGAGCCGCGTCGCGCGCGCGGCGTTGACCGCGCCGTTCGGCACGCGTGCGTCGAGCAGCGCGGCGAGTTGTTCGACCGTCTCCAGTGCCTGGTGCTCGACCGCCGGCCGCGTCAGTCCGCCGATATGCGGCGTGGCGATCACGCGCGGATGCGCGGCGAGTGCGGGCGTCGGCATCTGGTCCGTCGCGCGGCCGACATCGAGCGCGCAACCGGCCAGCCGGCCGCTGTCGAGCGCGTCGGCCAGCGCCCGCTCGTCGACGAGCTCGCCGCGCGACGCATTGACGAAGCACGCGCCCGGCTTCATCGCGGCGAATGCACCCGCATCGAACAGGTTCGCGGTGGCGGGCGTCGCCGGCGCGAGGCACACGACGTAATCCGCGTTGCGCAGCAAGGTCGCGCGGTCGACCTGTTCGATCGACGGCGTGTCGACCCGCACGTACGGATCGCACACGAGCACGCGCATCCCGAACGCCGTCGCGATCGGCGCGAGATGGCGCGCGATCTGTCCATAGCCGACCACGCCCAGCGTGCCGCCGCGCAATTCGCGGCCCATCCGCGGCAGCGGCGGCGTGCCGCGGTGGTACGCATCGGCGTACGCGCCGATACCGCGCGCGAGGTCGATCATCGCGCCGATCACCCACTCCGCGACGGCCGGCCCGAAACCGGGGCTCGCCTGCGTGACCAGCACGCCGAATTCGCTCGCCGCGTCGACGTCGACGGTACGAATGTCGACCGCGCAGCGCAGGAACGCGGCGAGCGCGGGCAGCCCCGCGAACAGCGCGCGCGGCGCCGGCGTCTGCCGGTACGCGATCATCGCGTCGCATCCCTGGGCGGCGGCGATCAGCTCGTCCGTGCCGAGCTCGCGGTCGAGCGGATTGCACGTGACGTCCGCGATCGCCCGCAGCGCGCGCAGCGCCTTCGCACCGAAGTAGTAATCGAGCATCCCGGACGGATGGGTCACATAGACGCGCGTCATGCGGGGGCTCCGTCCGATTCGACCGCACGTGGCGGCGGCGGAGCGACCGACGCGCGCTCGACGAGCGTGACGCCCGGGAACACGCACTGCCCGGGCTCCGACGGGTCGCCGTCGTGCCGCATCACGCGCCGCACCATTTCCGCGGCCATGTCCGTGACGGGCAGCTGCACCGTGGTCAGCGCGGGCCACGAGATCGCCGACAGGAAGTGACCATCCATCCCGACGACCGATACGTCGTCCGGCACGCGCAATCCGCCGTCGCGCAGCCCGGCCATCAGGCCCAGCGCGAACAGGTCGTTGACCGCGACGATGCCGGTCGGCCGCGCCGGATCGGCCGCGAGCGCCGCGCCCAGCGCGCGCCCGACCTCGACGATCACCGCGTCGCCATATTCGTTCGCCGGACCGCCGTCGAGCACTTGCGCATCGGCACCTGCGTCGCGCGCAGCCGCGAGAAAGCCGCGAATCTTGTCGCTGCGGCTCACGGTGACGCCGGCCACCGTCGCGAACGCGAGCCGCGTATGGCCCGCGGCGACGAGACAGGCGGTCGCGAGCCGCGCGGCCGCTTCGTTGTCGGCCGTCACGTGATCGACCTTCGATTGCTCGCCGGGCGTCGCGCGGCGGTCGTAGCTGACGACCGTCATCCCGCGTTCGGCCGCGCGTTCGAGGTGGCTTTCGTCGGCGAGCGACGAGATCACGATCACGCGCCGCACGCCGTGCGCAAACAGGTCGTCGAAGAACGACGCCTCCTTGCCCGCGTCGCGGTACGTGTTGCCGATCAGCACGCGATGGCCGTACTGCTCCTGCGCGCAAGCCTCGATCTCGCGCGCGATGTAGCCGTACATCGGATTCGCCATCGACGGCACCAGCAGCCCGACGAGCGGCGTCTGCCCCGTCTTGAGCTGGCGCGCGAGCGTGCTCGGCCGGTACTGCAGCGCATCCATCGACGCCTTCACGCGTTCGAGCGTCTCCGGCTTCATCTGATCGGTGCGGCCGTTGAGCACGTTCGAAACCGTGCTGACCGAAACAGCCGCATGACGGGCCACGTCCTGAATCGTACTCATGTCGTCTTGCAATGAACGGGCTACAGGCCGAAACGGGCCGGCAGCCACAACGAAAACGCCGGTGCGAAGATCAGCGCCACGAGGGCGACCGACAGCACCAGCAGGTATTTCACCATCGGCCGCGCCACGCGCGCGACCTCGGTCCCCGTGATCGCGCAGGTCGTGAACAGCCCGAGCCCGACGGGCGGCGCGAACAAGCCGAGCCCCATCGCCACCACCACGACCGTGCCGAAATGCAGCGGGTTGATGCCGAGCTGCAGCGCGATCGGCGCGAGCAGCGGCCCGAAGATGATCAGCGCGGGCGCGCCTTCGAGCACGGCGCCGAACACGATCATCAGCAGCGCGGCCAGCAACAGGAACGCCGTCGAGCCGTACTGATGGGCAAACGCCGTCATTGTGCCCGAGACGAGCGCGGGAATCTGCTCGATCGACAGCGCGAACGACACGCTCGACGCCGCCGCGACGATGAACAGGATACCGCTCGCCATCGACGCCGCACGGACGAACACGCGGCCGACCGAGCGCCAGGTCAACTCGCGGAACGCCGCCCAGCCGACCACCAGCGCATAGACCACCGCGAACGCCGACACTTCCGTCGACGTCGCGATGCCCGACGTCACGCCCTTGCCGATCATCGCGACCATGATCAGCGCGACGAGCGCGCCGCCGGCGAGCGGCAGCCACGCGCGGCGTTCGACGAACACGGCGTCGATGTCGATCCGGCGTCCGCAGATCACGGTCACGACCGCCAGCGACGCGGCGAGCACGGCCGCCGGCACGATCCCCGCGACGAACAGCCCGGCGATCGAGATGTTCGCGACGAAGCCCATGATGATCATGTTCACGCACGGCGGAATCGTCTCGGCCATCACCGCGCTGCACGCGAGCAGCGCCGCGGTTTCGTCGGGATCCTGCCGCGCGCGGCGCACGGCCGGCATCACGACGCCGCCCACCGCCGCGATGTCGGCCAGCTTCGAACCCGACACGCCGGAAAAGCACGCCGTCGCGAAGATCACGATCAGCCCGAGCCCGCCGCGCACGCGCCCGAAGATCCGCAGCAACAATT
Organism: Burkholderia sp. RF2-non_BP3; assembly: GCF_001522185.1. Classification (NCBI taxonomy): domain Bacteria; kingdom Pseudomonadati; phylum Pseudomonadota; class Betaproteobacteria; order Burkholderiales; family Burkholderiaceae; genus Burkholderia; species Burkholderia sp. RF2-non_BP3. Next base: position 182,589 of record NZ_LOSU01000010.1, on the reverse strand, counting down.
CGACGAGCCGCGCGGACATCCCGTTCGACTCCATCAGCAAGCCGGCCAGCACGAAGAACGGCACGGCGAGCAGCACGAAGTGATCGGCGCCGGCCATCACCTGCTGCGAATAGACGAGCAACGGCAGCGTCGGATCGGCGAGAAAGTACAGCAGCGCCGAGAACGCGAGCACGAAGCCGATCGGCACGCCCAGCACGAGCCCGCCGACGAAGCCGGCGACCAGCAGCGCCCCCGGCGCGATCGCGTGTTCGGGCCACAGCGCGTTCCAGCCGTACACGGCACCCGCGAGCACCGCGCAGCAGGCCAGCGTGCCGAGCACGCGGCGGCGCGGCGCGTTCAGCGCGTTCGCGAGCGCGAACACGCTCATGAACAGCGCGCCGAACATCATCGGATACACGTTGATCCAGCCCGGCAGGCCGCCGGTCGTCAACTGATCGTACGAGTCGCCGAGCAACTGCCACGACGACGCCAGCAGGTTCAGCGACACCGCCGCGACGATCCAGTGCCCGATCTGCACGAGCGCGCCCTGCCAGCGTGCCGGCAGCCAGCCGCGGAACAGGTCGATGCCGACGTGCTGGCTGCGGCCGAGCACCGTCGCCGCGCCGAAGAACACCAGCACGATCATCAGCGCGCTCGCGACCTCCTCGGCCCAGTCGACCGGATCGTGCAGGAAATAACGGAAGACGACCGACACGAATACAACCAGCACGTCGACGGCCAGCACGGCGGCCGACACGTATTCGATCCAGCGCATCGCCGCATCCAGCGCACGAGCGGCGGCGCGCACGGGACGGCCTGGGGCGACGGCCGGCACGGCGCTCGAAACGGAACCGGTATCCATCGCTCAACCCCGCGCGGCGGCGATCGCCGGAAACAGCGGCGCGGTGGCCGGATACTGCTTCGCGAACGCCATGTAGAGGCGGTCGTGCATTGCCTGCCGCAGCGCCGTGCGCTCGGCATCCGCCATCGGATGAAACGTCATCCCGTGCTGCTTCAGCGCCGCCTCCGCCTGCTCGGCCTTCTGCGCCGCGATCGCGCGCTGCTGCGCGGTCGCGTCGGCCACCGCGCGGTCGAACGCCGGGCGCAGGTTCGCCGGGATCCGCTCGAGCGCGCGCCGCCCCATCACGACGGTCATCGCCGCGAACACGTGATGCGATTGCCAGCACGACTTGACGATCTCGTCGAAGCGGCTCGCGAGCACGGTGGCCGGATCGTGCTCGAGTCCGTCGACGACGCCCGTCTGCACGGCCATGTAGAGCTCGCCGAACGGAATCGGCGTCGGCACCGCGCCCATCACCTTGAAGGTGTCCATGAAGGCCGGCGTCGGCAGCACGCGCAGCTTCGTGCCCTTCACGCCCTGCAGCGCCGTGACCGGCTGCTTCGTGAACACGCAGCGCCCGCCGAAGTGCGAGCCCCACGTCAGCACCGAGCAGCCCGCGCGCTTTTGCAGCAGCGCGTTCAGGCTGGCGCCGACCTGGCCGTCGAGCACCTTCGCGACGTGCGCATAGCTGTCGAACAGGTAGCCGAGATCGAGCATGCCGAGTTCCGGCGCGACCGTGGCCCAGATCGACGAGCCCGCGATCATCATGTCGATCGCGCCGATCTTCACCTGCTGCGCGACGTCGCTCTCCTTGCCGAGCTGGCTGTTCGGAAAGTAGTCGACCCGGATCGCGTCGCCGACGCTCGCCTTCAGGTTCGCCGCGAGGCGCTCGTACCACACGTAGTGCGCGGCGTTCTGATCGGCCGGCATCGACGACGAGCAGCGCAGCGTCACGGCCTGCGCCGCGCGACCGATTTCCGGCAAGCCGCCCGCGACCGCGAGCGTGGCGGCGGACGCCGTTTGCAGAAAGCGCCGCCGGGTGAAGGTAGTCATGGCCGTCTCCTTTCCAATCGCGTCTTCTGACGCAACTGTATCGATTTAGTGTATCGATACAGTAATACGACGACCGATGAGCGTGAAATGAGGGTTTTCCCGTGACGGGCAGGTGGAAATTTCGGGCCGAAGTACCACGCGGCGTCGCCGCATTTCGGTCTTTCCGGCCCGTGGCGCACGTCAGGCGTGCCGGCGGATATCGTCAGACAACTGACTTTTTCTAAACGGCGATGCCGTCCGCACCGTCCGTCAGAAACTGCCCGACCATCGCGTTGAACACCGGCAGCGCCGGATTGTCGTTGTCCGCGCGCCACGCGAGATACAGCTCGGCCGCCACGTCGACGCCCGCGAGCGGCCGGAACACCACGCCGTCCACATGCAGCTCGCGTGCCGACGCCGGCACCAGCGCGGCACCCAGCCCGGCACGCACCAGGCCGAGGATCGTATGCGTCTGCCCGACGTAATGCAGGTAATTCGGCAAGCGCCCCGCGCTGGCGAACATCCCCGAGATCATGTCGTGGAAGTACTTGCCCTCGTTCGGCGAATACGCGATGAACGGCTGCCGGTCGAGCTCGTCCGGGCCGATCTGCTCGTACGCGGCCAGCGGCGCGCCCTGCGCGACCGCGACGAGCATCGGCTCGCGCTGCACGAGCCGGTATTCGAGCGGATGGCGCGCCGCGCGCTGGCGCACGAAGCCCGCGTCGAGCATGCGCGACGCAAGCGCCTCGATCTGCACGGTCGACACCATTTCGCGCAGCTCGACATCGACGTCCGGCAGCGCGTGCGCCGCATGCGCGAGCAGTTCCGGAATCATCCGGTATGCGCTGACGGCCGTGAAGCCGAGCGTGATGCGGCCAGCCTCGCCGTGCGCGACGCGCTGCGCGGCCTGCTCGGCCCGCGCGGAAAATTCGAGGATGTGCCGCGCATCGCGCAAGAAGCGCTCGCCGGCCGCGGTCAGTCTGACCTGCCGGCTGCTGCGTTCGAGCAGCGCGATGCCGAGCGCATGTTCGAGCAACTGGATCTGCCGGCTGAGCGGCGGCTGCGTCATGAAGAGCCGCCTGGCCGCGCGGCCGAAATGCAGTTCCTCGGCCACGGCGACGAAGCAGCGAAGCTGGTTCAGTTCAATCATTCAAATCTTGAATCAATCGATCGCGTCTTGATGTTAGACCGATATCGATACGATTCCCATACTCGGTTGCAGCCGATGCGCGGCCGCGCCGCGCGCGCCGACCGAGGCCTCCATGACCATCGCTCGCCGGTCGCTTCGACCGGATTCGGATCACACGGCACGCATGACGCCCGGCGGCGGCATCACGCGCGCTGGCGCGTGCCCGGCGTCGGCGCGACCGCGAGCCGGTCGAGTTCGCGCAGGTCGTTCTCCAGCGCGGGCGTGAGCGTCGTGCGCAGATGGTCGAGGAAGGTGCGGATCTTCGCGTCGAGATAGCGGCGCGTCGCATAGACGGCATACACGCTGACCGTCTGCAGCCGGTATTCGGGCAGCACGCGAATCAGCCGCCCTTCGCGGATGTCGTCGAGCACGGTGTACAGCGCGACGCACGCGATGCCGCGCCCTGCCCGCACCGCGACGCACAACGCATCCGGCACGTTGACCTGGAACGGCGCCGGCTGCAGCTCGTACACCGTTTCCTCGTCGTCGCCGCGCTCGAGCCGCCACTCGCTGGCCGGCGATGCGGGCGTATCGAGGCGCAGGCACACGTGGTTCGGCAGATCATCGGGCGTGGTCGGCGTGCCATGCCGCGCCAGGTATTCGCGCGATGCAACCAGCACGCTGCAACTCGTGCCGCAAGTCTGCGCGACGTAGCCGGAATCGGGCAGCTGCGACGCGGTCACGATCGACACGTCGTAGCCTTCCTCGACGAGGTTCGGCATCCGCTGCGCGAGCGTCAGCTCGATCGACACGTCCGGGTTGTCTTCCTGGTAGCGCACGATCGACGAGACGACATGACTCTGCCCGAGCCCCGTCATCGCATGGATGCGCATCTTGCCGCTCGGCCGCAGCAGCGCGTTGCGCGCCTCGGCGTTCGCGTAGTCGAATTCGGCGAGGATCGATTTCGCACGCTCGAAGTAGCGCTCGCCGCTTTCGGTGAGGCCGAGATGGCGCGTCGTGCGATGCAGCAGCCGCGTCTGTACGTGAGCTTCAAGATTCGACACCGCGCGCGACACCTGCGCGGTGGTCGCATCGATTTCTTTGGCGACCGCGGTGAAACTGCCGGCTTCGACAACGCGCACGAACAGGCGCATGTTTTCGAGCATGTCCATTGAATTGGCTTGGGGGGTATCGGTGGAGGAACGTCGGCGGCGCTCGCGTCAGACGGGAATCGGGGCGGGCGCGCGAACCACACGCAAGCGATCACCATGCCGGGGAACGGGCGGGAGAGCGGGCATCGCGTGCGTGGTTGTGGCATATCGGGGGATTCGGTGGCCCGAATTGTACGCCGCCGCAGGCAAATTTGCGCGATCGCCGCGCCTCCAGGCTTTCATCGGATGAAAGGTTTTTGCAAGACGAATACGTCGCACGCCCGCAACGTATTGATGCGGCGCGACAATTTGTATCACGACGCGATATAATTTGCGCCTTCCTTGCGCTGCGTCATCCGCGTCGCCCTTTCTACCGCTTATCGTCCATGTCGTCAGGTTCCTCCCCGTCGCGCCGCACATTCCGCCAATGGCTGCACAGCTTCATTCCCCATCCGATGACGCTCGGCTGGCGCGAGCGCATGCGCTCGTGCGCAGGCGCGCTCGTCGGCATCGCGACGGTCGGCGTCACGATGCGGCTGCTGCCCGGCGTGCCGGGCCTCGTGCCGCTGCTCGTCGCGCCGATGGGGGCGTCGGCGGTGCTGCTGTTCGCGGTGCCCGCGAGTCCGCTCGCGCAGCCGTGGTCGATCATCGGCGGCAATCTGGTGGCGGCGACCGTCGGCGTCGCCTGCGCGCAGTCGATCGCCGATCCGATCACGGCCGCCGCGGTTGCGGTCGCCCTCGCGATCGGCGGCATGTTCGTACTGCGCTGCGTGCACCCGCCGTCGGGCGCGGTCGCGCTGACGGCCGTGCTCGGCGGCCCCGCGATCCGCTCGCTCGGCTTCGGCTTCGTGGTCGAGCCGATCGCGCTGCAATCGGCGATCCTGCTGTCGGCCGCGCTCGTGTACCACGCGCTGACGGGCCACCGCTATCCGCACGGCGGCGTGCGTCCCGACGCGAAGCCGCAAGGCGGCAGCGCCGCGCCGGCACGCGGCGGCTTCACGCGCGCCGATCTCGACGCCGTGCTGAAGCGCCGCGGCGAATGGCTCGACGTCGATCCGGACGACCTCGAAATGCTGCTGCGCGAAACCGAGATGCAGGCGTATGCGCGCACGTTCGGCCAGCTCACGTGCGCCGACCTGATGACGAAGAACGCGATCGAAGTCGCGCCGTCGACGTCGGTCATGGCCGCGCTGACACTGCTCGACCGCCATCGCGTAAAGGCGCTGCCCGTCGTGGACGGCGACGATCGCCTGATCGGCATCGTCACGCGCGCCGACCTCACGCGCCAGTTGCGCCGCCCGGCCCCGCTGTGGCAACGGCTGGCCGCGCGCCTGCCGCAGTCGTTCGGCGGCCGGCCGCCCAGCGTCGCCACCGTGATGACCCGCGACGTCGCGTCCGTGCCGCAGACCCTGCCGATCACGGCGCTGGTGCCGCTGTTTACGCATTCGGGCCACCACCACATCCCGGTCGTCGACGCATCGCAACGGCTCGTCGGCATCATTACGCAGACGGATCTCGTCACGGGCCTGTACCAGCAGACGCGGATGCTCGAGGCCGCGTAACGCCGACGAACATAAAAATGCGCTCCATTTCGCTGAAAATCATCCATTTATATCATGTTGTGATATATTTCGCGTTACCGAAACTGCTGCCCGACCGACCGCAATGACCGATACCCGACGCGCGCTGACCAAAGGCGATTTCCAGCAACTGTCCGAGTTCCGCTACCAGATGCGCCGCTTCGAGCGCTTCTCCGAACGCGCCGCGCAAAGCGAAGGCGTGACGCCGCTGCAATATCTGCTGCTGCTGCACATCAAGGGCTACCCGCATCGCGAATGGGCCACCATCGGCGAACTCGCCGAACGCCTGCAGGCGCAGCATCACGGCGTCGTCGCGCTGGTGACGCGCTGCGAGGCGCTCGGGCTCGTGAAGCGCAAGACGAGCGAAGCCGACCGCCGGCAAGTCGAGGTCCATCTCGAAGAAGCCGGCGAGACGCTGCTCGCCCGTCTCGCGGCCATGCACCGCACGGAACTGAAATCGCTCAAGGGCACGTTCCAGGTTCCGCAGATCGATTTCTGACCCAGGCTTTACCGACCTTCCCCTACTCCGATGAACGCACCACACAAACGCGATTTCTCGACCAACGAACGCCTGCCCGGGATCGCGTTGCTGGCTGCCGGGATCGGCGTGCTCAGCACGCTGGCGGCGTTCGTGCTGTCGAGCCTGATCCACCTGTTCACGAACCTGTTCTTCTTCCAGCAGTTCTCGTTCGTCGATCGTTCGCCCGCCCACAACACGCTCGGCGCGTGGGTGATCGTCGTGCCGGTGATCGGCGGGCTGATCGTCGGATCGATGGCGCGCTTCGGTTCGGAGAAGATCCGCGGCCACGGCATCCCCGAAGCGATCGAGGCGATCCTGTTCGGCAAGAGCCGCATGTCGCCGAAGGTTGCGATCCTCAAGCCGCTGTCGTCCGGCGTCGTGATCGGGAGCGGCGGCCCGTTCGGTGCCGAAGGCCCGATCATCATGACCGGTGGCGCGCTCGGCTCGTTGATCGCGCAATGCGTGCACGTGACCGCGGCCGAGCGCAAGACGCTGCTCGTCGCGGGCGCGGCCGCCGGCATGACCGCCGTGTTCGGCACGCCGGTCGCCGCCGTGCTGCTCGCGGTCGAACTGCTGCTGTTCGAATGGCGTCCGCGCAGTTTCCTGCCGGTCGCGCTCGCGTGCGCGGTGGCCGGTTTCGCCCGCGCCGCGTTCTTCGGCGTCGACCCGCTGTTTCCGTTGGCCACCGCATCGCCGACGCCCGTCGCGCTGCTGTCGTGCATCGTCGCGGGCCTGCTGTCGGGCATGCTCGCGTGCGGCCTGTCTGCCGCGCTGTACCGCGTCGAGGACACCTTCGCGAAGCTGCCTGTGCACTGGATGTGGTGGCCCGCGCTCGGCGCGATCGTGATCGGCGTCGGCGGCTGGCTCGAGCCGCGCGCGCTCGGCGTCGGCTACGACGTGATCGGCGACCTGCTGCACCAGCACATCGCGCTGAAGATCGCGCTCGCGCTGCTGATCGTGAAGGCCGTGATGTGGGTGATCGCGCTCGGCTCCGGCACGTCGGGCGGCGTGCTGGCCCCGCTGCTGATGCTCGGCGCCGGCCTCGGCACCGTGCTGTCGCCGGTGTTGCCCGGCGGCGATCCGGCACTGTGGCCGCTCGTCTGCATGGCCGCGACGCTCGGCGCCACGCTCGGCGCGCCGCTGACCGCGATCGTGTTCGCGTTCGGCCTCACGCACGACGCGAACGCGCTGCTGCCGCTGCTCGCCGCGACACTCGTCGCGCACGGCTTCGCGACCGTCGTGATGAAGCGTTCGATCATGACGGAAAAGATCGCGCGCCGCGGGTATCACATCTACCGCGAATACGGCGTCGATCCGCTCGAACGCCACGACGTGGCCGAAGTGATGACGCCAGCCGACGCGCTCGTCGCGATCGACGGCGCCACGACGCTCGATGCGGTCGAGTCGCAGTACTTCGGCGCGAAGCAGACGCACCGTGCATACCCGGTCGTGCGGAACGGGCGCCTCCTCGGCGTCGTCGATCGCGCGACGCTCGACGCGCAACGCGCGCAGAGCGGTCCCGGCGCCGTGCTCGCAAGCGCGTTCGCCGAACGTGTGCCGGCCGTCGCGCAGGCGCACGAAACGTGCCGCGTGGTCGCATCGCGACTCGCGATGCTCGGCCTCGAACGCCTGCCGGTCGTCGACGATCCGCAATCGCTGCGCATCATCGGCATCGTGTCGCGCAGCGACTTGATCAAACCCGCGCTCCAGCACTTCGACGACGAACAGAAGCGCGAACGCTTCCGTCCCGTCCTACCCGTCAACCTGCGCGACGCAGGTGTACGCAAGGCCGGCTGACACGTACCGCGCGCGGCGCCGCGTCCGGCGTTTAAACTTCGTTGACAATCGATCGGACGAAAGTTTGTCATCATGGTCTGCATGCGACGGGGCCATCATTCAGCCGTTCCACATCGTCATCCAATAAAGAAGCGTCGCGGTGCGACATGCAGACACATGCAGCACGCCGCGACCGTCAATCCGCCACACCTCAGGGCAGCGAGCCGACCTCACGACGCATGACGTCGCCACCGTGTCTCCATACGGACCACGCACGAGGCATGCGGCCGCGCGACAGAACGCACAGCATCCGGATTGCCGTTTGGCAAGCGCGTTAACAACTTGTTTCGGAATCGCCGGAACCGCATTTGTCCGATGCAATCTCACAAGCACGCAGTTCTGCTGCGCATCCCACTCAATCAATCACGACTCGAGGGAGATAAACGTGAACGTGAAATACTTACCGCTCATCGCATTGACCGTGGCAATTTCTGCTCACGCGGCCGATCCGGCCGCGCAGAACGTGGGACAAAGCCAGAAGGCCGCCCCGGAAGTCTCGGCGTGCATCGCCAAGACCTGGGCCGACAAGTCGCAGCAACAAGTGATCTCGCAGAACGTGCTCGCCAACGGCCTCGCGACCGATGTCTACGCACCGGGCCAGCAACCGCCGAACGGCGCGGCCGCGATGGTTCGTCCGTCGCCGAATCCGGGCGCGAAGACGTGGGTCGCCGTGCGCGGCGATGCGGCCGCCGCTGGCGACATCAACGCCTGTCTGTAAGCACCGCTGCCGGACGGCATTGCGCCGCCCGCATGCAAAAAGCCCCGCTTCGGCGGGGCTTTTTGTTTAGGCGCATGGGCCGCGCGCACGCGCCGCGACCCTTGCTTGCGCGCTTACAGGTAGCTGCAGACGTAGTCGAGCGTCTCCAGCACCTCGATGTCGAAGCGGCTCTTGCCCGGGACCGAGAACGATTCGCCGGCGCCGTAGGTTTGCCACTCGCTGCTGCCGTCGAGCTTCACGCGGCACTTGCCGGCCTGCACTTCCATCAATTCGGGCGCGTCCGTGCCGAAGTTGAGCGCGCACGGCAGGATCACGCCGAGCGTCTTGCGCGTGCCGTCCGGGAAAAGCACGGTATGCGACACGCACTTGCCGTCGAAATAGACGTTTGCGCGCTTGACGACCGATACGTTGTCGAATTGGGTTGCACTGGTCATGTGATGCCTCTGATTGCTGGATGCCGGATGGCGTGTTGTCGGAAGCCGGCCGGGGCGGCAGGCCGGCCGCTATGATACCGGCTCGCGGCGGGCGGGCCGCAAGCGGGACGGACTCGAGGCGGGCGACCAATCATAAGGATCACTACCCGATGCATTGCGTGGCCCGCATCGCGCGGCTCAGCGGAGCCCCTTGCGGCGCGCGGAGTCGCGCAGGCAGTCGAGCAGCATTGCCGCGGCCGGCGTGAGCGGACTGTCGCGCCGCGTGACGACCTGCACGGACACGCCGGGCAGCCGCTCGCGGATCGGCAGCACCGCGAGCTGGTCGCGCGCCCACTCCCCGTGCAGCAGCTGTTCGGGCATCGACGCGATCAGGTCGCAGCTCGTCATCAGGCTGTGCGCGAGGCCGAAGCTCGGGCATTCGACGACCCGCTGCGGCACCGGCAGCCCGTATGCGATGAACGAGTTGAACAGCACCTGGGTCGAGCTTTCCGGCGACGGATTCATCAGCCAGTCGGCCTCGACGAGATCGGCTAGCGACGTGGCCGACGCGAGCGGATGCCCCTTGCGCGCGACGATCAATGACCGGCTCGCGTAGAGTTCCGCGTGATCGAACTCGGCCGCCAGCAGTTCGGGCACGACGACGGCCACCGCGAAATCGAGCGAGCCGTCGTGCAGGCGCGGCAGCGCGACGCCCGGAAACCCTTCGATCAGACTGACGCGCGCGACCGGAAAGCGCCGCCGGAACGCGCGAAATGCGTCGGGCAGGATCGTCACCGCGGCGGCCGGCGTGATCGCCGCCGCGACCGAGCCCGTCATCGCGCCCTGCGCCTGCTCGATGTCGTCGCGCGCACGCTGCATCTCGGCGACGATCAGCCGCGCGCGCACCTGCAGTTGCTGGCCGAACGCCGTGAGCTGCACGCCGCGCGCGGTGCGCACGACGAGCGACACGCCGAGCGCGATCTCCAGTTCCTTGACCGCTTTCGTCAACGCCGCCGGCGACACGTTCAGGCGCCGCGCGGCCGCGCGGATGCTCCCTTCGTCCGCGACGGTGACGAACGCTTTCAGCTGATGGTATTTCATGGCGGCATGCGTGATTCGTGGAAACCCCGTGCAGCGCGGCGCATGCAGGCTCAGGGTATTCCCGAGCGGCAACCGGTGGTGTGCACCAAAGCAATTTAGCAGCTTCTGGTGCGCAAAAGAAATTTATATCCTTCCACGTCATATGCGCGTCAAACGTCCACCGGACCCACAGGAGACACCATGCTGCAAGCCGTGAACCCCGTCATCCCCGGCATCGCCGCGATCGCCCCGGACCTCATCGAAGTGCGCCGCCGCATCCATGCGCACCCGGAACTCGCGTTCGAGGAAACGCTGACGAGCGATCTCGTCGCCGAACTGCTCACCGGGTGGGGCTACGAAGTGCATCGCGGCATCGGCAAGACGGGCGTCGTCGGCGTGCTGCGCGAAGGACAAGGCACGCGCACCGTCGGCCTGCGCGCCGACATGGACGCGCTGCCGCTCGCGGAGGCCACCGGCCTGCCCTACGCGAGCCGCCATGCGAACAAGATGCATGCGTGCGGTCACGACGGCCACACCGCGATGCTGCTGTGCGCGGCGCGTCACCTGGCCGCGACGCGCCAGTTCTCCGGCACGCTGAACCTGATCTTCCAGCCGGCCGAGGAAAACTTCGGCGGCGCGAAAGCGATGATGGACGACGGCCTGTTCGATCGCTTCCCGTGCGATGCGATCTTCGCGATCCACAACATGCCGGGCCGCGCCGCCGGCGACATGGCATTCCGCACCGGCGCCGCGATGGCGTCGGCCGACCGCGTGACGATCACGCTGCGCGGCGTCGGCGGTCACGGCGCGATGCCGCACTTCGCGCGCGATCCGATGTCGGCCGCGGGCAGCATCATGGTCGCGCTGCAGACGATCGTCGCGCGCGAGGTCGACGCGCAGCACGCGGCCGTGATCACGGTCGGCAGCGTGCAGGCCGGCGAGACCTTCAACATCATTCCCGAAACCGTCGTGATGAAGCTGTCGGTGCGCGCGCTGAACGCCGACGTGCGCGCGCTGCTCGCCCGCCGCATCGAAGCGCTGGCGAAGGGCCAGGCGGAAAGCTTCGGCGTCGCCGCGGACGTGGATTACGACTACGGCTACCCGGTGTTGGTCAACCATCCCGAACCGACCGCGTTCGCGGCCGACATCGCGCGCCAGATGCTCGGCGCCGAGCGCGTCGAGACCGAAGCCGCGCCGCTGATGGGCAGCGAGGACTTCGCGTTCATGCTCGAAGCGCGCCCCGGCTGCTATGCGTTCATCGGCAACGGGGTCGGCAGCAAGGGCGGCTGCATGGTGCACAACCCCGGCTACGACTTCAACGACGACATCCTGGCGATCGGCGCGAGCTACTGGGTCCGCGTCGCCGAAGGCTGGCTCGCGGCCTGACGGCCCTTCATCACGCAGTTTCGCGCTTCAGCAGGGGAACCCCATGGAAACGTCCGCCCTTCCGTTCGCCGGCTCGCCGGCCGATGCCCGCGCCGCCGCGAAGAAACGCCGCCTGATCGCGGCCGCCGCGGTCGGCAACGCGCTCGAGTTCTACGACTTCACGGTCTACAGTTTCTTCGCAATCCTGATCGGCAAGCTGTTCTTTCCGGTCCACTCGTCGTTCGGGCAGCTGATGCTCGCGGTCGCGAGCTTCGGCGTCGGCTTCGTCACGCGTCCGCTCGGCGGGCTCGTGATCGGCATGTACGCCGACCGCGCCGGCCGCAAGAAGGCGATGATCCTGACGCTCTTGCTGATGGCGCTCGGCACGGCAACGATCGCGGTCGCGCCGACCTTCGCGCAGGTCGGCATCGCCGCGCCGCTGCTGCTCGTGCTTGCACGGCTGCTGCAAGGGTTCGCATCGGGCGGCGAAGTCGGCGCGTCGACCACGCTGCTGCTCGAACAGGCGCCGCAGCATCGTCGCGGCTTCTACGCGTCGTTCCAGTTCTCGAGCCAGGGGCTCGCCGCGCTCGCCGGGGCGCTCACCGGCGTCGCGCTCACGTCGACGCTCAATGCCGCGCAGCTCGAAAGCTGGGGCTGGCGCGTGCCGTTCATCATCGGCACGCTGTTCGTGCCGCTCGGTTACTGGCTGCGCCGCACAGTCGAGGAAGTGCCGGCCGCCGCCGCGCATGACGAGCCGGTCGCGTCGCTGCCGCTCGCCGACGTGCTGCGCCACCACGGCAAGGCCGTGTTCGCGGGCCTCGGCGTGACGATCGGCGGCACGTCGATCCACTACATCATCGTGTTCTACATGGCGATCTACGGCGTGCAGGTGCTGCATCTGCCGACCTGGCTGTCGATGACGGCCGGCTGCGTCGCCGGCGCGATCCTGATGCTCGTGACGCCGATCGGCGGGCACCTGTCCGATGTCTACGGGCGCAACCGGATCGTCTGGTGGACGCGCATCGTGCTGATGGCCGCGATCTATCCCGCGTTCATCGCGCTGAACCGATGGCCGGGCGCCGCGTCGCTGCTGTCGATCATCGCCGCGCTGTCGGTCGTGCACGCGATCAACATCGGCGCGACCGGTGCGATGCTCGGCGAGCTGTTTCCGCGCGCGGTCCGGGCGACCGGCGGTGCGCTCGTGTACAGCGTGGGCGTCGCGATCTTCGGCGGCTTCGCGCAGTTCTTCGTCACGTGGCTGATCGCGGCGACCGGCAACCCGAATGCGCCTGCGTGGTATGCGATCGGCTGCGGTGTGCTCACGCTGCTCGCGATTCGCTGCATGGACGAGAAGGCCGGGAAGGCGCTCGATTGACTGACGGGCGATGCGCGGCACGTGCGCGGCCGCGACGTCATCGATCCACTGGCCTCGCCGGTTTCGGCGGGGTCTTTCCTTTTGCGCGATCGACACCGCTCACATGAACCGGCAGTGCCGACGATACGTCCGTCGCCGTCAACGCAACAAGGCACGGGCCACCCTCACCCGTGCCTTGCGTGCGCGACACCCCGCTCAGAACGTATGCATCATCCCCACATACGCGCCCGTCTGCGACTCGCCCGTCATCGGGCTCGTGCCCGACGTCGCGTCGCGCGGTGACGCGAGCAGCGAGAAGTTCGAGTTGCCGCCGTTGCGCACATACGCGACCGTCCCGTACAGGAACGTGCGCTTCGACAGGTTGTACGTCGTACCGAGCACGTACATGATCGCGTGCCCCGACGGATCGTGCGACGCATCGCCGCCGCCATCACCGACCTTCACGTAATACCCGCCGCCCGTCACGGCCCACTGCGGCGTGGCCGTGTAGGTCGCGCCGAGCCAGTAGTGATCGGCGCGATCGGCGACGCCCGCCGGGCTGTCCGGCGCCTGGTAGTGCGTATAGGCGCCCTGGATCTTGAACTTCGACACCTTCACGTTCGCGCCGACGAAATACTCGCGCGACGCGGTGAAGATGTTGCTGAATTTGCCGTTGTTGTCGCGCAGCTCGTCGTAGATGCCGCGCACGTCGAGCACCGGAGAGTGATACGAGATCATGATCCCGTCCGAGCGGCCGAAGTCGTCGGCCGCGCCGTAGTTGAAGCCGCGCGACTGGTTGCCGAACGCATATTGCGCCTGCACGTCGAAGCCGCCGATCACCGGGCTGTGATATTCGATGTTGTTGCTGCTCTGCTGCCAGTTGCGGCCGCGCACGAGCGATGCGGACGAAAACGCCTGCTGCACGAACGGATCGAATTCCCACACGCCGTCGCTGTCGATGAACAGGTTGCGGCCGGCCTGCAGCTGGCCCCACGTGTCGCTCTTCAACCCGACATACGCGCGGCGCGACCACATGCGTCCGCCGCCCGTCGTGCCGTTCATCACCTGGAACGCGGTTTCCAGATTGAAGACCGTCGACATCCCGCCGCCGAGATCCTCGACGCCCTTCAGGCCGAACATGCTGGTGCCCCAGTCGCCGCCTTCCGCGCTCCAGCGCGTCGAGCTGCCGTTGGGCGTCGCGATGTGGTTCAGGTATTCGACGCCGCCGTCGATACGGCCGTACAGCGTCACGCTGGTCTGTGCGAACGCGGCCGCCGGCGTGGCGGCCACGATCAGCCATGCGAAATGTTTGAGTCGCAAAATGATGCCCCCTCGGAGTCTCGACCGTCCGGCACGCGCCCCATGCACGCGCCGGCGGTCCGTTCACCCGCGATCGATCGAAAAACGCCCGGGGCCCGCCGCGCAAAGCGCGAGCAGGCCGCCCGAGATCGCGATGTTCTTGTAGAAATGAATCATGTTGTCGATCTGCTCGCCGCCCGACATCGTCCAGTAGTGATGGCCGATGAAGCCGGTGCCGATCGTATACAGCGCAAGCAGCAGCGCGAGCGGCCGCGTCTGGAAACCGACGAGAATCGCGATGCCGGCGAACAGCTCCATCACGACGGAGATGGCCGCCGAAACGATCGGTGCGGGCGCACCCTCGCTTCCCATGAACGCGATCGTACCGGAGAAGTCGACGATCTTCTTCCAGCCGAACATCACGAACAGGATCACGAGCAGGATTCGGGACAGCAGCAGCAGCACATCGCGCTGGGACGCGAGAAACGGTTGATTCGGTGTCATGGTGTGATCAACGAAAGCGGTGCGCGAAACGCGCGCACCGGATTGCCTGTGAACCGGGACGGGCGACCGCCGGCCGCCCGCCCCGCTCTGCAACAACCGGCATCGGGGCCCGCCCGATGTGCTGTGCTCCTCCTCTCGTCAGTGTTGCCCTGCTTCGTGCCGCGTCGCGCCCGGCGTCAACGCGCCTTCGCGACGTCCTGCTCGGTCACCTTCGCGGCCGGATTGCCGAACTGGCCGGTCAGGTAGTTCGTCAGCGCGGCGATCTGCGCATCCGACAGCTCGTTGCGGAACGCGGGCATCCCGACGTCCTCGCTGCCGGCCTTGCGCTGCACGCCGTTCAGGATCACCTGCACCAGGTTCGCCGGATTCGGCGCACCGACCGTCGAGTTGTGGAACAGCGACGGGTAATAGCCGTCCGGCGTGCCCTTGCCCTGCATCTGGTGGCACGTCGCGCAGTTGCCGAGATACAGCCGCGCCGGATCGATGCCCGACGCCGCGAGCGCCACGCCGCGCAGCTTCAGGCCGTCTTCCGCCGGCTTGCCCCACGACGAGCGCGACTGCTTCGCGTCGCCGCTGGCGACGGCCGGCACCGTACGGATATACGTCGCGATCGCGCCGATGTCGGCGTCGGTCATCTTGGAGAAGCTGTGCTCGACCGCCTCGGCCATCGGACCGGCCGCCTGCGCGACACCCGGCACGCTGCCGGTGCGCAGGTACTGGACGAGCTGCTGCTGCGTCCAGCCGCCGATCCCCGCATTCGGGTCGGACGTGATGTTGTAGCCGTCCCAGCCCGCCAGCACCGAACCCGACAGGAAGCTGCCGCCCGTCTCGTCGAGCGACTTCTCCTGCATTGCGATGCCGCGCGGCGTGTGACACGTGCTGCAGTGCGCGAGGCCCTGCACCAGATACGCGCCGCGGTTCCACTCGGCGCTCTGCGCCGGCTTCGGCTGGTACGCGCCGTCCTTCAGGAACAGCCAGTTCCAGATCTTCAGCGGCCAGCGCATGCTCAGCAATGCGGGGATCTCGTTCTTCGGCGGCGTCTGCTTGACCGGTTCGACACCGTGCATGAAGTACGTATACAGCGCCTGCACGTCGTCGTCGTTGATCTTCGCGTACGACACGTACGGCATCGCCGGATACAGGTTGCTGCCGTTCTTCGAGACGCCGTGACGCACCGCGCGTTCGAAGTCGTCGAACGTCCAGTTGCCGATGCCGGTGTCCGGGTCGGGCGTGATGTTGCTCGTGTAGATCTTGCCGAGCATCGGCACCGGCATCCCGAGGCCGCCGGCGAACGGCTTGCCGCCCTTCGCGGTGTGGCAGGCCATGCAGTCGCCCGCGACCGCCAGATATTCGCCGCGCTTGATCTGCGCGGGATCGGCCGAGTCGGCCGCGCGCACGAGGCCCGGCAGCGCGAGGCAGCCGGCGAGGAGGAAGGTGAGAGTAGATTTCCGCACGGTCAGACTTCCTTCTTCAGCGTGTCCGACATCCGCAGCGCCAGCGCCGCGATCGTCAGCGTCACGTTCACCGTACCGACGGTCGGCATCGTCGAGCTGCTCGAGATGAACAGGTTCGGATGGTCGAACGTGCGGCAGTCCTTGTCGACGACCGAGTCGCGCGCATCCGCACCCATGATCGTCGAGCCCGTGATGTGGTTGTTCGGCGCGAACTCGTCGTTGAACACGACGTCCGTGCCGCCCAGCACCTGCGCCGCGGTCGCATAGACTTCGCGCGTGTGCACGGCGCCGCGCTTCACGTAGTCGTCGATCGCATAGGTGATTTCCGGGCGCGGAATGCCGATCGCGTCGGTGGCCGTCTTGCTCGGCACGATGCGGTTCTCGGGCTGCGGCAGGATTTCGTGGAAGCAGTCGAACTGCACGTAGCGGGCCGAACGATCGCGGATCTGCGCGTCGAGCTCGTCGGACTTCATCAGCTTGCCGGCCTTGAAGATCTTCTGCGTTTCCTGGTTGATGCGCGACATGTTCGACAGGTGGATCTTCTTCGCGGCTTCGGTCGCGCGGAACGGACCGTCGCGGAAACCGATCAGCGACGTCATTTCCTGCGGGCCGCGGCCCGGCCACAGCTTCTCGCTCGCGTAGAACGACACGCCCGTGCCCGGGTGATCCATCAAGTTGCGCCCGACCATGTCGGAGCTGTTCGCGACGCCGTTCGGGAAGTCGCGGTTCGCCGACATCAGCAGGATCTTCGGCGTCTCGATGCCGTTCGCGGCGACCACGAAGTACTTGCCCTCGACGCGATGGTCGGCGCCCGTCTTGTCCTTGTAGATCGCGGCGACGATGCGCTTGTCCGGCCCCGTCTCGAGCTTGTAGACCACCGCGCTGTCGATCAGCTTCGCGCCGGCCTGCTCGGCCTTCTCGACGTGCACGATGCCGTTGTACATCGCGCCGATCGGGCAGATCGGCATGCAGTTGTTGTTTCCGCAACAGGTTGGCCGGCCGTCGTACGGACGGCTGTTGCGCGCCACCGGCTCGGTCACCACGTGGAACTTCGGGTCATGACCGTTGAGCGCGCTCTTGATCGTCTGCTCGTTGAACGACAACGGCAGCGGCGGCATCGGATACGGCTGCTTGCGCGGCGAGTACAGGTCTTCCTCGGGGCCGGGGCCCCACACGCCGAGCTCTTCCTCCGCGCGCTGGTAATAATGCTCGAGGTCGTCGTACTGAATCGGCCAGTCGCGGCCGACGCCGTACACGGTCTTCATCTTGAAGTCGTTCGGGATGAAGCGCCATGCCGACGCGGCCCAGTGCCACGTCGTACCGCCCACCGCGCGAATGTACTGCGAGTTGAACTTGTGCTCGCCCTTCAGGACCAGGTAGTCGTTCGGCGGGCCGTATTCCGGATGCGGCGCCCACGGGCTCGACGGGTACGGCGCCATGAAGTCCGTCTTGTCGGGCTGGTTGCGGAAGCGTTCGACGATTTCCCAGCGCGGCATGCGCGGGCCTGCCTCGAGCAGGATCACCGACTTGCCGGCCATCGCGAGCTGATGCGCGACGATCGCGCCTGCGACACCGGATCCGACGACCACGACGTCGGCTTTTTGCGTATCGGTATCGGCCATCAGGCTTGCCTCTCGATCGGTTTTTCGGCCCAGAAGC
The DNA here is from genome assembly GCF_001522185.1 of Burkholderia sp. RF2-non_BP3. Taxonomy (NCBI): domain Bacteria; kingdom Pseudomonadati; phylum Pseudomonadota; class Betaproteobacteria; order Burkholderiales; family Burkholderiaceae; genus Burkholderia; species Burkholderia sp. RF2-non_BP3. The sequence goes on along the minus strand of NZ_LOSU01000010.1, from coordinate 164,675 downwards.
CGGGTTTGTTGGGGCAATACGAGGGAATCACGAGCGTATCGGACACGACGCCGAACATTAACGCTTCTTCGTAAGTAATCACGACGTTGTCGACGATGCCGAGATACCACGCTTCGAGAATCGACAGCGCGGAGGCCTGCTGATCGGGATTCAATGAACCGGACGCGAGCGCGCCCGCGAGTTGCGACAGACCGTCGGCGGTCTTGAACGAGCCCTTCTGCAAGGCTTGCAGGAAGCGGTCGCCGAGCACGCGGCTCAGCCCTTTCTTGCCAGTCAGTGCCTCGGAGAGCGTCATGAATGTATCGAGCGGCGCGGAGCCAGGATTATCGGCCAGGGCCCGCAACGCCAGCGAGCCGGTGAGGCCTGCCGCCGTCAGCGCCAGTGCGCCCTGCAGCCATTGACGCCGCGTGATGCCGGATGCGGCTGCGTCGCGATCGCGACGCGAGTGGGGGGTGTTGTCGTTGTGCATGTTTCCTTCTCTCGAACACCGGATTCGGGAAAACCACGCTTGATATTTCTCAAACTTTCGCGCGGCCCTGAAATGTACGCGCACAATTCGAATTGAACAATGCTTTTATAGTCCAATAAATGTTCCGCAATCCGAGACAATCGACATTTCGCTGCATTTTTGTGTCGTCGACGCGACAATTCTGCTTCCGGATGCCGGCGTGTCGCAAGCCGGCGACACGCCGCCTCCCCCTCCCTTCATCCGCTCACATGCGCGTCGGTTAGAATCGCGTGCAATCAAACAGAAAGCTTCCCTCCGAGGGCATCGAGCGATGAAGCAGCACAACAAACACAACAACACGAATTCAACCCGTCACACCACACGGCTGCTCTGGCGCATCGGCGCGGTCACGGCGCTCGGCGCTGCCGCGGCACTGTCGCTGCATGCGGGCGCCGCACGCACGGTGAGCGTGTCGCCGCAAGGCACCGTCACCGAAGTCCGGCAAAGCGTCGTCAAGTTCGACGAACCGATGGTCGCGTTCGGCTCGGCGTCCGCGCCGAGTCCCGCGCGCATGACCTGCAACGACTCCACCGCCGCGCGCGGCCAGGGGCACTGGCTCGACGACAAAACCTGGGTCTACGATTTCGAGAACGACCTGCCGCCCGGCGTGCGCTGCTCCGTCGCGCTCAACGACACGCTGCGCTCGGTCGCCGGCAACGCGGTCAGCGGCCCGCGCCGCTTCACGTTTCAAACCGGCGGCCCGTTCCCGGTGACGGTGCGCCCCGGCACGCGCGAGATCGAGGAACGCCAGGTGTTCGTGCTGAAGCTGAACGGCCCGGCCGAGCCGCGCTCCGCGCTCGCGAACATCTGGTGCGAAGCGGTCGGCATCGGCAACCGCATCCCCGTCACGGCCGCCGACGACGATACCCGCAACGCGCTGCTCGATCACTTCGGGCTGAAGAAGGACGCCGCGCGCGTGCTGACGCTGTCGTGCGCGCAGGCGCTGCCCGCGAGCGCGAAGATGCAGCTCGTCTACGGCAAGGGCGTCGCAAGCCCGAGCGGCATCGCGAACGACACCGAGCGCCGCTTCGACTTCACCGTGCGCGCACCGTTCGCCGCGAGCTTCTCGTGCGAGCGCGAAAACGCGAAGGCGCCCTGCACGCCGCTGCGTCCGCTGACGTTGTCGTTCAATGCGCCGATCTCGCGCAAGAACGCCGAGGCGATCAAGCTGCGCGGCCCTGACGGCTCGCTTTCGCCGACCTTCGCGGCCGACGATCACAGCGACGAAGTGACCACCGTCACGTTCAACCCGCCGCTGCCCGCGCAGGCGAACCTGACGATCGAGCTGCCGTCCGGCCTGCGCGACGTGACGGACCGCCCACTCGCGAACGCCGACCTGTTCCCGCTCGCGACGCGCACCGCGCCGATGCCGCCGCTCGCGAAATTCTCGTCGGGCACCTTCGGGATCGTCGAGCGATTCGCCGAACCGGATACGCCCGCGCTCGTGCCCGTCACGCTGCGCAACGTCGAGGCCGACCTGCATATCGCGGGCCTCAACACGAGCGGCGCGCAATTCTCGAACCTGAAGGTCGACGACGACACCGCGATCCGTCAATGGATGCGCACCGTCGAGCGCTTCGACAACTGGTCGATGACGGCCGGCACGATCGACGAGCGCATCCCGGGCCTGCTCCGGCGCAAGGGCCAGCACCCCGTCTACGTGCCGCTCCAGGCCGGCGAGAAGATGCCCGCGCCGCAGAACCGCCGCATCGACGTGCGCTCGCTGTCGCTGCTCGCCGGCGAACCGGGCGCGCAGGCACTGACGCTGCCGAAGGCCGATCCGAAGGCGCTGCGTCCGTTCGAGGTCGTCGGCGTGCCGATCGAGAAACCCGGCTTCTACGTGCTCGAACTCGCGTCGCCCGCGCTCGGCCGCTCGCTGCTCGCGAAGCCGTCGAGCATGTACGTGCGTACCACCGTGCTCGTCACGAACCTCGGCGTGCATCTGAAACAGGGCCGCGAGAACAACCTCGTATGGGTGACGACGCTCGACAAGGGCGAGCCCGTGCCGAACGCGCGAATCCGCGTGTCGGATTGCAACGGCGACGAAATCGCGTCCGGCAAGACCGATGCGCAAGGCCTGCTGAAGATCGACGGTGCATTCGAGCCGAAGCATGAATGCAGCCAGTCGGAACGCTTCGACGACTACTTCGTGTCGGCGCGCGTCGACGATCCCAAGACGGGCCCGGACATGGCGTTCGTCAGCTCGAACTGGAACCGCGGGATCGAATCGTGGCGCTTCAACGTGCCGACCGACACCGGCAGCGCGCCGACCGTGCGCGCGCATACGGTATTCGACCGCACGCTGCTGCGTGCCGGCGAAACCGTGTCGATGAAGCACTTCCTGCGCACCGAGACGCTGCAGAGCCTCGCGTTCCCGGCGCAATACCCGACGCGCGTGACGATCCGCCATCTCGGCTCCGACCAGACCTACAAGCTGCCGCTCACGTGGTCGGCCGACCACAGCGCCGACACGCAGTTCACGTTGCCGCCCGCGGCGAAGCTCGGCGAGTACAGCGTGTCGCTCGAAGGCGGCCCGGACGATGCGCCGACCGCCAGCTACTACAGCGGCAGCTTCCGTGTCGAGGCGTTCCGCCTGCCGGTGCTCAAGGGGACGATCGGCGCGCGCGACGCGCAGAAGAGCCCGCTCGTCGCGGCCAAGGAAGCGCCGCTCGCGGTGCAGATCGACTACGTGTCGGGCGGCGGCGCATCGAACCTGCCCGTGCAGGTGTCGGCGCTGATGAAATGGGCTTCGCCGCCGTTCGCGGATCGCTTCGAGGACTTCAGCTTCACGCCGTATCGTCCCGAGCGCAGCGACGGCAATGCCGACGACGATGCGCAGGACGGCGACAGCGCATCGGCCGCGAACAACGATCCCGACTCGACCCGGCTGATCGCGGACAAGCTGCCGCTGACGCTCGACCGCAACGGCGCGGGCACCGTCACGCTCAAGGGCCTGCCCGACGTCGACGCGCCGAAGCGCATCGCCCTCGAGGCGACGTTCGCGGACCCGAACGGCGAAGTGCAGACGATCCGCGGCGACACGATCCTGTGGCCGGCCGCGGTAGTGGCCGGCATCAAGGCCGGCCGCTGGGTGTCGGTCGGCCAGCGCGTGCCTGTGCAGGCGCTCGCGGTCGACCTGCAGGGCAAGCCGCGCGCATCGGTGCCGGTCGAGATCAAGGGCGTCGCGCACATCACGACGTCGTCGCGCAAGCGGATGGTCGGCGGCTTTTACGCATACGACAACAAGAGCGACACGCGCGACCTCGGCGTGCTGTGCTCGGGCAAGACCGACGACAAGGGCCGCATGGCCTGCGACGCGACGCTCGAACAGGCCGGCAACATCCAGTTGATCGCGGTCGCGAAGGACGGCGACGGCCGCACGTCGAACGCGTCGACGTCCGTCTGGGTCACGCGCGAGGACGAACTCTGGTTCGGCGGCGACAACACCGACCGGATCGACGTGATCCCGGAGAAGACGTCCTACGAGGCGGGCGAAACGGCCCGCTTCCAGGTTCGCATGCCGTTCCGCTACGCAACCGCGCTCGTCGCGGTCGAACGCGGCGGTGTGATGGAAACCCACATCGTCGAACTCAACGGCAAGAACCCGACCGTCGACCTGAAGGTCGGCGAGTCGTGGGGGCCGAACGTGTACGTGTCGGTGCTCGCGTTGCGCGGCCGGATTCGCGAAGTGCCGTGGTACTCGTTCTTCACCTGGGGCTGGAAGGCGCCGGTCGAATGGGCCCGCGCGTTCTGGCGCGAAGGCCGTCACTATGAAGCACCGACCGCGTTCGTCGATCTGTCGAAGCCCGCGTTCCGCTATGGCCTCGGCGAGATCAAGGTCGGCACGGGCGTGCATCGTCTCGGCGTGTCCGTGACGACCGACGCGACGCGTTACACGGTGCGCGGCAAGGCGCAGGCGCACGTGAAGGTCACGCTGCCGAACGGCCAGCCGGCGCCGGCCGGCACGCAGATCGCGGTCGCGGCCGTCGACGAGGCGCTGCTCGAGCTGATGCCGAACGACAGCTGGAACCTGCTCGACGCGATGCTGCAGCGACGCGCGTATGGCGTCGAGACGGCCACCGCGCAGATGGAAATCGTCGGTCGCCGCCACTTCGGCCGCAAGGCCGTGCCGGCCGGCGGCGGCGGCGGCGGCGCGCCGACACGCGAGCTGTTCGACACGCTGCTGCTGTGGAATCCTCGCGTGACGCTCGATGCGAACGGCAGCGCGACCGTCGACGTGCCGCTGAACGACGCGCTCACGCGCTTCCGGATCGTCGCGATCGCGGCGGTCGGCCCCGACCGCTTCGGCACCGGCAGCACGTCGATTCGCAGCACGCAGGATCTGCAGTTGATCTCCGGGCTGCCGCCGCTCGTGCGCGAAGGCGATGCGTTCCGCGCGCAGGTCACGCTGCGCAACACGACCGACCGCGCGATGCAGGTCGTCGTGACGCCGCGCGTGACGGGCCTCGACGTCGCGCCGCAAACCGTGTCGCTCGCGGCCAATGCGGCGACGGAGGTGGCATGGACGATCACGGTGCCCGAGCAGGCGCTCGACGCGGCCGGCGCGCTGAACTGGCGCATCGAGGCGGCCGAGCAAGGCGGCAAGCGCGCGTCCGACGCGCTGGCCGTCGCGCAGAAGGTCGTGCCCGCGCTGCCGGTGACCGTGCAGCAAGCCACGCTCACGCAGGTCGACGGCACGCTGACGGTGCCCGTATCCGCTCCGGCCGGCGCCGTCAACAACGCACAGGGCGCGCCGCGCGGCGGCATCGCCGTGTCGCTGCAGTCGAAGCTCGCCGACGGCCTGCCCGGCGTGCGGCGCTGGTTCGAGCGCTATCCGTACCGCTGCCTCGAACAGCAGACGTCGCGTGCGATCGGCCTGCACGACGCCGCGCAATGGCAGGCGCTGGTGGCGCGCATGCCCGTGTACCTCGACAGCGATGGCCTCGCGAGCTACTTCCCGCCGTCGTCCGACGATGCGCACTACGGCAGCCCGACGCTCTCGTCGTACCTGCTCGTGGTCGCCGACGAGGCCGGCCGCCTCGACCCGCGCTTCGCGCTGCCGGAAGACCTGCGCACGCAGCTCGAGGCCGGGCTCGCGCGCTTCGTCGACGGCCGCATCGAGCGCAACGCATGGGCGCCGCGCCAGGATCGCGATCTGCGCAAGCTCGCCGCGATCGAGGCGCTGTCGCGTTACGGCGCCGCGCAGGGCCGCATGCTCGGTTCGATCGAGATCGCGCCGAACCAGTGGCCGACGTCGGCGGTGATCGACTATCACGCGATCCTCACGCGCGTGAAGGACATCCCGCAGCGCGACGAGAAACGCGCGCAGGTCGAGCAGATCCTGCGTGCGCGCCTCACGTATCAGGGCACGCAACTCGTGTTCTCGACCGCGCGCGACGACGATCTGTGGTGGCTGATGACGAGCACCGAGACCAACGCCGCGCGTCTCGCGCTGGAGTTCGCGGGTGACCCCGCGTGGAAGGACGAGATGCCGCGCATCGCGACCGGCCTGCTCGCGCTGCAACGCCAGGGCGCATGGCAGACGACGACGTCGAACGCGCTCGGCCAGCTCGCGATCGAGCGCTTCTCGCGCACCTACGAGAGCACGCCTGTGGCGGGCACGACGAAGGTCGCGCTCGGCGGCAACGAGCGCGCGATCTCGTGGTCGCAGGCGCCGGCACCGGCCGACGCCCCCGCATCGGCCACCGCCGCGACCCGCGCCGCCGCCGCGCGCAGCGTGCTGATGCCGTGGCCGCGTGCGGCGCAGGCACCGGCCACGCTGTCCGTCACGCAGGACGGCACGGGCCGCCCGTGGGCGACCGTCGAAAGCCTCGCGGCCGTGCCGCTGCGCGCGCCGTTCGCGGCCGGCTACCGGATCACGAAGACCGTCACGCCCGTGTCGCCCGCCGTCAAGGGCGTGCTGACGCGCGGCGACGTCGTGCGCGTGCATCTCGACATCGATGCGCAGAGCGACATGACGTGGGTCGTCGTCAACGATCCGATCCCGTCCGGCGCGACGATCCTCGGCTCCGGCCTCGGTCGCGACTCCGAAGCCGCGACGCAGGGCGAGAAATCGCCGGACGGCGCATGGCCGGCTTTCATCGAACGCGACTTCGACGGCTACCGCGCGTATTACGACTATCTGCCGAAGGGCAAACTCTCGGTCGAATACACGGTGCGGCTGAACAACGTCGGCACCTTCGGGCTGCCGCCGACGCGCGTCGAGGCGCTGTACGCGCCGTCCGTGTATGGCCTGTGGCCGAACCCGCCGATGACCGTGAAGCCGGCCGACGCGGGCAAGTAACGAGTACGTGATGATCGATCGTGTATCGCCGCGGCCGGTGCGTTTCGCCGGCCGCGTATTCGTCGCCGTCGTGCTGGCCGCGCCGCTGGTCGCGCACGCGCTGCCCGGCTACGACGACGTGCGCCGCAACTGGCGCAGTTCCGACTGGGTGCTGCTCGCGCGCGACGGCACGCCGCTGCAACGCACGCGCGTCGACCTCACCGAACGGCGCGGCGACTGGGTCTCGCTCGCCGACGTGTCGCCCGCGTTCCGCGAGGCGATCGTCGTGTCCGAGGACAAGCGTTTCTACGCGCACAGCGGCGTCGACTGGCGCGGGATCGCCGGCGCGGCGTGGGGCAATCTGTGGAACGAGCGCACGCGCGGCGCGTCGACCGTGACGATGCAGCTCGCCGGCTTGCTCAGCGATTCGCCGCGCCGCTCGGGCCAGCGCTCGCTGCCGCAGAAGGCCACGCAGGCGATGAACGCGCTGCTGCTCGAGCGCGGCTGGCGCAAGGACCAGATCCTCGAGGCCTACCTGAATCTCGTGCCGTTCCGCGGCGAGACGGTCGGGCTCGCCGCGCTGTCGCAGGTGCTGTTCGGCAAGGCGCCGTCCGGTCTCGACGCGCGTGAAGCCGCGATCGCGGCCGCGCTGGTGCGCGCGCCCAACGCGGCCAGCGCGAAGGTCGCCGAGCGTGCGTGCCGGATCCTGCGCGACATGCATGCGGAACAGGCGTGCGCGTCGCTCGACGGCTACGTGCAGCTCGTGATCGCCCGCCCGGCCAACGCCGTGCGCGACGACGGCGCCGCCCTCGCCCCGCACTTCGCGCGACGCATCGCGGCCGAGGTCAGGCCGGCGGCCGGCGCGCAGGTGCGCACGACGCTCGATGCGCCGCTGCAGCGCTTCGCGCGCGACACGCTGACGCGCGCGCTGACCGAGCTCAACGCGCCCGCGCATCGGCGCAACGTGCAGGACGGCGCGGTCGTCGTGATCGACAACGCGACCGGCGAGATTCGCGCGTGGGTCGGTTCGTCGGGGGCGTTGTCGGGCGCGCGCGACGTCGACGCCGTGCTCGCGCCGCGCCAGGCCGGCTCGACGCTCAAGCCGTTCCTCTATGCGCAGGCGATCGACGAGAAACGGCTGACCGCCGCATCGCTGCTCGACGACGCACCGATCAACCTCGCAGCCGGTGGCGGACTCTACATTCCGCAAAACTACGACAAGGATTTCAAGGGCTGGGTGAGCGTGCGCAGCGCGCTCGGCGGCTCGCTAAACGTGCCGGCCGTGCGCACGCTCGTGCTCGTCACGCCGCACCGCTTCGCACGCACGCTGACCGCGCTCGGCCTGCCGCTCGCGCAGGAAGGCGACTACTACGGCTTCAGCCTCGCGCTCGGCAGCGCGGACGTCACGCTGCTGTCGCTGACCAACGCGTATCGCGCGCTCGCGAACGGCGGCGTCGCACGACAGATCGTCGACCTGCCCGCGCCGTCGCCCGCTTCCGGCGCATCGGCATCGGGGCGCGCGGACAACGGCACGCGCGTATTCAGCGAAGCGGCCAGCTTCGTCGTCACCGACATCCTCTCCGACAACAATGCGCGCGTGCGCACGTTCGGCTTCGACAATCCGCTCGCGACGCGCTTCTTCTCGGCGGTGAAGACCGGCACGAGCAAGGACATGCGCGACAACTGGACGGTCGGCTTCACGTCGCGCTATACGGTCGGCGTGTGGGTCGGCAATGCGGACGGTTCGCCGATGTGGGACGTGTCGGGGGTGACGGGCGCGTCGCCGGTGTGGTCGGCCGTCGTCGGCTACCTGCACCGCGACCTGCCGAGCCGGGCGCCACGTCCGCCGGCCGGCGTCGAAACGCGTCGCATCACGTTCGAGCGCGACGTCGAGCCGTCGCGCGACGAGTGGTTCGTCGCGGGCACGGCGCTCGATACGATCCGGCTCGCGGCGCCCGTCACGCCGGGCAAGGACGGCGCGCGCGCACCACTGACGATCGGCGCGCCGACCGACGGCACGATCTTCGCGATCGATCCGGACATTCCGCCGAAGAACCAGCGGATCTGGTTCGAGCGGTCGTCCGGGCATGCCGCGCGGTTCGCGTGGCGGCTCGACGACAAGGTGATCGGGCACGCCGACCGCGTCGCGTGGATGCCGTGGCCGGGAAGGCACCGGCTGGAACTCGTCGACGCACGCGGCAACGTGGCGGATGCGATCGGCTTCGAGGTGCGCGGCGCGTTCGCGAAGCCGGCTGGGCGCAAGCCCTGAGCGCCCGCGCCGGCCGCTTACTGGCCTGCTGCGTTCGCCTTCGGCGGCTGATTGGAGAAGTCGATGACGGGCGCGGTCGAGATCGCGGCTTCGTTCGCGACGCTGAAGTTCGGACGCGGCTGGTAGCCGAAGATCCGCGCGATCACGACGCCCGGGAACTGGCGGATCTGCACGTTGTACTGCTGCACCGTCTTGATGTAGCGGCCGCGCGCGACCGCGATGCGGTTTTCGGTGCCTTCGAGCTGTGTCTGCAGATCGCGAAACGCCTCGTTCGCCTTCAGTTCCGGATAACGCTCCGACACCACCATCAGCCGGCTCAGCGCGCCCGACAGTTCGCCCTGCCGCTGATCGAACGCCGCCAATGCGGCGGGATCCTTTGCCATCTCCGGCGTCATCTGCACGCTGCCCACGCGCGCGCGTGCCGACGCGACCTCGGTCAGCACGCGTTCCTCGTGCGACGCGTAGCCCTTCACCGACGCGGCAAGATTCGGCACGAGGTCCGCACGACGCTGATACTGGTTCAGCACCTCCGACCACGCCGCGTTGACGTCTTCATCCGACGACTGGATCGCGTTGTAGCCGCAACCGGCGAGCGGCGCGAGCACGCAGCATACGAGCAGGATTCGAAACCATTTCATTGTTTGTGACTTCCGGTTGAACGCTCCGGCTGGAGCGGAAAGTTGAAAAGAAACGTTCGCCCTCGCACCGCGCACGGCGGCTACCAGCGGCCCGATGCCCCGCCGCCGCCGCTCGAGCCGCCACCGCCGGTGAATGAATCGGACGAACTGGAGCTGGAGCTGGACGAATCCGAGCCGGACGATGGCCAATTGAACGACGAAGACGAGGACGTGGAGCGGGATGACGACCAATCGCTGCCCGTCAGTTTTTCGACGATCAACAGGATCCCCATCACCACGCAGAAGACCGTCAGCAGAACCTCACCGGGCGAATATCCCATCAGATGCCCGATCCAGATCAACGCCAGCAACGTCACGCCGATGATCGCCGTATTCTTCCGGACGCGTGCGGATCGAACGAGAGCGATGCCGAGGAGCCACGCACAGTAACCCATGCTCGTCGCGACGATCCCCAGCCCACCCAGCATCGCGACCAGATCGCCTTCGAAAATCGCGCCGACCGGCAACATCGCAACCGGCACGATCGTCGCGACGAGAAAGCTGGCCGGCAACATCACCTGCCAACGCAGCTTGCGCCATTCGGTGACGACACCCAGCGCGACACCGGTCAGCCCGAGCAGTAACCAGAAAAGGAAGCTCCCGACGTCGGCCGAGGGTTTCTCCCGCAAGCCGTTCGACAACCGCTTCGCATCGCCGGACGTCGCGCGCTGCGCGTCCTCGTCGGGCAGTGCGCTATCCGACGCCGCCATTTCAGGCGGCGTCATCTCGCGCACCAGCGCATCGACCGCATCGCTCACGCCGGCTTCGATACGCTTCTCGCGAAACGCCGGCACGATGCGTTCACGGATGATTCGCCCCGCGACGATGTCCGGAATCGCGTCTTCCAGGCCGTATCCAACCTCGATCCGCACGGTGCGATCGTTCAGTGCGGCGACCAGCAGCAGACCGTTGTCGATCTTGCTCGCGCCGAGACGCCATTTCTCGAATACCGTGGTCGCGAACTGCTCGATGGTCGCGTGGCCGGTCGAGCCCACCAGCAGGATCGCCATCTGCACGCCGAGCCGGCGCTCGAGATCGGCCAGACGGTCGGTCAGCTCGGACGCACATGCGACACTCAGTACGCCCGTCATGTCGGTCACGCGGCCTGTCAGCGGCGGCGCTGCTTCGGGGTCGTTGGCGACGGGATAGGCGGCTGCGGTAGCCACGTTCGTGCAGGCCGACGGCGCACCGGCCGCCAACGGAATCGCGCCAGCGTCAGCGGCCGGCGCGGCGAAGGCCGTGCTGCAAAGAACCATCGCCCCGGCCAGCAGCGCGGCCGCCACCACCTTGCCGGTGCCGGTCTTGCCGCGGATGCGGGCGGGCCGCGCCGCGTTGCGGGTCGTGCATGCCATCGATGCCGGATCGCCCTCGCAATCCGGGAGGCGTGACCGCCGCGTCAGTCGTTTCAGGTTCATGTCGGAAACGGCGCGCCGGTTCCGTCGGGAATGGCGCGTTCTCTCGTCGTTTTTTGATCGTCCCGCAGCATAACCAATTGCGAAGGGAATCGAAAGGCTCCGGACCCGGGCGGTTGCCGATCGCGCCGGTGCAACGTGCTGCTCGCGCGAGCAGGTTTGACAAGACTCACCTGCCGGCACGCGCTCCCCGCGCTCTGTCGAGAAAGCGAGCATGCACCGCCGGAATCCGAGACCTAGAATATGAGCGACACCGCCTATCCGGCGTCCACCGGTTGCCACACTTGCCCATATGCCCGCGACCATGAACCTTCGCCATCCGCGCTTTCTCCGCCCCGCGCTGGGCACCGCCTGCGTCGCCGCCCTCGCGGCACTGGCCGGCTGCAACGGCGACGCCTGCTTCGGCGTCGATGTCTGCTTCAACGGCAACAACACGCAGACCGTCGCGCTGTCCGGCACGGCCGCCACGGGCTCCGCGCTCGCGAGCGCGTCGGTCACGGTCAGTTGCGCGCAAGGCTCGGCGACGACGCTGACCGACGGCGGCGGCAACTACCGCGTGACGGTGAACGCCGTGCTGCCGTGCGTGATCACCGTCGCATCGAGCGGCACCAGCCTGCATTCGCTCGCCTACGCGGGCGGCACCTTCAACACGACGCCCGAGACCGAGCTGATGCTCGTCTATCTCGCCGCGCAACTCGGTACGAACACGGCCGGGCTGATCGGCAATTTTCAGGGGAATGCGCACTTCCAGCAGGCGATGGGCAGCCCGAACACGGTGCAGGCCGCGCAATCGGCGGTCGTGACGAATCTGCAGCAGCGCTATTCGGTCACGCTGTCGACGCCGGCCTTCCTGACGACGCCGTTCGTGGTCGGTCAACCAGGCGTCGACAGCGATCTCGACGCGCTGGCCAAGGCCGGCGCGATCGATTCGAACGGAATGCCGGATCCGGCCGCGGTTTCGCTGCTGGCGCAGGCGGGCGCGGGGCACCCGCTGTGAGCGGCCGGCGTGCCGTTGCGGCACGCGCTTGCGCAGCCGCTACGGCTTACGCGGCTTCCCCGCTCCCGCAAGCAACCCGCGCCGCCTGCTGCTGCGTGAGGTAGCGCAGCAGCTTCGTCACCATCCACACGACGATGAACGACAGCGCGACGAAGAACACCGCGAGCGGCGTCAGCACGTGAATCGACACGAAACCGGCCAGCCCCATCATCGCGGACGACACGAGCAGCAGCGCGCACCCGAGGATCGCGCTCGTCAGCCCCGCGATATGCGGAAACAGCGAATTGCCCTTGGCCATCAGCGTCGGATACATCGCGCCCGCGCAGAAACCCATCACGAGCACCGGCGTCGCGAGCGTCCACACGCGCAGGCCGACGGTCAGCGCCAGCACCAGCATCGCGACCGCCGCGCCCGCCATCACGCGTGCGCCGATGCGCAGCCGCTGCTCGGCACTCGGCAGCCCGCGCCCGTGAATCCGGTTCGACAGCCCGCCGAGGAAATACATCAGCCCGATTCCGAGCGCGAGATAGCCGAAGTAGGTCGGCGGCTTGTGCAGCGTGGTCTGCACCATGAACGGCCCGACGATGTTGAACACCAGCAGGATGCTGTAGCACAGCCCCTGCGCGAGGAAGCAGCTCTGGAACACCGGGCTCGCGAGCACCTTGCCCGCGTTCGCCATCAGCGTGCGCGGCTCGAGATGGACCGGTTTCGGCAAGGTTTCGCGATAGCGCCACAGCAGCGCCCACATCACCAGCGAGTACACCAGCAGGAACACGAGGCACGCGCGCCAGCCGAACCATTCCTGAAGGTGCGCGCCGATCACCGGCGCGATGATCGGTGCAAGCCCCCACGCGATCGACATATACGTAAACGCGTGCATCAGCGCCTGGCCCGAGAACGAGTCGGTGATGATCGCCTTCGCGAGCAGGTTCGTGGTCGCGATCCCGAAGCCCTGCAGGCAGCGCGCCAGCACGAACGTCTCCAGGTTCGGTGCGCCGAGCGACAGCAGGCAGCCGATCGTGTAGATGACGAGCCCGAACGCGAGCACGCGCTTGCGCCCGTACGCATCGGCGACGGGGCCGAAGATCAGCTGGCCGAGCGCATAGGCGGCCATGTAGCCGGATACGCTCGACTGGATCGCCTGCGGCGTGGTCGCGAACGAGCGCGCCATGTCGGGCAGCGCGGGCACGTAGATGTCGATCGCGAGTTGGCCGGCGGAGGCAAACAGGCAGATCAGGAACAACAGGAAGCGCGGCGAGTTCGATTCGCGCGCGGGGGTGAGCGAGGCGTTCATGACAACCGGGAAAGATTCGGACGGCGGCGGCACGCGCCGTGCTGTTCGAACGACGAACAACGGTGCGCGGCGAAGTGCGTATTGTGCCTGTTGTTACGCAGCGCGACAGGAATCCCATGGCGCGGGCGCGGTTGAATGCCGATTTCGGCACAGTCGGCAACTGACGAACCGGCATTGCGCCAGCCGGAAATCAAGGTCTCACGCACGCTTGCGCCGCGCCAGGGTCCGGGCCATAAACGGAAGCCGCCGGCAGGTGCCGGCGGTCTCTATATTTGCGGTGCGATACGCCGACGACGCGTCGATCAGTACTGCGCCTGATCCGTCGGATTCCTGAACAGCTGCTTCATCTCCGGCGACAGCGGATAATTGAGGCTCACGCCCTTCGGCGGAATCGGCTGCATGAACCACTGGTCGTAGAGCTTCTCGGCCGCGCCGGAGGTCTGCATCTTCGCGATCACGCCATCGACCACGTGCTTGAACGCCGGATCGTCCTTGCGCATCATGCACGCGTAGTTTTCGTGAACGAGCGGCGTGCCCGTCACCGTGTACGCACCCGGATTGCGGTCCTTCGCGATCTCGCCGTACAGCAGCGGCTCGTCCATCACGAACGCGACCGCGCGCCCCGTCGTGACGTTCATGAACGCTTCGGCGTGGTCCTTCGCGCTGATGATCGTCATGTTCATCCCCTTCTCCTCGTTGAGCTTGCGCAGCAGGCGCTCGTCCGACGTGCCGGCCGTCGTCGCGACCGTCTTGCCGGCCAAGTCCGCGAAGTCCTTCACACCTGAATCCTTGCGCGTGCTGAAGCGGATTCCGTACAGGAAAATACTGTTCGAGAACGCGGCCTGCTTCTGCCGCTCCAGCGTGTTGGTCGTCGACCCGCACTCGAAGTCGATCGTGCCGTTCTGCAGTAGCGGAATCCGGTTCTGCGACGTGATCGGGATTTCCTTCACCGTCAGGTTCGGCGCCTTCAGCTCGGCCTTGAGCGCGTCGATGATGCACGCCGCGATGTCGCGCGAGTAACCGATGTTCTTCTGCTGGTTGTCCGAATACGAGAACGGCACCGACGATTCGCGGATACCCAGCGACACGACGCCCGTGTCCTTGATCTTCTTCAGCGTGCCGGTGAGCGCCTGCGCGTGCGCGGTGCCCGCCAGCGCGCAGGTCAGTGCGACGGCCAGCCAACGGAAGCGGCGATCCATGCTTTTCTCCTGACGAAACGTTGATCGAATCGCGATCGTACGCCCGACAAAATTCGCGCCTCATCAGGGAAAGCGTAAAGCGCACTCCGTCGATGCCGCCCGCGAGCAATCGTTTCCGTGGCGCGCAAAAACGCCCGCGCCGCACGTTTCTCCCGGTCATCCGCCTCCAATCTTGCACTGCGTGAACAGATCATCCGTTCCAAACGCGCGTTCATGCTGCGATACAGCAAGGCAATCGTTTGCGTGTCGTGCTTTTTTCACACAAAACATATTCAAGAAGCCGCCTCATCGGCCGTTACCCAGTGCATGGCGCGTCGCAGCAGTCTGCACGTGTCCGATAAAAAAACAGGTCCGGTTTACGCCGGGCAGGCACGACCGCCAGCACGACGGTCATCTACGAGGATCGAGTTTCACCATGAGAGCCAAACGATTCGATTTCGCGCTGGCCCGCTCCGCTCATGCGCGCATGCTCGCCGGCATGCTGTCTGCCGCGGCCCTGCTTCCGATCGCCGGTTGCGGCGGCGGTGGCGGCGACGGCAGCAATCCGTCTTCTTCCAACGCAGCGCCGGCCCCCTCGCCGGCGCCCTCCCCAACCCCGACGACCCCGCCCCCGACCAGCGGCAGCAATGCATGCACGACGCAGCAGGCCGCCGTGCAGATGGCCGCCCAGACGGCCGGGCCCATCGAGCCGCCGGTCGATCACCTGATCGTCCGGCTGAAGACGCCGACTGCCGCGCGCGCGATGGCGGCCCTCGACACCGGCACGCGGCTCGACGCGGTGATCCAGCGCTCGATGACGCGCTGGACAGCGCCGACGTCGACCGGCGCCGCACGGACGTATGCCGCCGTGACGACATCGCAGGCACCGCTGAACGTGCAGGTCGAGCGAACCCTGTCGGACGGCGCGGCCGTGCTGTCCATCGGCCAGCGCATCGCATCCGACGACGCGGCGGCGCTCGCGCAGGCGTTCGCGGCCGACGGCGACGTCGACTACGCGGAACCCGATCACCCGATGCGAATCCGCGACACGCCGAGCGACCCCGCCTATGGCCAGCAGTGGTATCTGTCCGACGCCAGCGTCGGCATCAACGCGCCGCCCGCGTGGACGCGGACCAAGGGTGCGCCGACCGTCGTCACGGCCGTGCTCGACACCGGCTACCGGCCGCACCCCGACCTCGTCGGCAATCTGCTGCCCGGTTACAGCTTCATCTCGAACGCCAACACCAGCAACAACGGCCAGGCGCGCGGCACCGATGCAACCGATCCGGGCGACTGGGTCACGCAGCAGGAACTGGACGACACCAGCGGCCCGTACTATCACTGCGCGAGCGAGCCGAGCGCCAGCAGCTGGCACGGCACGCGCGTGATGGGCGTGATCGGCGCCGCCGCCAACAACGGCATCGGCGTCGCCGGCGTGTCGTGGCTCGGCCGGATCCTGCCGGTGCGCGTGCTCGGCAAGTGCGGCGGCAAGACGAGCGACATCGCGGACGCGATGCGCTGGGCAGCCGGCATCCCGGTCGCCGGCGTGCCGACGAACCCGAATCCCGCAAAGATCATCAACCTGAGCCTGGGCGGCGTCGGCGCGTGCAGCGCGACGTTCCAGCAGGCGATCGACGATGTGAATGCGAAGGGCGTGACCGTCGTCGTCGCCGCCGGCAACGATGGCCTGTCGACCGCGCTCGACCAGCCGGCGAACTGCCGCGGCGTGATCACCGTCGCCGCGACCGACGCAACCGGGCGCCGCGCGTCGTTCAGCAACTTCGGCTCCGACGTCGCGCTGAGCGCGCCGGGCGTCAACATCCTGTCGACGGCCAATAGCGGTAAGACGACACCGGGCACGGACACGTACGGCACCGCGAGCGGCACGAGCCTCGCGACACCGCAGGTGACGGGCATCGTCGGGCTGATGCTGTCGGTGAACGGCAACCTCACGCCCGCGCAGATCCAGCAGAAGTTGCAAGGCGGCGCACGCGCGGCGATGCTGCCGGCCAGCACGTCGTGCACCGCGCTGCCGGCCGGTTCCGGTATCGCGGATGCAGGCGCTGCCGTCACGGCGTCCACGCAGTAGCCGGTACGTCGCCTCGACGCAATCGCGCGCATGCCTGCCTGGCATGCGCGCGTTTTTTTCGTCCGCGAAGCCAGCGTCGTCGCACCGGCGTATTGCAGGAACTGCCCGAAAAAAGGGCGGAAAAAGGGTTGACGCTTCGCACGACGACCCATTACCATCGCCCCCGTCTGATTACATGGAGTGTTCTGTGAACACCGATGCGAGTTGTAGTTGGTCCTCGACCAACTTGACTGCTGCCTGAGGAAACCGCGCAGAGCCTCGTCTTCTGCCGCATCCCGGGAAGCAGGATGCGGCGCCCTTCCGGCCTGACCGGCCAGAATCCCCCGCCGATTTTTTCGATATCGCCGAACGTTCGCGCTGCGCAACCGTGCGTTGCCGCGCGCATACGTTCGCGCCGCACGCAGCGCACGCTGCGTGCGTGTTCCGTTCGCGTGCCGTCCGGCCGCGCGCCCTCACGCGTGCGCGGCTATCGATCGCCCGTGCCGTCCACCCGCAACCGACAGGAGTGCAGATGAACTCAGACGACAGTAGTCGATTACCGCTCGCCGGCGCGACGCCGCGCTTCGTCCCTCGGACCGCACTCCGCGCGCCGGCGAGCCTTCCTCCCTTCACCGATCCACAGCCGATCGCGCCCGGCGCGACGCGGCGGGAAGCGTTCGTGCGTCGATAACGTCACGGTCGCTTCCCGCCCGCCGCCGCGTGCGCAAGGAGCGATTCATGACACAACGAAACACCTCGCAAAAGAAACAGCGCGGCTTCATCAACGCCGGCCCCGGTCAGCAGAACGAACCGCGTGCCATGCGCGCCGCGCAGGAAGCGGCCCGCCCGCTCGAAGAAACCTTCAAGTCGCTGCATACCAGCATGCGCGGCCTCACCTACGGGCAGGCCGCCGACCGTCTGCAGCACGACGGCCCGAATGAAATCGCGCACGACAAGCCGCCGCACTGGACGCGTCAGTTGCTGCATGCGTTCCACAATCCGTTCGTCTACGTGCTGCTGGTGCTGGCCGCGATCAGCTTCTTCACCGACGTCTATTTCGCGGCACCTGACGATCGCGACTACGTCGGCATGACGATCCTGCTGGCGATGGTCACGATCAGCGCGTTGCTGCGCTTCGTGCAGGAATTCCGGTCGCTGCGCGCGGCCGAAAAGCTCAAGGCGATGGTCCGCACGACGGCGACCGTGCAGCGCGCGGTGACCGACACGTCCGAGCCGGCGCGCCGCGAGGTGCCGATGCGCGAAGTGGTGGTCGGCGACATCGTGCATCTGTCGGCCGGCGACATGATCCCCGCCGACGTGCGTCTGCTCGCGTCGCGCGACCTCTTCATCAGCCAGGCCGTGCTGACCGGCGAAGCGCTGCCGGTCGAGAAGTACGACACGCTCGGCGCGGTCGCCGGCAAGTCGGCCCACGCGGGCATGGCGGGCGCGCCGGGCGCGGCGAACGACGCGTCGACATCGCTGCTCGATCTCGAGAACGTGTGCTTCATGGGCACCAACGTGGTCAGCGGCACCGCGACGGCCGTGGTCGTCGCGACCGGCGAGGACACGTATTTCGGATCGCTCGCGCGCAACGTCGTGAGCCACAAGCGCATCGAGACGAGCTTTGACCGCGGCGTCGCGAGCGTGAGCTGGCTGCTGATCAGGTTCATGTTCGTGATGGTGCCGATCGTGTTCATGATCAACGGCCTGACCAAGGGCGACTGGCTGAGCGCGCTCACGTTCGCGCTCGCGGTGGCCGTCGGCCTCACGCCCGAGATGCTGCCGATGATCGTCAGCGCGAACCTCGCGCGCGGCGCGATCGCGATGGCGCGCCGCAAGGTCGTCGTGAAGCGGCTGAATTCCGTGCAGAACTTCGGCGCGATGGACGTGCTGTGCACCGACAAGACTGGCACGCTCACGCAGGACAAGATCATCCTCGAACACCATCTCGACCTGTCCGGCCACCGGAACGAGGACATCCTGCGGCTCGGCTGGCTGAACAGCTTCCATCAGAGCGGCCAGAAGAACCTGATCGACATCGCGGTGGTCGCGCGCGCCGACGAGATCGGCGAGCGAGTGAAGCCGCAGGGCTACAGGAAGATCGACGAGTTGCCGTTCGACTTCGTGCGCCGCCGCCTGTCGGTCGTCGTCGAGGACACGCACGGCGCGCACCTGCTGATCTGCAAGGGCGCGGTGGAGGAAATGCTCGCGGTATCGACCCACGTGCAGGACGAGCATGGCGTGCGTCCGCTCGACTTCGTCGCGCGCAAGCGGCTGCTCGAACAGGCAAACGCCTACAACGAGGACGGCTTCCGCGTGCTGGTGCTCGCGACCCGCGCGATCCCGCGCGGCGACGAACGCGAACAGTACCGCACCGCCGACGAGCGCGACCTCGTCGTGCGCGGCTTCCTGACCTTCCTCGATCCGCCGAAGGAATCGGCCGCGCCGGCGCTCGCCGCGCTGCGCGAGAACGGCGTGTCGGTGAAGGTGCTGACGGGCGACAACCCGACCGTCACGATGAAGGTGTGCCGCCAGGTCGGCCTCGAACCGGGCAAGCCGGTGCTCGGCGCTGAAATCGAGGCGCTCGACGACGCGACGCTCGCGCAGCTCGTCGAACGCACGACGGTGTTCGCAAAGCTCACGCCGCTGCAGAAGGCGCGCATCGTGAAGGCGCTGCAGGCGAACGGCCACACGGTCGGCTTCCTCGGCGACGGCATCAACGACGCACCCGCGCTGCGCGACGCCGACGTCGGCATTTCGGTCGACAGCGGCGCCGACATCGCGAAGGAAACCGCCGACATCATCCTGCTCGAAAAGAGCCTGATGGTGCTCGAGGAAGGCGTGATCAAGGGCCGCGAGACGTTCGGCAACATCCTGAAGTACCTGAACATGACGGCCAGCTCGAACTTCGGCAACGTGTTCTCGGTGCTCGTCGCCAGCGCGTTCCTGCCGTGGGAGCCGATGCTCGCGACCCAGTTGCTCGTGCTGAACCTGATTTACGACACGTCGCAGATGCTGCTGCCGTGGGACAAGATGGATCCGGAGTTCCTGAAGAAGCCGCGCAAGTGGGAAGCCGGCAACATCGGCCGCTTCATGCTGTGGGTCGGGCCGACGTCGTCGGTATTCGACATCACGACCTACGTGCTGATGTGGACCGTGTTCGGCGCGGGTGCGATGTATCACCTGCACGGCGGCTCGGGCGGCCAGATCGTGATGAACTCGGGCTGGTTCATCGAGAGCCTCGTGTCGCAGACGCTCGTCGTGCACCTGCTGCGCACGCAGAAGATTCCGTTCCTGCAGAGCACGGCCGCGCTGCCGGTGCTGCTCTCGACGTTCACCGCGATCGCGATCGGCTGCTGGCTGCCGTTCTCGCCGTTCGCGGATTCGCTCGGCTTCATGCACCTGCCGGGCACCTACTGGCTGTGGCTCGCCGCGACGATGGTCGGCTACATCCTGCTCGCGCAGATCGTCAAGACGATCTATGTGCGTCGCTACAAGCAGTGGTTCTGATTCCCTCCGAACGACGGCGTGCCGGCCCGCATGGGCGGCACGCCCACGACGCACTACAGGTGACGTGATGAAAAGAAGAATGCTTCCGCGCGCGGCCGCGAGCGCCCTCCTCGCGCCGCTGGATGCCTACGCGGCGCATCCGCTCGTCAGCGACGACACGGGCACGCAGGGCAATGCGAACTGGCAGTTCGAATTCAACGGCGAGGAAACCTCGAAACAGGACGAGAACGGCCGCCATCAGTTGTGGAACGCGACGCTCACGCGCGGGCTCGGCGAGCACGTCGATCTCTACGTGAGCGCGCCTTACACGCATCTGCAAACGCGCACCGACGAAAACGGCGCGGGCATCGGCGATGTCGAGATCGGCATGAAATGGCGCTTCGTCGAACGCGGGCCGCTGTCGCTCGCGCTGAAACCGAAGGTGACGATGCCGACCGGCAACGACGGTCGCGGGCTCGGCACGGGCCGTGTCGGCACCGGCGCGACGCTGCTCGCGCAAGCCGACGTCGCGCGCTTCTCGCTGCTCGCGAATGCGGGCCTCGCCTACCAGCCGAATCGCCAGGGCGATCTGCGCTCGGTCTGGGCCGTGTCGGCCGCGGCGCTCTACAAGGCAACCGACAAGCTGCAATTCGTGGCGGACATCGGCCTGTCGCGCAACACCGAAAGCACGGCCGGCGCAAATCCGGCGTTCGTGATCGCGGGTGCGATCTACTCGCCGAGGCGCTGGCTCGATCTCGACATCGGCTACCGGCACGGGCTGAACGACCAGACCTACCGTCATTCCGTCATGGGTGGAGTAACGGCGCGGTGGTGATGCCGTGACGATGCGGCCGACGCCGCATGTCTGACCCACCGCGACGGGCCGCCTTCGGGCGGCCCGTTTTCTCATTTGCCGTCGTTCGCGCCGAACAGTTGCGCGCACACGGCGCGCCCCGCTTCGGTCAATGCGGCGCTGCCGGTGCCATCGTCGTTCAGCGTCGTCGCGCTCAGGCCGGCGGCGTCGAGTTGCGTCAGCACGCGGCGCAGCGTGCTCATCGGCAATTGCGTGCGCTTCGCGATTTTCGGCAGCGACCACGTCCTGCCGGACGGATCGGTCGCGGCGTCATGCAGCGTCGCGAGCGTCGCAACGAGTGCGGGATCGAGCGGGGCGTCGTCGGATTCTGAAGTCATCGGTTCGGGTTCGCGAGCCGGCGCGGGACCGGCATTCGGGAAGGATGCAATCGCGGACACTATACGCCCGGTCACGCGCCCTTGATCGCGGCGCGCATGAACGACACGAAACGCGTGGTCACGGGATCGTCGCGGCCGGACAGCCACGCCAGCCCGACGCGCCATTTCGCGTCCCTGCCGGCGAGCGGCAATACGGTCGCGTCGCGCAGCAGATACTGCGCACGCGAAGGAATGAACGCGACGCCGACCCCGGCCGCGACCGACGTGAGCACCGATTGCACGTCCTCCGCCTGCTGCGTGACCTGCGGTACGAAGCGCCGCTCGACGCACCACCGGTCGATCTGTGCGGCGAGCCCGGGGCCGCGTGCGCGCTGCAGCGCGATGAAGCCGATCTCGTTGAGCACGTCGAGATCGGCCGGCACGCGCTTGAAGCCGAGGTGCGGCGGCACCGCGAGCGCCAGCCCCTCGTCGATCACCTTGAACGACGACAATCCGTCATCCGACGGCAAACGCAGGAACCCCGCGTCGAGCTTGCCCGCGCGGAGCCGACGAGTTTGCTCGGACGACGACAGGTCGCTCAGCGTGACCGCGATGCCCGGATTGCGGCGCCGGAATTCCGCGACGAGTTTCGGCACGAGCGTCAGCACGGACAGGCAGATGCCGAGCCGCAAATGCCCGCGTTGCCCGCTGGTCGCCTCCCGTGCACGCGCGAGAATCTCGTCGGCGTCGCGCACGAGCGCCTGCGCGTCGGGCAGGAAGCGTTCACCGAACGGCGTCAGCTCCGCGCCGTGCCGCCCGCGCTCGAACAGCTTGCCGCCGAGGCTCGCCTCGAGCGCGCCGATCTGCTTGCTCAGCGCCGGCTGGCTCATGTGCAGCGTGTCGGCCGCACGGCTGAAATGGCTGAGTTCGGTGACCGTCAGGAAAGTGCGCAGCAGTTTCAATTCCATTCTTCAAAGGAATCGTATCGATCGAAACATTCATTTTACTGATCGAATGGCGTGACGTTCAATACGGAAACGCCCCTTTCGGAGTTACCCACCATGCCTTTCGATCATGCGGCCGAGTGCCTGACCGACGAGTCGTGCGACACGGTCGTCGCCGGCGCAAGCGATGCCGGGCCCGACGCGCCGGCGCCCGGGCGTCGCACCGCACGCGCCGACGGCCGCAGCCGCCGCTTGCGCTTCGGCAATGCGCTGGACGACGTGCCGCCACGTGCCGTCACCGGTTCGATCGCGATCAGCTTCGCGGTCGTGTCGCGGCGGAACTGGCCGCGTTGAATCGCGACACCTGGCGCCCGCCGCCGAACGCACGCGTTCGATCCTCCGCAAAAAAACCGCAGGAATCCGCGCGCATCACGCATCATTGCGCGCACATCCATCGTCATCGCCACGCGATCGACCTTATAATTTCCCGCACCCGCTGACCGCCCACGCATTTCGCGCCGCCGCAACGCGCGAGAAAAGGAGACTTTCGCTTGACCGGCCTCATCGCGCGCCTGCCTCGCGCCCGGACCACCCTGATCATCGTCCTCTCGTTCCTGACACTCGCGTTCGCGACGAACGCGTCCGCGCAGCCGCATCGCACCGCGTCGCCGCATGCGCATGCGCATGCGAAAGTCGTCAAGAAAAAGCCCGCTCCCCGCAAGCACAAGGCCGTCAAGCATCGCCGCCCGCGCGTGAAGCATCAAGCGGTCAAGCGTCACGCGGCGCCCGCACCGCAGCGGCGCGCGAAACGCACGAATGCGGTTCGCCCACGCCCCGCCGCGAAGCCGCGCCTGCTCGCAAGCTGCGGCTATAGCCCGCGCGCGGCACGCTCGCTGCACTCGCGCGCGGCCTACGTGCTCGACGTCGACTCCGGCACGCCGCTGCTGGCCCGCAACGCACGCACGGTGCGGCCGATCGCGTCGATCTCGAAGCTGATGACGGCCGTCGTCGCGCGCGACGCGAACCGTCCGCTGAACGGCGTGCTGCGCGTCACCTCGCGCGACCGCGACACGATCAAGTTCACCGGTTCGCGGCTGCCGATCGGCGCCGAACTGTCGCGCCGCCAGATGTTCCATATCGCGCTGATGTCGTCGGAAAATCGCGCGGCCGCCGCGCTGAGCCGCGACTATCCGGGCGGCCGTGCCGCGTTCGTGAAGGCGATGAACCGCGAGGCGCGCCGGCTCGGGATGCGTCATACGCATTTCCGCGAACCGACCGGCCTCTCGCCGCACAATGTGTCGACCGCCGAGGATCTCGCGCGGCTCGTCGCCGCGGCCGCGCAGGATCCGCTGATCCGCTATTTCTCGACGGACACGTCGACCACCGTGCAGGCCGGCGACGGCGAGCTGCTGTACGTGAACTCCGATCCGCTCGTCCGCCACGGCCGCCTGCCGATCCGGTTGCAGAAAACCGGCTTCATCAACGAATCGGGGCACGGCGTCGTCATGCGCATGCACGTGAAGGGGCGCCGCGAAACGGTCGTGCTGCTCGGCGCGCCGACGCGCGCCGGCGTGTCGAGCGATGCCCTGAAGATCCATCGCTGGCTGGCCTGCTCGATCCAGTAAGCACGACGCGCGCGGCCCGCGCGCTCATCCACGAAGGAGCGATGCCATGCAGGACGAATACCGTTTCAACGCATTCGGACGCCTGCTCGCCGTCGTGCGTTCGAACGGCCGCTGGACCGTGTTCGATCTCGGCACCGACGGCAAGCGACGGCCGGCCAACCTGCAGATTCCGTCCGCGCTCGCCGCGGACGAACTCGCGCAATATCTCGGCGACCTGCTGCACGAGAATGCATCGCCGAAGTACAACGACGTCGTGCCGATTCCGTCGCCGCGCCGCGCGTAACGCGCTGCCCACTCCCACCGCACCGACACACCGCACATCTCGTACGCCCGCCAAATTCGACAGCCAAACTTGCAAGTTAAACTGTCGTATTCTATGATTCGCCGCATGACACCACCGCGCACACCCGGCGTTTCCGCCGATACCGTCGCCGCCGATCTGACCCTCGCGGTCGGCCAGTTGATCCGTCGGCTGCGTTCCGAGATCGAATCCGAAGGGCTCGGCATGTCGCAGACGAGCGCGCTCGCACGGCTCGAACGACAAGGCCCGATGACGACCGCCGATCTCGCCCGCGCCGAGGCGATGAAGCCGCAGTCGATGAAGGCGATTCTCGCGAGCCTCGAGGAAGACGGGCTCGTCGAACGCGAGCCTCATCCGACCGACGGCCGCCAGATCCTCTTCATGCTGACCGCGGCCGGCCTCGCGGCGCGTCGCAAGCGCGACACCGCGAAGCACAAGTGGCTCGGTGCCGCGATCGAGAAGCTCGCCCCCGAAGACATCCGCACGCTCGCCGCCGCGATTCTGCTGATCCGGCGCATCGGCGAGCAATGACCTGCGTGCGTGCCGCGCGGCATCCGCGCGCACGCTTTCCTTCGCCCACTTCACGGAGCATCACGCCATGAGCACGACCCGTCTCGACACGCAAACGGCACTCGTCGTCATCGACCTGCAGAAGGGCATCGTCGCGCTGCCCACCGCTCACCCGGTCGCACCGGTGATCGAACGGACGCGCGCGCTGCTCGACGCCTTCCGTAGTCGCGGCCTGCCGGTCGTGCTCGTCAACGTCGCCGGCAGCGCGCCGGGCCGCACGCAGCAGCAGGTGCGTCTGGATGCCCTTCCCGCCGACTGGGCCGATCTTCTGCCCGAACTGAACCGCCAGCCAAGCGACCATCTCGTGACGAAGAAGACCTGGGGTGCGTTTACCGGCACCGGTCTCGACGCGCACCTGAAAGCCGCCGGCGTCACGCAGATCGTGCTGGCCGGCATCGCGACGAGCATCGGCGTCGAATCGACGGCCCGCCAGGCGCACGAACTCGGCTACAACGTGACGCTCGCGGTCGACGCGATGACCGACCTCAACGCCGACGCGCATACGAACAGCGTCGAACGGCTGTTCCCGCGCCTGGGCGAGACAGGTCCGACGCAAGCAATCCTCGCGCTGCTCGACCGGCGCGGCGCGTGAGCGACAAACGCGCTCGGCCGGCGCCGGGCCATGCGGCCGGCCGGCTCGATCCGTCGATCTGGAAAGTCAGCGCCGTCGCGACGCTCGGCTCGCTGCTGTCGCAACTCGACGCGACGATCGTCAACGTATCGCTGGCGAGCCTCGCGACCGATCTGCACGCAAGCCTGTCGACGATCCAGTGGGTGACGAGCGGCTACCTGCTCGCCCTCACGCTGGTGTTGCCGCTGAACGGCTGGCTGGTCGACCGGATCGGCGCGAAGGCGCTGTACCTGTGGTGTTTCTCCGCGTTCACGCTGACGTCGGCGCTGTGCGGGCTCGCGTGGTCCGCGCCGTCGCTGATCGCGTTCCGCGTGCTGCAGGGCGTCAGCGGCGGGCTGCTCGCGCCGATGGCGCAGATGATGATCGCGCGCGTGGCCGGCCAGCAGATGGCGCGCGTGATCGGTTATGCGGCGGTGCCCGTGCTGATCGCACCGATCCTCGGGCCGGTCGTCGCCGGTGCGATCCTGCAGCACGCCTCGTGGCGCTGGCTGTTTCTCGTGAATCTGCCGGTCGGTGCACTGGCGCTTGCGCTGGCCGTGCGGTTCCTGCCCGGCGACCGCGATGAAACGCAGCGGCGCGAACTCGACTGGGTCGGCCTCGCACTGCTGTCGCCGGCGCTCGTGCTGTTCCTGTATGGCGCCGAGCGCATCGACGCGGTGCCCGGCATCGCCGCGATCACGGGTTCGGTGCTGCTGCTCGCCGCGTTCCTGCGCGTCGAGCGGCGCAAAGGCGAGCATGCGCTGATCGATCTCGCGCTGTTTCGTTCGCGCGTATTCGGCGCGGCCGCTGCGACGCAGTTCCTGTCGAACGGCGCGATCTACGCGGGCCAGATGCTGATTCCGGTGTTCCTGATCGAAGCGTGCGGCCGCTCTCCCGGCGAGATGGGCTGGCTGCTGGCGCCGCTCGGACTCGGCATGCTCGTCACTTATCCTTCGATGGGCGCGCTGACCGGCCGGTTCGGCGTGCGCCGGCTGGCCGCCGCCGGCGCGCTGCTCGCGCTCGCCGCAACGCTGTCGTTCGTGTATCTGGCGCTGGCCGGCTACGATCCCTACGTGCTGGTGCCCGCGCTGTTTCTGCGCGGGATGGGCCAGAGCGCGATCGGCGCACCGTCGATTTCCGCCGCGTATGCGTCGGTCGAGCGGCGCAACCTGCCGATGGCGACGACGTCGCTCAATATCGTCCAGCGCCTCGGCGGCCCGACGTTCACGACGTTGTGCACGCTGTTTCTCGCGTGGCGGCTGCAGGTCGAATCCGCGTCGACGGGCGGCATGCATGGAGCCGCCTACGCGTGGGCGTTCGGCCTGCTTTGCGCACTGCATGCGGCGAGCTTCGTGACGACGCTGCGGCTGCCGCGATGGTCGAGCGGCGCGGGCGGGCGACCGGCGGGGGCCGCGCGGGTCGGTTCGCGGTGAATGCAGACGCCGCTGCCCGTGTCGATGGTCGACCGGACCTGCGCGTTCCTCCCCGCTCGCCGCCGCGCGACACGTGCCCCCCGCGGGCACTGCATGCCAAACGCGCAACGTGCTGCGCGGCATGAAAACAACGCAGTCCGACGTAACGCTGAAAATGTTCCGGAGCCCTACGTCATGCGTGCGCGACATCCGGCCGGAACCCGATGGCACAATCACGGTCCCTTACATGTGCCCTTCATCGGGCGCACGCCGCATCGCGGCGCAGATTCAACACACGAGAAGGACCCTGCCTGACCTTATGACCCTGAACGAATCCTGGTTTGCGCCGCTCGTCGGTATCCTCATCCTGGTCGCCGCCGCCGGCGCGATCACGGCCACGGCCCATTTCCTGCTGTTCCGCGTGGTCGCGCGGCTTGCGCGGCTGTCGGCCACCCGCATCGACGACGCGCTGTTCGAATTCGGCGCATTCAAGTGGCTGAACCGCATCGTGCCGTTCGTCGTGATCAAGCTCGGCCTCGGCGCGGTGCCCGGCATCCCCGCCGTGGCCGCGCAAGCCGCCGACAAGGTGCTGTTCGCGCTGATCGTGTTCCTGGTGTCGATGACGATCAGCGCGACGCTGTCCGCGCTCGAGCACACGCATCGCACGAGCCGGCGCGACCAGCCGCGCCTGTCGCTGAAAGGCGCGATGCAGCTCGTCAAGCTCGTGATGTTCATCACGGCCGCGCTCGTCGTGATCGGCGACGCGACCGGCAAGCAGATCGGCCTGCTGCTGTCGGGCATCGGCGCGATGTCGGCGGTGCTGATGCTGATCTTCAAGGACACGCTGCTCGGCCTCGTCGCCGGTGTGCAACTGTCGTCGAACGACATGCTGCGGATCGGCGACTGGATCACGATGCCATCGGCCGGCGCGGACGGCACCGTCATCGACATCACGCTGAACACGGTCAAGGTCGCGAACTTCGATCACACGATCATCACGGTGCCGACCTGGAAGCTGATCACCGAGAGCTACCAGAACTGGCGCGGGATGACCGAGGCCGGCGGGCGCCGCATCAAGCGCGCGCTGTTCGTCGACGCGACGAGCGTGCGCTTTCTCGGCAACGACGAGATCGAACGGCTCGAACGCCTGACGCTCCTGAAGGACTACCTGGAAGACAAGGTCGATGCGATCGCGCAATGGAACGGCACGCTCGGCGCGGCCGGCGAATGCCAGGCGAACCGCCGCCAGCTGACGAATCTCGGCACGTTCCGTGCGTACGTCGCGAACTACCTGAAGGGCCATCCGCGGATCCGCCGCGACATGACCTGCATGGCGCGCCAGCTGCCGCTGACGGCCGAGGGCATTCCGCTCGAACTGTACTGCTTCACCGACACGACGACCTGGGTCGACTACGAGGCGATCCAGTCCGATCTGTTCGATCACCTGATCGCGGTGCTGCCCGAGTTCGGGCTGCGCGTGTACCAGCATCCGTCGGGCTTCGACATGCGCCGGATGGCCGGCGCGGCGCAAGCCGAACTGTCGGCGCCGCACGCGCGCTAGGGCTTGCCGCGGCGGCCTGCAACGGGTCGCCGCCGGCAACGCGGCATCGCGGCGCGCGTGGCGCCGCTCACCGCCCCGCGCACTCGGCCGCGAGCCGCCCCACCACCTTCAACGCGTCCTCGATCTGCCGCGACCACGGATAGCTGTAGTTGAGCCGGATGAAGTGCCGGTAATCGGCGGTCGCCGAGAACATGTGGCCGGGCCCGATCGTGATCCCCTGCGCGAGCGCGCGCGCATACAGCTTCATCGCGTCGACCTGCGGCGGCAGCTCGACCCACAGCACGTACCCGCCCTGCGGCTGCGACAATCGCGTGCCTTCGGGGAAGAAGCGCCGCACCATCGCGCTCATCAGGCTCGCCTGCTGCGCATACTGCTTGCGCATCCGCCGCAGGTGGAAATCGTAGCCGTCGTGCTTCAGGTATTCGGCGATCGCGAGCTGCTCGATCGCGGGCGTCGCGAGCGTGTTCAGGAATTTCAGCTTCTCGACCTGGTCGCGGTAGCGGCCGGGCATCGCCCAGCCGATCCGGTAGCGCGGCGACAGGCTCTTGGTGAACGACGCGCAATGCAGCACGAGGCCGTCGCGGTCGTACGACTTCAGCGCGCTCGGCGTCGTGTCGCCGTAATGCAGCTCGTGATAGACGTCGCTCTCGATCGCGGGCACGTCATGCTTCGCGAGCAGCTCGACGAGCGCGCGCTTGCGCGCATCGGGCATCTGGAAGCCGAGCGGATTGTGGAAATTGGGCATCACCATGCATGCGGCGATACGCTCGCGCGCGAGAATCCGTTCGAGCGCGTCAAGATCGATGCCGTCGCCCGGATGGGTCGCCACCTCGAGCGCGCGCATACCCATCCGCTCGATCGCATGCAGCATCGCGTAGAACGTCGGCGACTCCACCGCGATCGTATCGCCGGGCTTTGCAACGGCCTGCAGGCACAGGTTGATCGCCTCCGTCGCGCCGATCGTCACCACGATCTCGCCCGGCTCGACCGGGATCCCGCGCTCCGCGTAGCGCCGCGCGATCTGGCGGATCAACTCCTGGTTGCCGGGCGGCAGGTCGTCGATCACGCCCCAGCGCGTGCGGCGCCGGCCGATCGCCTGTGCGTAGCGCGCGAGACGCTGCACCGGGAACTGCGACGCATCGGGATACGGCGAACCGAGCGGCACCGCGTCGTCGCGCGCGATCGAGCGCAGCGTCGACAGCACGAGCCGGCTCACGTCCACCGCCGACGGTTCGGCGGTCGGCGCCGACATGTGCAGCTCGGCCTGCGCCGGCGCCGTGGCCCGCGCCCGCACGAAGTAGCCCGACTGCGGCCGGCTCTCGATCAGCCCACGGCTCTCGAGCACGAGATACGCACGCAGCACGGTCGTGACGCTGAGCTGCTGCTGCCGGCTCGCCTGGCGCACCGACGGAATCCGCTCGCCGGGCCGGTACACGCCGCGCTCGATCTGCGCCTGCAGATCGTCGGCCAGTTGTTCGTAACGCTTCACGCGCCTCCCTTTCAACATCCCTTCGACAACACAGTTGCGGCCGCCACCACCTGACTGGCCGCAACTGTACTCTTTTTTGAAGATGAAAGGTGTACACACAGCGGCCGCCGCACCGCGCGTACTCTCCGTGCATCGCCCCCGACACACGCATCATGAAAAAGAAATCCGCCGCCGCGCGCATCGAACCGTACACCCACCCGGCCGCCGGCTGGGGCGCGCTGAAAGCCGTCACGATCAACCTGATCAAGGAAAAGGTCAGCGGCGGCAACTACCGCACGCTGCTGCGCCAGAACCAGCCGGACGGCTTCGACTGCCCGGGCTGCGCGTGGCCCGACCGCCAGCATGCGTCGACGTTCGAATTCTGCGAGAACGGCGTGAAGGCCGTCGCCGCCGAGGCGACGAGCAAGCGCGTGACGCCCGAATTCTTCGCCGCGCACACCGTCGCCGAGCTGCTCGAACAGACGGATTTCGAACTCGAACAGCACGGCCGCCTGACCGACCCGATGGTGTACGACGCGCGGACCGACCGCTACGTGCCGATCGCGTGGGACGACGCGTTCGAGCTGATCGCACGCCACCTGCGCGCGCTGCCGGACCCGAACCAGGCAGCGTTCTACACGTCCGGCCGCGCGAGCAACGAGGCGGCGTTCCTGTATCAGTTGCTGGTGCGGCGCTACGGCACGAACAATTTCCCCGACTGCTCGAACATGTGCCACGAGGCGACGAGCCGCGGGCTGCCGGCGTCGGTCGGCGTCGGCAAGGGCACCGTCACGCTCGACGATTTCGAGCACGCGGACATGCTGCTGATCTTCGGCCAGAATCCGGCGACCAACCATCCGCGGATGATGGGCGAGCTGCGCGAATGCGCGAAGCGCGGCGCGACGATCGTGTCGATCAACCCGCTGAAGGAACGCGGGCTCGAGCGCTTCGCCGATCCGCAAAGCCCGCTCGAGATGCTGACGATGTCGGGCACCAACATCGCGTCGACCTTCATCCAGCCGACGATCGGCGGCGATTTCGCGCTGATCAAGGGAATGGCGAAGCGCGTGCTCGAACTCGACGATGCCGCGCGCGCCGCCGGTGCGCCGCGCGTGCTCGACACGGCGTTCATCGGCGAGCATACGGCCGGCTTCGATGCGTTCGCCGACGATCTGCGCAACGAAAGCTGGTCCGCGCTGACGGCCGAAAGCGGCGTGTCGTACGAGCAGATCGACGGCCTCGCGCAACGCTATGCACGCAGCGAGCGCGTGATCGCGACCTGGGGGATGGGCATCACCCAGCACAAGCATTCGGTCGCGACCGTGCAGATGCTGACGAACCTGATGCTGATGCGCGGCAACATCGGCCGCCCCGGTGCGGGCCTGTGCCCGGTGCGCGGCCACTCGAACGTGCAGGGCAACCGCACGGTCGGTATCGAGGAAAAACCGTCGCAGGCGTTCCTCGACCGGCTCGGCCGCGTGTTCGACTTCGAGCCGCCGCGCGAGCACGGCTACGACGTCGTCGAAACCATCGAAGGCATGCTCGAAGGCCACGTGAAGGTGCTGATCGGTCTCGGCGGCAACTTCGCGATGGCGACGCCCGACACGCCGCGCACGTGGGAAGGCATGCGCCGCTGCGATCTCTCCGTGCACATCACGACGAAGCTGAACCGCAGCCATCTGATCCACGGCCGCGATGCGCTGATCCTGCCGACGCTCGGCCGCACCGAGATCGACCTGCAGGACAACGTCGCGCAGGGCGTGACGGTCGAGGATTCGATGAGCATGGTCCACGTGTCGTACGGGATGAACAAGCCGGCGTCGCCGAACCTGATGTCGGAGCCCGCGATCGTCGCGCACATCGGCCATGCGCTGTTCGGCAGCGGCGAGATCGACTGGCTCGCGTACAAGGACGACTACGCGAAGATCCGCGACGCGATCGAGGCAACCGTCGACGGCTTCTACGACTACAACACGCGCATCGCGCGGCCGGGCGGTTTCCACCTGCGCGTCGCGTCGCGCGACCGCGAATGGCTGACGCCGACGGGCAAGGCGAACTTCATCGCGCACGCGCTGCCGACCGACACGCCGATCCAGCGCGCCCGCGCGCTGCACGGCGAGCGCCTGATGACGCTGATGACGACGCGTTCGCACGACCAGTACAACACCACCGTCTATGGGCTCGACGACCGCTATCGCGGCGTGTTCGGCCAGCGCCGCGTGGTGTTCGTCAACCGCGACGACCTCGCGATGCTCGGCCTGAAGGCGGGCGAATGGGTCGACATGGAAACCGTGTGGCACGACGGCATCGAGCGGCGCGCGGACGGTTTCCTGCTCGTCGAATACGACATCCCGCGCGGCTGTATCGGCGCGTACTACCCGGAAACGAACCCGCTGGTGCCGCTCGACAGCGTCGGCGACGTGTGCAACACGCCGACGTCGAAGTCGGTGCCCGTGCTGCTGCATCGCGCGGCCGCGCCGGCGTCGGCCGCTGCCTGACGGAGCGCCGCGATGATCGTGCGGCCGCGCGAGCACTGGCTGCGGATGCTCGACGCGCGCCTCGACGATCTCGTGTCGATGGCGAGCGGCGGCGAGCGCATCGCATCGACGCCGTAATAAAGACTTGCAATCGATACAGCCGGAAACGTCAACAGCCGGGGCCCGCTCAGCGTTTTTTTTCGACAAGCGCGCACGTTTCGTGACGCGCAACGACAGGAGAAAACGTCATGCGAGCCCTTACCCGCCATCTCGCGATCGCCGCCACCCTGATGTCGGTACTGACCGGCACCGCGTTCGCCGAAACGCCGTGGCAGCAAGCGCATCCGCGCCGCGAAGAGGTCAACCAGCGTCTCGCCAACCAGAATCGCCGGATCCATCACGAAGTGAAGGAAGGCGAGATGTCGCACGCCCAGGCCGCGCGCCTGCACCGCGACGACCGCAAGATCCGCCAGGAAGAGCGGGACATGGCCGCGCAGGATCACGGCCACATTACGCAGAGCGAAAAGCACGTGCTGAACCGGCAGGAAAACGCGGTCAGCCACAAGATCGGCCAGTAGCGCCGGCAAGCGTCGATTCGCCATCGCTTGAAACGCCCGCTGCCGCCGTGCGACAGCGGGCGCTTGTTGTTGTATCGAATCGTTTCAGCAGGCCGTTCGCGTCAAGTGCCGCGGGTATACTCCGACGTCAGCCGCCACCCGCATCGACCGTCAAGAACGGCACGATTCCGGCGGTTTCGTCGCGAAGCTCCGCGTTTCGCGTACCCCGCGCCCCAGCCTCGACACGAGACACACGACGATCCCGATCATGAAACGATTCCTGCTGCTCCTTCCCGCCGCCCTGCTCGCCGCCTGCGGCTCGGCGCCCTCGTCCGATTCGGCCGCGTCCGGCCCGGCGCCGATGATCTACGTGTCGTCCGCGCGCCCGGCCCACGCGATCGCCAACTGCCTCGACAGCCGCCTGTCCGGCACCGAGCAGTCGCAGCACAACGGCGTGACCGACATCACCGTCGGGTCGCGCTCGTACTTCGTCACGCTCACGCCGTCGGGCAACGGGTCGGTCGTCAAGGTCGTGCGCGGCTCGGGCAGCGAGCCGGCCGAGGAAGCGATGCGCTTCGCGATCGCGCGCTGCGTGATCTGACCGGCGCCGGTGCCGGGCACCCCGCCCGGCCCGCAAGCCGCGCCATCCGGGCGCCGTCATGCGCGCCCGTCGAATTTTTTCATCCGGGCCGCCGTCGATGAGAGAATCGCACCACGATTCCCTTTCCACGGAGCCCGCATGAAGCACCTGCTGTCCCGGCTGTTCGTCAGCGCCGCGCTCGTCGCGCTTGTTCCGGCGCTGCCGGCGCAGGCCGCGACGCCGCCCGGCATCTTCGTCGTCGCCACCCAGCTCGGCGAATTCACGACTCTCGACCCGAGCGAAATCTACGAGCTCGTGCCGTCCGAGTACGTCGCGAACACCTACGAACGGCTCGTGCGGGTCGACCTGAAGGACCCGACGCGCTTCGACGGGCAGATCGCGCAATCCTGGTCGGTCGGCGCCGACGGCGTCACCTACACGTTCAAGCTGCGCCCCGGCCTCACGTTCCACTCCGGCAACCCGGTCACCGCCGACGACGTCGCGTGGTCGCTGCAGCGCACCATCCTGCTCGACAAGGGCCCGGCCAGCGTGCTCGCCGATCTCGGCCTCACGAAGGCGAACGTGATGCAGAAGGTGCGCGCGGTCGACCCGCAGACCTTCGTGCTCGAAACCGACCGCAAGTACGCGCCGAGCTTCGTGCTCAACGTGCTGAGCGCGTGTCCGGCGTCGGTGCTCGACAAGAAGCTGCTGATGTCGCATCAGCAGGGCAGCGATTTCGGCAGCGCCTGGCTGAAGACCAACGACGCGGGCTCGGGCCCGTACCAGCTCGTCAAGTGGACGCCGAACGAAAGCATCGTGCTGCAGCGTTTCGACAAGTACCGGGCGCCGTACCCGATGAAACGCGTCGTGCTGCGCCACGTGCCCGAGGCCTCCGCGCAGCGGTTGCTGCTGGAAAACGGCGACGTCGACGCCGCGCGCAACCTGAGCCCCGACAGCCTCGCCTCGCTGACCAAGGCCGGCAAGATCAAGGTCGCGTCGTGGCCGGTGTCCGCGCTGCTGTACCTGAGCCTGAATACGAAGAACCCGAATCTCGCAAAGCCGGACGTGCAACAGGCGATGAAGTGGCTGGTCGACTACGACGGCATCCAGCGCAACATCGTCAGCACGACGTACAAAGTGCACGAGACCTTCCTGCCCGAAGGCTTCCTCGGCACGCTGAATTCGAATCCGTACAAGCTCAACGTCGCGAAGGCGAAGGCGCTGCTCGCGAAGGCCGGCTTGCCGAACGGCTTCGACGTGACGATGGACATGCCGAACGATTATCCGTACCTCGAGATCGCACAGGCACTGCAGGCGAACTTCGCGCAGGGCGGCATCCGCGTGAAGCTGATCCCGGGCGATGCGAAGCAGGCGATCGGCAAGTACCGCGCGCGCCAGCACGACATCTTCATCGGCGAATGGTCGCCCGACTACATGGACCCGAACAGCAACGCGCGCGGCTTCGCCTGGAATCCCGACAATTCCGACCAGTCGAAGACGAAGATGCTCGCATGGCGCAACAGCTGGGACATCCCGCAACTGACGAAGGACACCGAGGCCGCGCTCGTCGAGCCGTCGCCCGCGAAGCGCGCACAGCGTTACGAGGCGCTGCAGAAGGCCGTGCTCGCCAACTCGCCGTTCATCATCATGTTCGAGAAGGTCGTGCAGGTCGCGACGCGCCCCGGCACGACCGGGCCGGAGATCGGACCGATCAACGACCTCGTGTCGTACCGTACGCTGAAAAAGTAAGTTCGCGACGCTGCCCGCGCGGCCGCTCCGGCTTGCCGCGGGCGGTGTCGTCCCACCTGCGCCACACCCGCTGTTCAATTGAACGCGGCCCATACGAGATACGCGTTCAGCCCGACGATCACGACGGTGGCCGTGCCGGCGACGATACGCAGCGGCATCCGCATCGCGTAGCGCCCCATCACGTCCGTCCGCGCCGACAGAACGAGCAGCGCGATCATCGGCATCGGCAGGACGAAGCTCAGTACCACCTGGCTGGCGACCATCGCGCGCGTGACGTCACACCCGCACGCGACCACCACGAACGCGGGCGCGATCGTCACCACTCGCCGTACCCAGACCGACAGACGGCGTCGGATGAATCCTTGCATCACGACCTGGCCCGCCATCGTGCCGACGACCGAGCTGGACACGCCCGACGTGAGCAACGCGACGAGAAACAGCACGCCGGCCGCTGGTCCGAGCACGGGGATCAGCGTGTGATAGGCAGCGCCGATGTCGGCCGTTCCCGGCGCGCGCGCATGGAATGCCGACGACGCCATCATCACCATCGCAATGTTCACGAACCCGGCGAGGCCCAGCGCAACGACGACCTCGCGGTTCGAGAATCGCATGAGCCGGCGCCGCTCGCTTTCATCGCGCGTTGCGTTGCGATCCTGCGTGAGGCCCGAATGCAGATACAGCGTGTGCGGCATGATCGTCGCGCCGATGATCCCGACCGCGATCGTCAGCGCCGCATGATCGGGAATCTGCGGGACAACCAGATGGAATGCAGCCGCGTGCCAGTCCTGCGGCGCAATCAGAAGTTCACCGAGATAGCATGCGCCGATCACGCCGACCAATGCTGCGATCGCGGCTTCCAACGGCCGGAAGCCGCGCTTCTCGAGCGCGAGGATCGCGAAGGTCGCGAGCGCCGTCGCGGTCATCCCCGCGAACAGCGACAGGTGACACAGCAGTCCGAACGCGAGCGCACCGCCGAGAAACTCGGCAAGATCGGTCGCCATCGCGGCGACCTCGGACGCAATCCACATGCCCCACACCAGCGGCACGGGGAAATGGTCGCGGCACAGCTGCGCCAGGTTTCGGCCGGTCACGATGCCGAGCTTCGCCGACATCGCCTGGAACAGCATCGCAATCGCATTCGCGGCAAGGACTACCCACAGAAGCCGGTAGCCGTACGCGGCGCCGGCCTGGATGTTGGTCGCAAAGTTGCCGGGATCCATGTAGCCGATCGACGCGATCACGGCTGGGCCGACGAACGGCAGCAGCGCGGCGATGCCGGTGCGGCGTCCTTCCAGCGCGGCGCGCGCCGCGCCGTCGCTACGCTCGGTGGACAGGCCGGACAGCGCGAGACCGCCGGGGGATTTGCTCGGGACGGGAATCATGGTCGGGTTCCGTTCTCAAGGTGAAGGATTCCTTAATATCTGCCGCCGCGACCGGCCGTGGCCGCGGCGGCGGCGTTACAGCGGCACGACGTCGGGACGGTTGCGCGGAAAACGCGCGAGCACGTCGGGCGCGATGTTCAGGTGCGCCTCGACGAGCTTCGGCGGCGTATGCGCGAGCCAGTCGGACAGCGACACCTCCGCGTAGCGGTCCGTCTTGAAGATCTCGAGAAACACGAGATCGGTGTTGCCGGTGTTCTGCACGTAGTGCCCGAGACTCTTCTTCACGTAACCGACGTCGCCCGGGCGAAAATCCGCCGTCTGCGCCTTCGGCCCCGTGTCGAACACGGTCATCCGCGCCTCGCCCTGCAGGTAGTACTGCCATTCGTCCGCATTCGGATGCCAGTGCAGTTCGCGCATGCCGCCCGGATGCACGGTGACGAGCGCCGCCGCGACCGTCTTCGACACGTCGAAATTCGTGCTGTCGGCAATCCGCACTTCGCCGCCGCGCGTCTTCTTGAACGGCTTCATGTCGCCGAGCGAGAAGATGAACGGATGCGGCGGCGTGCCGGCCGACGAAGCGGATGCCCGCTGCGCGTCCGCGAGCGGCCCGGGCTCGTCCCCCTGGAAGATCCACAGGTTGTCGAGCGGAATGTTCCTGAATGCGTCGGCCGCCACGCCGAAGTTGAGGGCGAGCACGTCGGGCGGCGTATGCGCGACCCAGTCGGTCAGCAGCAGTGTGTTGAATTCCGATGCGCGACCGTTGTCGAATGCGAGCAGAAATTCGGCGCCATCGGTGCCGATGCCCTGCAGCGAATGCGGGAGGCCGGGCGGGAAATACCAGAGATCGCCCGTTTTCACGTCCTGCACCGACGGCCGCCCCTGCTCGTCGAGCACGGTGATGCGGCAACGGCCGTCGAGCATGATCGCCCACTCGGCCTGCTGGTGCCAGTGCATCTCGCGAATGCCACCGCGCGTGAGCCGCATGTTCACGCCGGAAATGGTTTCGGAAATCGCGAAATCGTCCTGCGTGACTTCTCGCGCCCATCCGCCGTTTTGAATGCGTTTATGTGCGTTATTGAACGACGCCCAGAATAACGGCATGCCGTTTATATCGGTGGCCGGCGGATTCTGAAAAGACGGGAACTGATTCGACAATGCGGGGTTTTGCGGCCCCGGGTCGGTCAATCCCTGCTTGTTGCGCGCGTTTATCGCGCCTTCCGGCGGGCTGTCCGGATTACCGAACGAAGCGGCCTTCGCCGTTACTGCGATGCCTGCGGCGGCGATCGCACCGGCCGTACTCGTCAACATCCTGCGTCGAGAAAGATTCGTCATGTTTCCCTCTTCACCATTTCGGAAAATCGAATATTCACTCCGGACATTCACCACTTTCTTGTTTATCGAAAAGCAGCGCGCCGTGACGCAAGTTAAATACAAGTCGACTTAAAAATTAAATGAATTATTAACCTGAATTAATGATTTCTTCTGATTCGGTCGGCATTCTGTAATTATTGCGGCGTCGCGGCAGTGGGCGCTTCGATAGCGGTCAATGCACAGCATATGAATGTGGCGGTTCGGTATGTGGGCCGAATCCGCCCTCGGGCGCCCCCCATGGAACTATCATCATGCGCAACACGATAGTTTTTATCCGCTGGCGCGAATGATTTTGGCTTTGTTAGATGGATGACACCGAATCATCCAATGACAAATATCTAACAGCCCGATGACCTGCGCGTTCGCCCATACCGTCGAATCCCGCTTTGCCGACCTGACGCCGACCGCGAAGCGCATCGCGAGCTACATGCTCGCGAACCTCGACCGTCTCGGGCTCGAAACGGCCGACCAGATCGCGCAGCAGACCGGCACCAGCGGCATCTCCGTCGGTCGCTTCCTGCGCAGCATCGGCTACCGGAACCTCGACGATCTGAAACGCGAACTGCGCGGCGGCAGCGACCGCCCGTGGATGATCACCGACCGCCTCGACGAATACCGCCGCACCGCCGGCGCGCACGCGAACGCCGGCGACAGCGACCATGGCGACGGCACGCTTGCATCGTCGCTCGATCGCGAGCTCGATGCGATCCGCCACGTCTACCGGCTCGCGGAAGAACCCGTGTTCGCGCAGGTCGCGGACCGGATCGCGCATGCCGACGCCGTATTCATCCTCGGCATCCAGTCGACCCGCGGCATCAGCAACGCGTTCAGCAGTTATCTGGAATACCTGCGCCCGCGCGTGTTCTATTCCGACGGCCAGTCGGGCTCGTACGTCGATTCGCTGAATTCCGAATTCGAGCGGCCGTACTGCATCGTCACCGATACGCGCGCCTATTCGCGCAGCGCGCGCCGCTATTGCCAGGCGGCCGCCGAACGCGGCCAGCCGTTCGCGCTGGTCACCGATCTCTATTGCCCGTGGGCGCGCGAATGGCCGGCCGACCTGCTGCAGGTGAAGACCGACGTCGGCCAGTTCTGGGATTCGCTCGCGCCGCTCACGTGTCTGTTCAACCTGCTGATCACCGCCGTGGTCGACCGCCTCGGTCCCGCGATCGACCGGCGCGTCGCGCGCAACCGCGAACTGCAGCGCACCTTCGACCAATTCGAATCCTGAGCGCCCCGAATGCCGATGCCGTCTCCCCGCCTCGTCGAAATCACGCCCGCCACGCATCGCGTCGAGATCGATCTCGTCTACGCGACCGAGCGCAACCTGACCGGCAAGCCGATCTACCGTCGCGCGCACTGCCTGCTGCTCGAGCCGGCCGAGACCGCGCTGCGCCGCGCGGTCGACGTCGCGGCACAAGCCGGCTTCACGCTGCGCATCTACGACGCATACCGGCCGCCGCAGGCGCAACAGGTGCTGTGGGATTTCCTGCCCGATCCGAACTTCGTCGCCGATCTCGGCCGCGGCTCGAACCACAGCCGCGGCACCGCGCTCGACCTGACGCTCGTCGGCGCGAACGGCGAGCCGCTCGACATGGGCACCGGCTTCGACGAGATGGTGGCCGCGTCGGGCCACTTCCACCCGGGGCTGCCCGAAGCCGTGCAACGCAACCGGCTGCTGCTGCTCGGCGTGATGCGCGCGGCCGGCTTCGCGCATATCGAGAGCGAATGGTGGCACTACGAACTGCCCGGTTCGCATGCGTTGCCGCAGATCGACAACGCGGCGAGCGGCCCGTGGCGCCTGATGTAACGACGATGCACGTTTCTTTCACCATTCCCGTTCAACGACCTCAACGACACATGGAGAAGCGCACATGCAACCCCTGACCTCCCGGCTTGTCGCGGCACTCGCCGCCGCGTCCGTGCTCGCCGCCGTTCCGCTTTCCGCCGCATGCGCGGAAACGCCGAAGGACATGTTCGTGATGGCCACGCTGCTCGACGAATTCACGACGCTCGATCCCGGCGAGATCTACGAACTGGTGCCGGAGGAATACGTCGCGAACACGTACGACCGGCTCGTGCGCGTCGACCTGCGCGATCCGTCGAAATTCAACGGCGACGTCGCGCAGTCGTGGACGGTGAGCGCCGACGGGCTGACCTATACGTTCAAGCTGCGCTCGGGCCTCAAGTTCCATTCGGGCAACCCGCTGACGGCCGACGACGTCGCATGGTCGATCCAGCGCGCGGTGCTGCTCGACAAGGGTCCGGCCGCCGTGCTGACCGGCATCGGCCTCACGAAGGCGAACGTCGCCGCGAACGTGAAGAAGCTCGACGATCAGACGGTGTCGATCACGACCGACCACAAATACGCGCCGACCTTCGTGCTGAACGTGCTCGGCTCGTGGCCCGCGTCGGTGCTCGACAGGAAGCTGCTGCTGTCGCACCAGCAAGGCAACGACTTCGGCAATGCGTGGCTGAAGACCAACGAGGCTGGCTCCGGCGCGTACAAGCTGGTCAAGTGGTCGGCCGGCGACAGCATCGTGCTGCAGCGCTTCGACGACTACCGCCTGCCGCTCGCGATGAAGCGCATCGTGCTGCGCCACGTGCCCGAAGCGGCGAGCCAGCGCCTGCTGCTGGAAAACGGCGACGTCGACGCGGCGCGCGACCTGAGCCCGGACGATCTCGCCTCGGTCGTGAAATCCGGCAAGGCGAAGGTCGCGGCATCGCCGCAGGCGACGCTGCTGTATCTTGGCCTGAACACGAAGAATCCGACGCTCGCGAAGCCCGACGTTCAGGAAGCGCTGAAGTGGCTGGTCGACTATTCCGGAATCCAGACCAACGTCGTGAAGACGACCTACAAGGTGCACCAGACTTTCCTGCCCGAAGGCTTCCTCGGCACGCTGAATGCGAATTCGTACAAGCTCGACGTCGCGAAGGCGAAGGCGCTGCTCGCGAAGGCCGGCGTGCCGAACGGCTTCGCGGTGACGATGGACGTGCGCAACGACTATCCGTACACGGAGATCGCGCAGGCCGTGCAGGCGAACTTCGCGCAGGCGGGCGTCAAGGTGCAGCTGATCCCCGGCGACAACAAGCAGACGCTCGCGAAATACCGCGCGCGCCAGCACGACATCTACATCGGCGAATGGTCGGCCGACTACATCGACCCGCACAGCAACGCGCAGGGTTTTGCATGGAACCCCGACAACTCCGACAAGTCGAGCTATAAAATGCTGGCCTGGCGCAACAGCTGGGACATTCCGCAACTGACGAAGGAGACCGACACCGCGCTCGCCGAGCCGACCGCCGCGCAACGCGCGCAACGGTATCAGGCGATGCAGAAGGACATGCTCGCGCGTTCGCCGTTCGTGATCATGTTCCAGAAGGTCGCGCAGGTCGCGACGCGGCCCGGCGTGAGCGGACTCGAAGTCGGACCGATCAACGATCTCGTGTCGTACCGTAACCTGAAGAAGCAATAAGATTCACCGCATGTCGACTCCCGCCTCCTCCCTCGAAGCGCTGCGCACGCTGCCCGCGCGGCGCCCGGCCGTACGCTGGGCGCTGCGCGTGCTGCGCTGGGCGCTTACGCTCGCCGTCACGTTCGCGGGGCTGCTCGCGCTGACGTTCGTGATCGGCCGCAAGGTGCCGATCGATCCCGTGCTCGCGATCCTCGGCGATCGCGCGTCGGCCGAGGCGTACGCGGCCGAGCGCATCGCGCTCGGCCTCGACAAGCCGCTCGCCACGCAATTCCTGATCTACGCGCGCGACGTGCTGCACGGCAATCTCGGGATGTCGCTGCTGACGTCGAACCCGGTGCTCGACGACGTCCGACGCGTGTTCCCCGCCACGCTCGAACTCGCGACGATCGCGACGTTGATCGGCATCGCGATCGGCGTGCCGCTCGGCGTCGCGGCCGCGGTGAAGCACAACCGGCCGATCGACCACATCGCGCGCTTCGTCGGCCTGATCGGCAATTCGGTGCCGGTGTTCTGGCTCGGGCTGATGGGGCTGCTGCTGTTCTATGCGCGGCTGCACTGGGTCGGCGGCCCCGGCCGGCTCGATCCCGTGTACGACGGCATGGTCGACCCGCGCACGGGCAGCCTGCTGATCGACTCGGCGCTCGCGGGCGAGTGGGACGTGTTCCGCAACGCGGTGTCGCACATCGCGCTGCCGGCCGCGATCCTCGGCTACTACTCGGTCGCGTACCTGAGCCGGATGACGCGCTCCTTCATGCTCGACCAGTTGAGCCAGGAATACATCGTCACCGCGCGCGCGAAGGGCCTGTCCGAGCGCCGCGTGATCTGGCGGCATGCGTTCGGCAACATCGCGGTGCCGCTCCTGACCGTGATTGCGCTCACGTACAGCAACCTGCTCGAGGGCTCGGTGCTGACCGAGATCGTGTTCGCG
Organism: Burkholderia sp. RF2-non_BP3; assembly: GCF_001522185.1. Taxonomy (NCBI): domain Bacteria; kingdom Pseudomonadati; phylum Pseudomonadota; class Betaproteobacteria; order Burkholderiales; family Burkholderiaceae; genus Burkholderia; species Burkholderia sp. RF2-non_BP3. The sequence continues at coordinate 122,319 of NZ_LOSU01000010.1, read as the reverse complement.
TGGCCGGGGCTCGGCTCGTACCTGACGGGCGCGCTGCTGAACGCCGACATGAACGCGGTGCTCGGCGCGACGCTCGTGATCGGCGCGATGTTCATCACCGTCAACCTGCTGACCGACGCGCTGTACCGCGTGTTCGATCCGCGTGCGCGCTGAGGGCCGCCGCGACATGACCGCTTCCACCCTGCTTCTTTCACCGTCCATGCCGAAGGTCGTCCGATCATGAATGCCGAGCGTCTCACGCTGCGCGCGTGGCTGCTTTCCGATGCGCCCGCGTCGCGCTCGCAGGCCGCGTTCGGCCTCGCATATCGCCGCTGGCGCCGCTTCGCCGCCAATCCGCTCAACCTGTTCGGGCTCGCGATCCTGGTCGCGCTGATCGTCGTCGCCCTCGTCGGCCCGCTGATCATGCCGCACGATCCGCTGCGCCAGGTGCTGTCCGACCGCCTGCTGCCGCCCGGCTCGCCGTCGCATTGGCTCGGCACCGACCAGCTCGGCCGCGACATCCTCTCGCGGCTGATCGAAGGCTCGCGCCTCACGCTCGGCATCGCGATGCTCGTGGTCGTGATCGTCGTGCCGATCGGACTCCTGATCGGCACGACGGCCGGCTATTGCGGCGGTTTCGTCGACAGCGTGCTGATGCGCATCACCGACATCGCGCTCGCGTTCCCGAAGATCGTGCTCGCGCTCGCATTCGCGGCCGCGCTCGGGCCCGGCGTGATCAACGCGGTCGTCGCGATCTCGATCACCGCGTGGCCCGCGTACGCGCGGCTCGCGCGCGCGGAGACGATCCGCATCGCGCAGGCCGATTACATCCACGCGGCGCGCCTGCAAGGCGCATCGGGCCCGCGGATCTTGCTGCGCTACATCGTGCCGCTGTGCATGTCGTCGGTGATCGTGCGCGCGACGCTCGACATGGCCGGCATCATCCTGACCGTCGCGGGCCTCGGCTTCCTCGGCCTCGGCGCGCAGCCGCCGAGCCCCGAATGGGGCTTCATGGTCGCGTCGGGCCGCAACGTGCTGCTCGACGCGTGGTGGGTCGCGACGCTGCCCGGCGCGGCGATCCTGCTCGTCAGCCTCGCGTTCAACCTGCTCGGCGACGGGCTGCGCGACGTCTTCGATCCGCGTCATGGAGCGTGACATGCAACCGAATTCCGTCAATGCGCCCGCGCCGCTCTGCGAGATCGACGGCCTGAAGATCGGGTTTCGCGGGCACGACGGCGTCGTGTCCGACGCAGTGCGCGACCTGTCGCTGACGCTCGCCCCCGGCGAACGGCTCGGCATCGTCGGCGAATCGGGCTCCGGCAAATCGCTGACGGGCCGCGCGCTGCTCGGCCTGCTGCCCGAAGCCGCGCGCTGGTCGGCCCGCACGATGCGCTTCGCCGGCCGCGACCTGCTCGCGATGTCGGCGAGCGAACGCCGGCGCCTGTGCGGCAGCCAGATGGGAATGATCCTGCAGGATCCGAAATATTCGCTGAACCCGGTGATGACCGTCGCGAAGCAGATGGGCGAAGCATTCCGGCTGCACGAGCCGGGGTTGCGCGGCCGCGCGCTGCGCGAGCGGATCGTCGAGGCGCTCGCCGCTGTGCAGATTCGCGACCCGGCGCGCGTCGCCGATGCGTATCCGCACGAGCTGTCGGGCGGCATGGGCCAGCGCGTGATGATCGCGATGATGGTCTCGACCGGCCCGCGCCTGCTGATCGCCGACGAGCCGACGTCCGCGCTCGACGTCGCGGTGTCGATGCAGGTGCTCGCGGTGCTCGACGCGATGATCGCGCGGCACGGCACGGGCCTGATGTTCATCAGCCACGACCTGCCGCTCGTGATGTCGTTCTGCGATCGCGTCGCGGTGATGTATGCGGGCCGCGTCGTCGAAACCTGCGCCGCGCGCGACCTGCGCGACGCGACGCATCCGTACACCCGCGGGCTGCTCGCGGCGAATCCGCCGCTCGCGAACCCGCCCGACGAACTGCCGGTGCTGCGGCGCGACCCGGCGTGGCTCGACGCCGCTTCGCCCGCGTCGTCGTCGGCCGAATCCAGGGAGGCCGCACGATGATCGACGTCGATCACGCCTCGATCCGTTTTCCGACCCGCACCGGCCATGTCGACGCCGTGCGCGATGCCAGTTTCGCGGTACGCGACGGCGAAGTCTTCGGGCTCGTCGGCGAATCGGGCTCCGGCAAGTCGACGCTGCTGCGCGCGCTGACCGGCCTCGTGCCGCTCGCGGGCGGCAGCCTGTCGATCGACGGCCGGCCCGTCGGCGGCACGCCCGACCGCGCATTCCGCCGCCACGTGCAGATGGTGTTCCAGGATCCGTACGCGTCGCTGCATCCGCGCTTCACGGTCGACCAGACGCTGCGCGAGCCGCTGTCGATCCACCGGATCGACGACGCCGACGCGCGCATCGCCCGCGCGCTGTCCGAAGTCGGGCTCGGCCCGGCGTTCCGCTTCCGCTATCCGCATCAGCTGTCGGGCGGCCAGCGCCAGCGTGTCGCGATCGCGCGCGCGCTGATCGTCGAGCCGCGCGTGCTGCTGCTCGACGAGCCGACCTCCGCGCTCGACGTATCGGTGCAGGCCGAGATCCTGAACCTGCTGCGCCGCCTGCATCGCGAACGCAACCTGACGATGATCCTCGTGAGCCACAATCTCGCGGTGATCGGCTTCCTGTGCCAGCGCGTCGCGGTGATGCAGCATGGCGAGATCGTCGAACAGCTGCGGATCGCGGACGTTCGCGCCGGACAGGTCGCACGCGACTACACGCGCACGCTGCTGCGCGCGACCGAAGGCTACCGACGCCTCGATCCGGTTGCCTGACATGTGCGCGACGCGCGGGCGTGCGATACTCGGCACCCCGTGCGTCGGCGCGCCAGTGCACCGGCGCGCCGACGGATGGAACCCTCGCGCGCCGCGCGGGTCCATTTCCTTTCGTCAACAGCTCAACAGCAATAGGGAGGCGTTCATGCTGCAATTCATCGAAACCCTGGTGGTCGGGCTCATCGTCGGCCTCCTCGCCCGTGCGCTCAAGCCCGGCGACGACAAGATGGGCATCCTGATGACCGTCGTGCTCGGCGTCGTCGGCTCGCTCGTCGCGGGCTACGTCGGCCGCGCCGCCGGCTGGTATGCGCCGGGCCAAGGCGCCGGCTGGATCGCGTCGATCATCGGCGCGATCGTGCTGCTCGTGGTCGTCGGCGCGGTGCGCAAGCGCGCGGGCTGACCGCCGCATCGCCCGCGTCGATACGCAACGGCCGCTCGTTACACGAGCGGCCGTTTTCTTTCTGCACGCCGCAATTCGCACCTTCGTCGAATCGTTGAGTCCTCAACGATTCACTCGCAAAACCCCGGTTCACTGGCCGGATTGCCGCGCCCTTACGCCATCGGCAATACCCTGACTTGCGGCTGCACAAATTTGGGATAAATTGATTGGAGGAATACGGCGTCATTTGATCGTTGCCGTTATTTCCCGTTTTTCATTCAAGAGGTCCAATGGAATTGCCGTTTACGCATACAGCACCGCAGCGTTGACGGACTGCCATTCGAGCGGCCCCGCTGCGACGCGCTTCCTCTCTGGAGCCTGTCATGAAGCATCGCCTGTTTGCCGCCTCGTTTGCCCTGGCTGCCTCGCTTCTGGCGTCGTCCTCATCTTTTGCCGCCGGCGCGTCCGGCGTTATCCACTTCACCGGCATGATCGTCGAGCCGCCGTGCTCGTTCGCGCTCGACACGGCCGACGCCGCGCACGCGCGCGTGCGCCCCGACTGCCCGCGCCCGGCGAGCGGGCAAGTCGCGTTCGTCGACACGGCCAGCCTGCGCACGATCAAGACCACGACCTTTACGCAGGCCTCGCGCGCAATCGTTTTACCTGGCCGTGCGGGCGACACTCATGCGCCGATGATCGCCATCGTGACGTACCAGTAACGCCCGCTGCCGGAGACGTCGCGCGTCAGTCGCGATGGCAGGCGATCCAGTCGCTGAACGCGCGGATCTTCTGCTGGCTGCCGACGCTCTCTGGATAGACGAAGAAATAGCGGGCGCCGGTTTCGAGCACGATGTCGAACGGCCGTTCGAGCCGGCGCGCGCTGACGTCGTCGTCGACGAGCGTCACGTCGCCGATCGCGACGCCGAAGCCCTGCATCGCCGCGTTCGTCGCGAGATCGAGCGTGTCGAAGGTCGGCCCGCGCTCCGCGTCGACGGCGCGCTCGCCCGCGTGATCGAGCCACGCGCGCCAGTCGCGGTGGTCGCGCGTCGGATGCAGCAGCGTATGGTGCGCGAGATCGCCGACCGCATCGAGCGGCGCGGCCTGCCGCAACTCGGGCGCGCACACCGGCGTCAAGCGTTCGTCGAACAGCGGCAGCGCGAAGACACCGGGGCCCGGCGACGTACCGTAGACGACCGCCGCATCGAACGGCTCGGTCGAGAAATCGACGACGTGCTGCCACGCGGTCGTGATCTGCACGTGGAGCTCGGGATGCTCGCCCTGGAAGCGCATGATGCGCGGCAGCATCCAGCGCATCACACAGGTCGGCACCTTCAGCGCGAGATCGGTGCGCTGCCGTGTGAGCTTCATCGAGATGTCCTCGATCCGCGCGAAGCTCTCGTTGACTACCGGCAGCAATTGCTCGCCCTCCGCCGTCAGCGTGAGGCCCTTCGCGTGCCGTTTGAACAGCGGAAAGCCGTAGTGCGCCTCGAGTGTCTGGATCTGCCGGCTCACCGCGCCCTGCGTGAGGCACAGCTGCTCGGCCGCGCGCGTGAAGCTGCGGTGGCGGGCCACCGTCGAGAAGATCTGCAGCGCGTGCAGGGGCGGAAGTCGGCGCATGACGAAGGGGGTAGACGGATCGACCGCACGGAACGACGGCGCGGCAAGGCCGCGCGCCGACACCGGCGCGCGTTGATCGACACGATAAGCCAAACGCCGGCTTTACGCGAGGTGCGGCGCGCGCTCAGGCCGTGGCGGCGAACGCGCCCGTCGCGATGCGTGCCGCCGACGCGACGACGTCCGCGCGTGCGGCCGCGTCGGCACGCGGCTGCGTGAACGACACGGCCAGCACGATCGGCGCGCGCGACGGCGGCCACAGCACCGCGACGTCGGTCGTCGTGCCGTAGCCGCCGGTGCCGGTTTTGTCCGCGATGCGCCAGCCGGGCGGCACGCCGGCCGCGATCCCGGTCGCGCCGCGCGCGCCGCCGGTCATCCATTCCGTGAGCTGCGCACGCTGCGGTTCGCGCAGCGTATCGCCAAGCAGCAACCGCTGCAGCGTGTCGACCATCGCGACCGGTGTCGACGTATCGCGCTCGTCGCGAGGCGCCGCCTGGTTCAGTTCGGGTTCCCAGCGATCGAGCCGGAACACGGTGTCGCCGCTTTCGTGCGCGAACGACGTGACGGCCTGCGGGCCGCCGAGCACGCCCATCAGCAGGTTCCCGGCGCCCTTGTCGCCCGACTGCAGCATCGCCGTGCAGAGCTGCGCGATCGTCATCCCCGTGTCGACGTGGCTTTCCGTCACCGGCGAGCCGGCCACGACTTCATAGCGGCGATACAGGATGCGGCGCGGCAACAGCGACGCGTCGAGCGAGCCGCGCGCGAGTATCGCGGCGGCGGCGACGACCGCATAGGTGCCGCACAGCGGGAAGCGCTCGCGCGCGTGATGCGCGATGCGCGTGCCGCTCGACGTATCGAGCGCGGCGACGCCGAGCCGGCCGTTCGACGCTTTTTCGAGCGCGGCGAGTTCGGCCTGGGCGGCATGTGCGCGCCCCTGTTCGGCGACGGGCGCCGACGAGCACGCGGCGACGAACGGCGCGGCGACGGCGGCGAGCAACAGCGAGCGGCGTGTCGGAGAATGTTCCATGGATGAAGGGCGTTCTGTCGGAAACGGTGGCATGGAGCAACGCACGTGCGCGTCGACGACACACACGCATTCGCGCCGACGGCCGGCTCGCGACGGCATACGCCGCGCATCCCCGAAGACGTCCGTCGGCCCCGCATGCGGCGGGACGCACGTGAACAGACCCTAGCGTAGCAGCGAGCGCGCCCCGCGTCAGCCTTGCGACGAAGGCAGGTACGGCATCGGATTGACAGGCTTGCCGTCGCGTCGCACTTCGAACAGCAGCGCGACACGAGAGTTGTCGAGGTCGCCCATCTCGGCGATCTCGTCGCCCCGGTGCACGATGTCGCCGGTCTTCACGAGCACTTTGCGGTTGTGCGCATAGGCGGTGAGGAAATCCGCGTTGTGCTGGACGATGATCAGGGTGCCGTAATCGTTCAGGCCGCTACCCGCGTACATCACGCGGCCGTCGGCCGCCGCGCGAACCGGGTCGCCCGGCCGGCCGGCGATCTGGATGCCGCGGTTCTGCCCCGGCCGGAACGCGTCGACGATCTTGCCGCGCGCGGGCCACGTAAGCGCCACACCGCCCGCATGCCGCCTGGTTTCCTTCACGACCTGCCGGTCGCTCGCCGTCGACGCGCTCGCCTGCGCGGCGGCCGGCGCATTGCTCGCGTCGGCTGGCGCGACGGCCTGTGCACCGCCATTCCCGCCCGATGCCTGCAACGGCTGCTGGCGGACGATGCGAAGCACCTGTCCCATGCGCAGCCTGCCGCGCCCATCGAGCTTGTTCCAGGTGCGCAGGTCGGCGACGCTGCAGTCGTTCGCGGACGCGATGCCCGACAGCGTGTCGCCGCGTTTCACCACGTACTTCTGCGCGACGAGAATGGGTGCGGGCGGCGGCGTCGCGGGCGTGGCGGCGGGCTGGCCCGACGGCGAGCCCGCCAGCGTGTCGCTCGGCGGGACGGGCGGCGGACTGGCACAACCGGCCATGACGAGCACCGCGGCCAGGCCGGACAGCCACGCCGACTTGCGGCAAATCTCGCGCTGATTCATGGACGATCGACTCCGGTTTGACAATCTTTCAAGCATCTCAAAAACGGAACGGCCGACGTGTAACCGGATGCAAACAATGATGACAAACGATCACGAACCGGGCGCCGGCGGACACTCGTTACCGGTAATACGGTCGATTTCGGAAAAACTTGACGGTTTTGGACGCGCGATGCGGAAGAAATTTCAGGATCTACCGATATTTCGAATGGCTTTCAATCTCCCATGGCCGCGCCGGACAGCCGAGGCGGCCTGCGACGGCCGCCCGCTCAGCGCAGCCAGTCGACCAGCTCCGCGCAGGCCCACGCGACGCCGATGCACAGGAACAGCAGGTGCAACGCGATCTTGAACGACACGCCCCACGACGAATCGACCCGCATGACGATCTCCCCCGGTTGATATGCGGCCATGATCCGGCATCGATCCCGCCCCGAAAATGCGGAACCGGCGAACGGGGTCTCAGGCGCAGCCTGAGACCGGCGCGGCGGTTCCTGCTAACTTATCGGCCATATCCATTCTTACGCGCCCTCACCCCGCCATGCGCTTCGACCTGACCGACCTGCGGCTCTTCCTGAACATCTGCGAGGCCGGCACGATCACGGGCGGCGCCGAGCGCACACACATCACGCTGCAGGCAGCAAGCGAGCGCATTCGCGGAATGGAAGACGAACTCGGCGTGCCGCTGCTGCACCGGACCAAGTCCGGCGCGCAGGCGACCGACGCCGGCCGCGCGCTAGAGCACCACGCGCGCACGGTGCTGCAGCAGATCGACCACATGCGCGGCGAACTGCAGCAATACGGCCAGGGGCTGCGCGGGCATATCCGGCTGCTCTGCAACACGGCGTCGCTGAGCGAATACCTGCCCGACGCGCTCGCCGCATATCTGCCGCATCATCCGAAACTGTCGATCAGCGTCGAGGAGCGCTCGAGCCAGGAAATCGTGCACGCGATCCGCAACAAGACGGCCGAGGTCGGCATCGTCGCCGATTCGGTCGGGCTCGGCGGACTCGAGCAGAAGCCGTTCCGCGAGGATTGGCTGATCGCGGTCGTGCCGGCCGGGCATCCGCTCGCCGCGCGCGACGAGGTCGCGTTCGACGAGATCGCCGACGCGGATTTCATCGGGCTGACCGACGGCAGCGCGCTGCAGGTCCATCTCGGCGACCAGGCGCGTGCGCTCGGCAAGCGGATCCGTTACCGTGTGCAGCTGAAGAGTTTCGATGCGATCTGCCGCGTGATCGAAAGCGGCGTGGGGATCGGCATCGTATCGCGCCACGCGGCCGAGCGCGCGATGCAGACGATGGACGTGCGGCTCGTCGAGCTGTCCGACGCGTGGAGCCACCGCAAGCTGACGCTCTGCGCGCGATCGTTCGATGCGCTGCCCAAATATACGCAGGCGTTCGTGTCGTATCTGTCGGGCGAAACGCCATCGCGCTGAACGCCGCGCGCCGTCCGCAACGGCCGGGCGATACACGAGGAGGCACCACCGCCATGACGACACCCGATCTCGCCACGCACTACCGCGCCTACATCGACTGCCTGAACCGCCAGGACTGGCCGGCGCTCGGCCGGTACGTCGCCGACAACGTGATCCACAACGACCGGCCGCTCGGCCTGGCCGGCTACCGCGCGATGCTGGAGCAGGATTTCCGCGACATTCCGGATCTCCATTTCGAGATCCGGCTGCTGGTGTGCGAACCGCCGCGCATCGCATGCCGGTTGCGCTTCGCGTGTGCGCCGAGCGGGACGTTCATGGGGCTCGCCGTCGACGGCACGCGCGTCACGTTCGCCGAGAACGTGTTCTACGAATTTCACGACGGCAAGATCCGCCAGGTGTGGTCGGTGATCGACAAGGCCGCGATCGAAGCGCAGCTTTAGCATCGCCGCGGGACGGCCACCGGACGGGATCGACAAGTCGATGTCCGGCTCGATTCGATTTTCAAGGGTAACGTTTTCTCGCGCATCTCGCCGGAAGCGCGCCGCACGAACGCCTTTCCGACGCATGCCGTCACTGCCGATATGCCACGCTGCGCCGCAGCGAAAATAATCATAAATCGCGGAAATTCCAGCACGCATAGCCCACTTTCATCGCACCTCCTGCTTTGACCATCCGGGTTTTCACCGTCGCATCCGGCGTGAAAGCGCATTGACATCGAAGCAATCGATGTCTAAATTTGGAAAACGTTTTCCAGCACTGTCGGCGCGACGCGACCATGGCCCGCGCAGGGAGAACGCTTGCCTGCTCGAGTTGCGATTCAAGACTTCATCACTATTCGAACCTGGAGACACGATGCATACGCGCAGCAGATTCGCGCTCGGCGCGGCGTTCAGCGCCCTTTCCGTCCTGTTCGTCAGCGCATGCGGCGGCAACGACGTGACCGCCCCGCCGTCGACACCGGCGCTCGCGCCGAACTCGTTGCAGGCGCTCGTCTACGGCGCACCCGACACCAGCGTGCCGGCCGGCACGCGCATTCCGGTCACGATGATGGGGCAGATGCGTGCGCTGTTCGACCTGATCCGGAAGTCGCCCGACTTCACGCAGGTCGTCATGGATCTCGGCGACGGTTCGCCGGTTCACGTGCTCGACACGAACACCGGCGACAAATTCCTGCCCGGCAAGCTCGCGCTCGGACTGTCGTACATCCTGATCGACATGAAGTCGAAGGGCGACCCGCAATACGCGAGCTATCTCGCGACGTACCAGACGATCACGACCGCGATGATGGCGCAGTCGGGCAGCGACTACACGTATGCAAATACGTCGTGGGGCGAGTACTACTACCTCGTCGCGCTGAACAACCTGAAGGCGCACGGCATGCTCAACGAGGTCTTCAGCGACGCGATGCTCGCGACGCTGCAGCAACGGCTCACCTTCTGCGACATGTTCGGCCCCGATGCAAGCGGCAAGACCAGCACCTGCCCGGCCGCCGGTACGCCGATCGACATTACGTCGCTCAACACCGCGCAGAATTATTATGCGGTGTCCTACGGAATCGCCGGCCTGCGGCAAAAACTCGGCTGGAGCAATCCGTCGTTCGCGTCGGCAACCGATCCGGCCGTCGCGACGATGGGCGCGCGCGATGCGCTGCTCTATACGGTGACGAACCACATCCGCAACGATTCGTCGGGCGGCTTCTCCGACGAAGCGTCGAACACGCACACGACCTATTACGACCGGGCGCGCTACGACCGCTACAGCACGCTGCTGATCGGCGAAGTGACCGAGCGCACGTTCGAGATGGGCAACGAGGCGAACCTCACGCCGGAACTGAAGGGCTATCTGCGCAAGTCGGTCGACCTGATCCTGCCGCAGCTGAACGCCGACGGCCAGGGCTTCAACTACGGCCGTTCGATCGGCCCGTACGGCGATTCCGCGTTCATGGAGGTGCTGACGGCGGCCGCCAACGCGGGCGTGCTGACCGACCAGGAAAAGCAGGTTGCGTACGCGTTCATCTACCGGGCCGCGCGGCGCTTCGACACGTACTGGTACGACCCGTCGCTGCCGACGCCGTCGGTGAACATGTGGGTCAAGGGTCGCGGCACGGACGCCTATCGCGGCAAGCCGCGCGTGATGGGCGAGAATTTCAGCCTGCTGCATCAGTACCTGTACGTGAACGCGTGGTGGAACAAGCTCGGCTTCGGCGGCAAGGCGCCGATGGACGATGCGGCCTACGATGCGTGGCTCGACGCGCTGCCGCGCTACACGCTCACCTGGTACAACCAGCCCGGCGATACCGCGCATCCGTACAACGCGGCGCTGCTCACCGTGCGCGACGGCCGCCGCGCGATCAACCTGAATCTCAGCCAGGCGCCCGACTACAACTCGTTCACGCCGTACTACCCGGTGCCGTTCTCCGACAAGCTGATCTACGGGACGACCGATCTGGGCTACGCACTGCTGGTGCCGCAGGTGTCGTACAACGGGAAGACCTACGTTCCCGTCACGTACTACAAGAACCTCGACGTGCAGCAGGCCAACGGACAGGTGGTCGTGTCGTTCGACACGGCGAAGTTCCGTCTCGCGTCGAAGAACGCGGCGTACACGACGGATCTCGACCTGCAGGTGCATACCGTGCTGACGTTCGCGCACGGCACGATCTCGCGCAGCGACACGCTCGCCTCGGGCACGCTCGCCGGCAACCTGTCGGTCGAGACGGACTTCGCGTCGTTCGCGGACTTCGCGTCCACGCAAGCGAACGGCGACGGCACGTCGGTGACGTACGCGAACAGCACCGCGACCGGCTATGCGGCGTCCGGGTTCGACACCTGCGCGCTATCCGCCTTCGACACGGTCAACGGCGCGACGAATCCGCTGTCGACGACGCCGATCGGCCAGCTGCATTCGAACTTCGCGTGCAAGACCACTCCGTTCGCGCTCGGTGCGGGCGTCACCCGCACGTTCGGGTGGACGCTGAAGTACGCCGACCCGGCCTGAGCGGCATGGCCGCCGCTCCGTGAGCGTCCTCGAAGCCGGCTCTCGAAACCGGCTTCGGGGCATTCGCGCCGGGCGCGCGGTGCGCGTGGCGGCGATGCCCGTTCACAGCCACGCCGAAGCGGCCATGTAGGCGCCGAGCGCGATCATCCCGACGAAGAAGCAGCGCTTGAACGCCTTCTCGCTCATCACGCGCCGCGCATATTGCCCGCCGATCATCCCCGCGAGTGCCGGCACGAGCGCCAGCGCCGATACGCCGAGATCGATCGTCTGCAGCGCGCCCGTCACGCGCAACTGCAGCCCGAGCGCGATCGTCGACGCGGTAAACGACAGCCCGAGCGCCTGGATCAGGTCGTCCTTCGTCAGCCGCAGCGCCTGCAGGTACGGCACCGCCGGCACGACGAACACGCCGGTCGCGGCCGTCACGACGCCCGTCAGATAGCCGACCGCGGCCGACAGCCACTTCTCGTATCGGCCCGGCGCGGGCAATCGCGCGGCGGCGAGCCCCCAGCAGCCGTATGCGGCCAGCACGACGCCGAGTGCCGCGTGGGTCCACGCGCTGCCGGCGGCAAGCGCGGGCAGCCGGCCCGTCAGCGTGCCGATCGTCAGCCCGGCGAGCAGCGGCCACAGACGCCGCAGCAACGGCCCGAACGAAGGGCCGAGCCACAGCTGCCACACATTGGTGATGAACGACGGCACGAGCAGCAGGCTCGCGGCGGCCGACGGCGGCATCGCGAGCGTCAAGAGCCCCATCGCGATCGTCGGCAGCCCGAGGCCGATCATGCCCTTGACCGCGCCGGCGAGCAGAAAGACCAGCACGATGATCGTCAGCATCTGGGTTTGCATGGAGGGCGTTCCGTCAGGTTGAAGACGGCGCGATGATGAACCACCGTCACGCCGCCGGCCATCTGGTTTTGCCTGAGGCTGGCTCGGGCCCGCCCGGCCGGCCTCGTTACCTCGTCATCCCGCCATGCCGGCCGTTCAGGCGCCGTGTGCCGGCCCCCGGCCCTGCTCGCTGTCGAGGTGCGCCATCTGAGGGGCCGGATAACGCTCGCCGGCAGCCGCCCCGGCGGGAACCGCCGTTTCGATGCGCGCCAGATCATCGACCGTTAGTTGCAACTTAGACGCCTGCAATGCGTCCTGGAGTTGCGTGCGCTTGCGCGCGCCGATCAGCGGCACGATGTCGTCGCCGCGCGACAGCGCCCATGCGATCGCGATCTGCGCCGGGTTGCTGCCCTTCTCGTCGGCGATCGCGCGCAGCGCGTCGACCAGCACGAGATTGTGCGCGAGGTTCTCGCCCTGAAAGCGCGGGCTGGCCGCGCGGAAGTCGCGCTCGCCCTGCCGCGCCGCGCTCCAGCCGCCGCCGAGCAACCCGCGCGACAGCACGCCGTAGGCGGTCACGCCGATCCCGAGTTCGCGGCACACGGGCAGGATGTCCGCCTCGATCCCGCGCGACAGCAGCGAGTATTCGATCTGCAGGTCGGCGATCGGCGCGACGGCCGCCGCGCGGCGAATCGTGTCGGCCCCCACCTCCGACAGGCCGATATGGCGCACATGACCGGCCTTCACGAGATCGGCGATCGCGCCGACCGTCTCCTCGATCGGCACCGTCGGATCGACGCGCGCCGGCCGGTAGATGTCGATGTGGTCGGTGCCGAGCCGCTTCAGCGAATACGCGACGAAATTGCGGATCGCCTGCGGCCGCGCGTCGTAGCCGACGAACGCGCCGGCCGGGTCGCGCAGCGCGCCGAATTTCACGCTGATCAGCATCTGGTCGCGCGCGCGGCCGCGCAGCGCGTCGCGGATCAGCATCTCGTTGTCGCCCATCCCGTAGAAGTCGCCCGTATCCAGCAGCGTGATCCCGTTGTCGAGCGCCGCGTGCAGCGTCGCGATGCTTTCGTCGCGATCCGCCGGCCCGTACAGATCCGACATCCCCATGCAGCCGAGCCCGATCGCCGATACCTGCGGGCCCGTGCGGCCCAGTTGACGCTTGTCCATGTCCGTTTCCTTGCGGTGGTGAGTGAATGAACCGGATTCTGGACGCATCGCGGCGCGCGATAAACGCGAAACGCCCAACCAATTCATTCGACGCTGATTAACAATGGAGCCTGTCCCAATTCGCCCACGCTCCCGCCCCGCATGGACCATCTGCATGCAATGCGCATCTTTGCGCGCGTCGCCCACCTCGGCAGCTTCACGAAAGCGGCCGAGCAGCTGCAATTGCCGCGCCCGACGGTCAGCAATGCCGTCCAGTATCTGGAAAAACACCTGAGGGTGCGCCTGCTGCAGCGAACCACCCGGCGCGTCGCACTCACCGCCGAGGGCGCCACCTACTACGAGCGCTGCACGCGGCTGCTGGCCGATCTGGACGATGCCGAGACGCTGTTCGACGACGCCGGCGCCGCGCCGCGCGGCGCGATCCGCGTCGACCTGCCCGAACGCTTCGCGCTGAACAAGGTGATTCCGGCGCTGCCGGATTTCCACGCGCGCTATCCCGACCTGCGCGTCGTGCTGAGCACGACCGACCGCTTCGTCGATCTCGTCGCCGACGGCATCGACTGCGCGGTGCGGGTCGGCGTGCTGTCCGACACGTCGCTGGTCGCGCGCCGCGTCGGCGAGATGGCGCAGATCAATTGCGCGTCGCCCGCGTATCTCGCGCGATACGGCACGCCGCGCTCGCCGGACGATCTGCCCGACCACGTCGCGGTCGGCTATTTCTCGAGCCGCACGGGCCGCGAGCTGGACTGGGAATATGCGGACATGGATTCGGGCGCGCTGCAGACGGTGAAGATGCGCAGCGTGGTCGCGGTGAACAGCTCGCAGGCGTATCTCGCGTGCTGCATCGCGGGCCTCGGGCTGATCCAGGCGCCGCGCGACGGGCTCGCGCCGCTGCTCGAGGACGGCTCGCTGGTCGAGGTGCTGCCGGAGTGGCATGCCGCGCCGCTGCCGGTGTCGGTCGTGTTCCCGAACGGCCGGCATCTGGCGCCGCGCGTGCGGATCTTCGTCGACTGGCTCGCGCAAACGCTCGACGACGCGCGGCGGCCCGCGTGACGAAAGCCGGCGCCGGGGCAATTCGCCCCGGGCGCCGGCAGGTCGACATCAGAACTTGTGGCGAATCGCGGCGCGCACCGCGAACTGGTTGGCCGACGACGACGGGCCGTCCGTCCCGACCACGTAGCCGCCGTCGGCCGCGGTGCCGGTCTTGTCGCCGGCGACCTTCTGCCATGCGCCCTGCAGGTAGACGTCGGTGCGCTTGGACAGGCTGTAATCGGCCATCAGCCCGACGGTGTGGTACTTCGGCTTGAACGAACCGGCCGCGGCGTCGAACTTGCCGTCCGTGTACACGTACTGCGCGCCGAGATAGAAATCGGACGTGAGCTGGTACTTGCCGTTGATCTCGAAGTTCTGGAACTTGGTCGCGCTCAGCCCGAGGCCCGAGAACGTCGACGCCGGCAGGTAGACGGTCGACACCGGGTTCTTCACGTCGGTCTTCGTATAGACGAAGCCGACCGTCGCCGGGCCGAACGTGTAGTTGACGCCGCCGCCGAAGATGCGCAGGTGGTCGGCGACGAAGTTCGCATCGTCGGCCGCGATCGCGCCCGCGTTGCCGACGCCCGGGCTGTTCGCCTGCAGGTATGCAGCCGCGACCTGCAGGCCGGCCAGCGAATACTGCGCGCCGATGCTGTACTGGCGGTTGGTCGAGAAGCCCGTGCTGTTGCTGAAGCTGTAGGTGCCGCCGAACGACAGCCCGTTCCAGTCGGGGCTCGCGTACTTGACCGTGTTGTTGACGCGGAACGAGTTGTCCGTGTTGTCGTTGTCGAACGGATGCGAGAACAGCGTGCCGCCCCAGTTGCCGTTCGCGGTCAGCGGCGCGAGATAGTCGACGACGGAATCGTACTGGCGGCCGAAGGTCAAGGTGCCGAAGCGCGACGCGCTCAGCCCGACGAACGCCTGACGGCCGAACATCCGGCCGCCCTGGTTGAGCCGGCCGTTGTTCACGTCGAAGCCGTTTTCCAGCGTGAAGATCGCCTTCAGGCCGCCGCCCAGATCCTCGCTGCCCTTCAGGCCCCAGCGGCTGCCCTGCGCGTAGCCGCTCGCGAGCTGGTAATTCGTTTTTCCGACCCCGTTTACGTTCACGTTGTTCGTGTAGTTGAAGCCCTCGTCGATCAGGCCGTACAGCGTCACGCTGTCCTGCGCGAAGGCCGGCGCGGCGAAAGCGGCCAGCGCGGCGGCAAAAATGACGTGCTTCTTCATGACGGATCTCCGGAGCCGGGGCCGGGCAGGCCATGTGCCCGGCGATTTGTTTGATCTGTTTTATCGAGGTGGCCCGCAGGGCGGACGACGCGGTGTGCGGCCGCGCGGACAAAATGGTGTCACGTCGCAAATCGCCCGTCCATCGGGGCGTGGGACCGGCTCGCAAAGCGTTGCGCTCGTCCAACTGCCCTGTTCTCACCATGGCCCGATCAGGCTTGCCGGCAACGGCTGGCCGGCCTGCCATCCGCGTAAACCCGGACGGCGTCACATCGGTGGCACAATGCGCATCCGTTCTTCATTTCTTCACGAAGTCATGCTTCACCCCGATTCATGCGCGGCAGGTGCCGGCCGCGCACGCGGCGCGCGCCCGGAGGCGGCCCGATGACCGCCGCCGCCCGGGCCGGCCGCTATGCCGAGCTCGATTTCTTCCGCGGCCTCGTGCTGCTGGTGATCGTCGTCGACCACATCGGCGGCAGCATCCTGTCGCGCGTGACGCTGCATGCGTACGCGCTGTGCGACGCGGCCGAGGTGTTCGTATTCCTCGGCGGTTTCGCGACCGCCATCGCGTACAACTCGCTCGCCGAGCGCCACGACGAGGCGGCCGCGCGCCAGCGTTTCATCCGCCGTGCCTTCGAGATCTACCGTGCTTTCCTCGTGACGGCCGGCCTGATGCTGCTCATCACCGCCGTGCTGAACGCATTCTCGATCGACGGCCCCAACATGCCGACCAACGATCTCGACGGCCTGCTCCACAAGCCGCTCGCCGCGCTGCGCGACATCCTGCTGTTCCGCCGCCAGCCGTATCTCGCGTCGGTGCTGCCGATGTATGCGTTCTTCGCGCTGCTGGTGCCGCTCGCGCTGCCGCTCGCGCGCACGCAGCCGTGGCTGATGCTCGCGTTCAGCGGCTCGCTCTGGTACGCGGCGCCGCACATCGCGCGCTTCTTGCCGACCGTCGAAGGCGCGCCGTGGGACTTCAATCCGTTCGCGTGGCAGTTCCTGTTCGTGCTCGGCGTGATCGCGCGCTGCCAGCCCGTCTACCAGACGCTCGCGCCGAAACCGCAGGGCTGGCTGCTGACGGCCGTGTCGCTCGCGATCGTCGCGGCCGGCGCGTATTACCGGCTGCGCATCGAGCCGTTCCCGACCGATCCGTCGATCAAGCAGAATCTCGGCGCGCTGCGGCTCGCGAACTTCCTCGCGATCGCGTGGCTCGCGGCCAAGCTCGTGCACCTCGGATGGATGAAGAAGGTCGCGCACGCGATGCCCTGGATCGGCACGATCGGCCGCCAGGGGCTGCTGTGCTTCGTCGCCGGCACCGGCATCTCGCTCGCGGTCGACTCGCTGCTTTACCAGGCGACCGAAGGCTATCTGAACGTGCCGCTCGGCCTGACCGCCGACGCCGTCGCGATGGGCTTGCTGTACCTCGTCGCGAAACTCTATGCGCCGCTCGTGTCGCGGCTGCCGTTCCCGTTCCGTTCGCGGTGATGATGCGCCGCGCCGTCATGCGCCGCTGCTACGATAGCGGGCGCCTCTCCTGAAACGATTCACCATGCGCCGACTCGCCCTTCCGTTCGCCGCCGCCCTGATCGCCGGCGCCATCGCCACCGCCCACGCCACGACGGGCGGGCCCGCGGTTTCAACGGCGTCGTCCGCGACCGCGACCGTCCCGCCCGCAACGATCGCGCCGGCCGCCCAGGAACCGCCGGTCAATCCGGGCAGCAGCGTCGTGCTGCGCGCGTTCCGGTCGGCGTCGCTGAAGCGCGACTGGTCTTACACGGTCTACCTGCCGCCCGGCTACAACCCGGAAGGCGCGCGCTATCCAGTGCTGTACCTGCTGCACGGCAACGCCGGCAACGCAAACGACTGGATCACGCAGGGCCGGCTGCAGGCCACCGCCGACACGCTGATCGAGCGCCGCGAGATCCCGCCCGTCGTGATCGTGATGCCGCAAGGCGGCACCGACTGGTACGTCGACCGCAAGGAGAAGATGCAGAGCGCGTTCCTCAACGACCTGCTGCCCGAAGTCGAGGCGCACTTCGCGGTGTCGAACCAGCGCGCGGGGCGCGCGATCGGAGGCGTGTCGATGGGCGGCTTCGGCGCACTGCGTTTCTCGCTGCTCGAGCCGGGCCTGTTCTGCGGCGCGATGCTGCTGAGCCCCGCGATCTACGCAAACGAGCCGCCGCTCAATTCCGCCGCGCGTTATGTCGGCGTGTTCGGCGACCGGCAGTTCGACCCGCGCGTGTGGCACGAGCTGAACTACCCGGCGCTGCTGCGCGGCTATTTCGCGCGCAACTGGCGCGTGCCGATGTTCATCGCGGTGGGCGACGACGACCTGACGATCCAGGCCGAATCGAGCCTGCTGTACACGCAACTGCGCCGCGCGCAGAACCCGGCGGAACTGCGCGTCGTCGACGGCGGGCACACGTGGGACGTGTGGCGCGGGCTGCTCGGACAGGGGTTGAAGTACGCACTGGAATGCGTGAAATGATGCGGGCCTGAGCGCGGCCCCACCATGGCGGGCGGTATGCGCGCGCCGCCGGCCGCCTTGCTCGCGTCAGACTTCCGCAGCGATCGTCCTTGCCATCCGCAGCGCCAGCGCATATCCGGTCAGCGTCGGATTGACCACCGACGAACTCGGATGCACGGCCGTGCTCGCGATGAACAGGTTCGGGTGATCGTGCGTACGGCAATCGCGGTCGACGACGGAATCGGCCGGATCGCTGCCCATGATCGTCGTGCCCATGATGTGCGAACTCGGCACCCACGCATGGATGTCGTTGACGACCTCGGTCGCACCGAACACCCGCTGGAAATCGCGGTAGTCGTCGAGCACCTGCGATGCCGCGCGCAACGCGTAGTCGTAGACGTCGTAATCGGTGCGCGGCGTCGGCAGCCCGAGCGCATCCTTGCGATCGCTGAGCGTCACGCGGTTGCGCGGGTCGGGCAGGATCTCGACGTAGCTGGCGATCTTCAGATAGCGCGCCGCGTCGTGGCGGATCCGCGCATCGAGCGCGTCGCCGACGACACCTTGCGCGATCAGCCGCCGCGTGACGACCTCGTTGGGCACCGTGTTGTCGAGGAAATGCCGGATCGCGCCGTGTTCGCGACGAAACGCGCCGTCGCGCCGCGTGTTGATGCTGCCCTGCTGCGTCGGGCCGCGCCCCGCCCACACCGGCTCGCGCGCGAGCATCGCGATCGCGCGGCCGGTGTGTCCCATCATGTTGCGGCCGACCTGATCCGACGAATTCGCGACACCCGACATCAGCAGCAGCTTCGGAATCTCCACGCCATGCGCCGCGAGCACGAAGGTCCGCGCGGTCAGGCGCGTGCTTTTGCCGTCCGGCGTCATGTAATGGATCGCGGCGATCTTGCGATTCTCGCCGCGCTCGATCTTGTAGACGACCGCGTTCGTCAGCAGCCGCGCGCCTTGCGCGACGGCGCGCAACACCGGGCGGTCGCCTGAAAATTGCGCACCGATCGGGCAGATCGGCGCGCAGTTGTTGTTGCCGGCGCAGGTCGGTCGGCCCTCGTAGGGCCGCGTCGCGCGCGCGTTGGGCTCGTCGACGAAACGATGACCGATCGTCGCGACCTTGTCCGCGACCTGCTGCGTCAGGTACGACCACGGCTGCTGCCGCATCGGATACGGCTTCGAGCGCGGCGGGAACGGCGCGCCGCCCTGGCCGCTCTGGTCGTCGGTATCCGAGCCCGATACGCCGATCTGCTCTTCGGCGAGCTGATACCACGGTTCGAGCTCGTCGTAACCGATCGGCCAGTCGCGCCCCTGGCCGTACAGGCTGCGCAGCCGGAAATCGTTCGGCAGCATGCGCCACGTCGCCCCTCCCCAGTGCCACGTCGTGCCGCCGACGAGCCGCAGGAACGACGGCTTCTGCAGCACCGGGCCGACGCTGTCGATGTAGCGGTCGGAATAGCGTCCGGTGGACGATTTCGGCGCCCACGGCAAATCCGGATACGGGCCGTTGTAGTCCGACTTGTTGCCGTAGTCGCGGAACGCGCGCACCAGCGCTGCCCGCTTCACCTCCGGCCCCGCCTCGAGCACGATGACGGACTTGCGTTGCTGCGTCAGCGACTGCGCGACGGCGCCGCCCAGGATGCCGGCGCCGATGACGATGACATCCGCGTCATAGGTACTGCTCATGATTTCGATCCTCGTTCGAAAGGCCGGTCAGCCGGCGTCGGCGGTCGGGCGCGCGGTCCAGTATTCGGGGCGCGCGCGGATGTAGGTCGGAATGACCGTGACGTCGGCGGTCGGCTCGAACATCAGCGCGGTTTCGTAGCCGACCATGCGCGCCTGCCCGCCATGGCCGACGCTGCCCGTGTAGAAGGCCTCGATGATGGCCAGCGCGGCGATGCGCAGTTCGGGGGCCGCGACGCCGAGCGTGCGTACGAAAGCGTCGAGCGGCTGCGTGCCCATGTCGATCGCGACGGCGAGCGCGCGCAGTCGTGCCGGAAATTCGCTGTCCTGAGCGACGAGACCGTCGTAGACGGATTGCACATAGCGTGACGGAAGCGTCGAGCGGCGCGTCAGATAGGCCGCCACACCGGCAAAATCCCGCAGCGGCACGGCCTCCGGCGCAGCCGCCGCACGTGCGATCAGCACGCCGGCAGGCAGTGCGGCGGCGAGCGCCGCGCCGGCCGACAGCTTCACGAAGCGGCGACGCTGCGCGTCCGGGTCGTCGGTCACGTCGAATTCGTTCATCGCATGCATCTCCTGTCAGTGAGCGGGGGCAGTGCGGATCTTCGCGACATCCGCCGCGCTCACGCGAGTGCGGCCATTGCCGAACCGGTCGCTCAGGTAGTTCACCAGGGTCACCACTTCGTCATCCTTGAGTTCGGTCTGGAACGCCGGCATGAAATAGTGCGTGGCGCCGTTGTTCACGCTCGCGCCGTGCATGACCACCTGCAGCAGGTTCGACGCGGTGGCGGTGCCGACCGCGCTGTTGGCGAACAGCGACGGGAAGAATCCGTCCGCGGTGCCGGCGCCCGTCATCCCGTGACAGCTCGCGCAATGATCGAGGTAGAGCGACGCGCCGGCCGGCGCCGAGCCTCCCGTCGCGGCCGCGGCGCGTACCGCGACGTAGTCGTCGGTCTTGCGTCCCTGCGCGGAACGCGGTGCGGTGTCGGCGCCCTTGGCCGCCGGCACGGTCGATAGATATGCGGCGATTGCGTTCAGATCGCGGTCGCTCATGCGGCTGAAGCTGTGTTCGACCGCTTCCGCCATCGGGCCGGCCGCCTGCGCCCTGCCCGGCACGTTGCCGGTGCGCAGGTACTGGACGATCTGCGCGGTCGTCCACGTGCCGATGCCCGCGTCGCGGTCGCGCGTGATGTTGAACGCCTGCCAGCCCGCGAGCGGCGCGCCGGCGAGATAGCCGACGCCGGTTTCGTCGTAGGCCAGCTCCTGCATCCCGATGCCGCGCGGCGTATGACAGGTGCCGCAGTGCGCGGCGCCCTGCACCAGGTAGGCGCCGCGATTCCACTCGGCGTCCCGCCCGGGCTTCGGCACATACGCGCCTTCGCGCAGATACAGCGCGTTCCAGATCTTCAGCGGCCAGCGCAGGGTCAGCGGCCACGGGAAATCCGGCCGGCGGTTCGGCTGGTGCACCGGTGCGACGCCGTGCATGAAATACGCGTACAGGTTCGCGATGTCGTCGTCGCTGAACTTCGTGTACGACGGATACGGCATCGCCGGATACAGGTTGCCGCCGTCGCGCCGAATCCCCTTGCGCAGCACGTTCGCGAAATCCTGCGCCGAGTAGTTGCCGATCCCGGTTTGCTTGTCCGGCGTGATGTTGGTCGAGTAGATGTCGCCCATCGGCAACGGCATCGCGAGACCGCCCGCGAACGGCTGCCCGCCCGGCGCCGTATGGCACGCGACGCAGTCCGCCGCGACGGCCAGCGCCTTGCCCGCGGCAACGCGATCCGCGGCCTGCACCGCCGCCGATGCGGGGGCCGTCGCGATGAGGAAAAGCGCGACAAGCGCGGAAAGGCCGGGTAAGCGCATGGAAATCGTCCGTGAGGAATCCGGTGAACAAGGCGGTTTCGGAGCGCCTCGCGATGCGGCCCTCTATCTTCCGGAGGAATCGCTCGCATGGCGTGGCCGCACTATATCATCTTCTGTATCGATACACTAAATCGATACAGAATCACCATTCGGATAATAATCGGCGGATGCCGGATCAGCGTCGCTGGATGTCGGAGGACGGTCGAACGCCGCGTGGGCGCGGCGGCAACTTGCGCGTCATGTCGCCAACGTGCGCGCGCAAGCCGTGGCCGCGGGAACAGGTGGCCGACCACGCGTGACGGCAACGCGGCCGAACCGCATTCCCGCCGGACGACCGCGTAACGGCCGCACCGGTCGCCCGACACACTGCCGCCGCTTGCGCCGCGCCCGTCAGGTCAAAGCCACGTCCCGCCTTGCCGCTCATTCGGCTCGTCGGCGAGCGCGTCGAAATCGTGAATCCAGTCCAGGTGATGCAGCACGCTGTCGCGCTCGCCGAGCCGCGCATTGCGTGCCTGCGCGGCCGGCCCGTCGGGCAGATGCAGCACGTCGGCCGCGGAAATCGATGCGTACTGCACCTTGCGCGTGCGGCCGCGCCGCAGCCGCTCGTAAGCCGCCTGCGCCTCGCGCCAGTTGCCGGGCCCCGCCTTCGCCAATTGCGCGGCCAGCACCATCGCGTCCTCGATCGACTGATTCGCGCCCTGCCCGTGATGCGGCACCAGCGCATGCGCGGCGTCGCCGATCAGCGTCACGCGCCCGCGGCTCCAGCAGCCGAGCGGCGGCCGGTGGAACAGCCCCCAACGCTGGCTGATCGGCACCGCGGTGATCATCTGCACCACCGCCGGATGCCAGTCCCCGAACAGTCGCAGTTGCTCGCCCTCCACCGCCGGCATGACCCAGTCGCGCGACGGCCACGGCGACGGATGACGCTCGACCAGCAGGAAGTTCTGGTCGCCGTCGTCACCGATCGGGTAGTGCAGTAGATGACCGTGCGGCCCGACCCAGAACTGAATGGTTTCGGGATCGGGCAGCAGGTCCATCCGCTCGACCGGCACCACGCCGCGAAAGCCCGAGCAACCCGAATACAGCACGTCGTCGTAGCCGAGCATCCAGCGCCGCGTGATCGAACGCGCGCCGTCCGCGCCGATCGCGAGATCGGCGTCGACACGTTCGCCGTTGGCGAAGGTCAGCGTGACGTGGTCCGGATGCTGCGCGAGATCGACGAGCCGATGGCCGAGGTGAATCTGCTCGATCCCGACCGCCTTCGACAGGATCGCCTGCAGGTCCGCGCGGTGCACGCCCCAGTACGAGCCGCCGAATTGCCGGCGATAGTCGGGCTCGCCGCGATGATGGCCGATCACTGCGCCGCTGCGTCCGTCGCGATAGACGAGGCCCGGGATCTCCGCGCACACCGCGTCGAAAGCCGGGCGCAGTCCCATCCGTTCGTAGAAACGCGTCGCGTTGGCTGACAGCGCGACGGCCGCTCCCACCTCGCGCAACACATCGGTTTGCTCGTATAGCTGCGCGTCGATGCCCTGCTCGCGCAATGCAAGCGCCAGCGTCAGGCCGCCGATTCCGGCGCCGACGATCGCGATCCTCAGTTTCGTCTGCATGATGAACGTGTCTCCGATATTCAAGTCATGAGGGGGCGAGGCCGCGGCGCGCGTGACCTGCCCGGCGCGCCTGTCGAATGCCGGCGCCGTATCGGTATTTTCAGCAGCGCCTCGTCATCCCACAATAAAATGCAGGGAATCTGCTTCATCACTGAACGGAATGACCGGAGGCCACGCCGAACCATGGAACTGAGCGAGATCGACCTCAATCTGTTACTGCTGTTTCAGCGGCTGATGCAGGAGCGGCGCGTGTCGAGCGTCGCCGAGCAGATGAACATGAGCCAGCCGGGCGTCAGCAACGCGCTCGCGAAGCTGCGCCGCCGGCTCGGCGATCCGCTGTTCGTGCGCGGCCCGGGCGGCGTGGTCCCGACACCGTTCGCGCTGCGCCTGGCCGAACCGGTCGCGCACGCGCTGTCGACGCTGCATGCCGCGCTCAATCCCGAGACCGGCTTCGATCCGCTCCGCGCGTCGCGCACGATGACGATCGGGATGACCGATATCGGCGAGGTCGTGTTCCTGCCCGCGCTGCTCGAACACCTGTCGCGCGCGGCGCCGGGCATCGCGCTCAATACGGTGCGCAACACGAGCGTCAACCTCAGCGACGAGATGGCCGACGGCCGCGTCGATCTCGCGATCGGGCTGTTGCCGCAACTTCAGGGCGGGTTCTATCAGCGCCGGCTGTTCGATCAGCGCTACGTGTGCCTGTTCCGGCGCGGACATCCGCTCGAAGACGCGCCGCTGACGGTCGACGCGTGGCGCGACGCCGAGCATCTGGTCGTGGTGTCGGCCGGCACCGGTCACGGGCAGGTGGACGAATGGCTGAAGCGGCGCCGCGTGAAACGCCGTGTGCGGCTGACGGTGCCGCATTTCATGAGCGTCGGCTACATCCTGCAGCGCACCGACCTGATCGCGACCGTGCCGGAACATCTTGCGCTGCAGCTCGCGGCGCCGTTTTCGCTGGGCTGGCGCGCGTTGCCGGTCACGCTGCCGGGCGCGCCGATTCATATGCTGTGGCATGCGCGCGTGAATCAGGACGAAGGCAACCGCTGGCTGCGGGAAGTCGTGGTCAGCCTGTTCGCGGAAGCCGGAACGCGCGGACGGAAGGCCGCGCCTGCGCGCAGGAAATAGTCGCGCGCGTCGCGAAATCCGGCGTGCGCGGTAGCATGTCGCTTCGACCGGCGCATGGCGAGCGCATCGCGCGCCCGCCGCCGCTTTCCTCACCCAATCCGCAGGGAATCAAGCCATGTCTGTCTCGAAGAAGATCGCCGCCGTCACGGGCGCCGGATCCGGCATCGGTCGCGCCACGGCAATCGCACTCGCGAACGCCGGATATACCGTCGCTCTGCTCGGACGCAAGGAAGCCTCGCTGCGTGAGACGAAAGAAGCGATCGTCGCCGCCCACGGCGACGCGCATGTTTTTCCGGCCGACGTCACCGACGAAGCATCGGTCGAACACGCGTTCGCGCAAATCGCGCAGCAGTTCGGGCGGCTGGACGTCCTCTTCAACAATGCCGGCCGCAATGCACCGGCCGTCCCGCTCGACGAATACGATTTCGGCGTATGGAACGACGTCGTCGCGACGAACCTGACGGGCGTCTTTCTGTGCGCGCGGGCCGCGTGGCGCGTGATGAAGGCGCAAACGCCGCAGGGTGGCCGGATCATCAACAACGGCTCGATCTCCGCCTATACGCCGCGCCCGAACACGATCGCGTACACGGCCACCAAGCATGCGGTGGCCGGCATCACCAAGTCGCTCGCGCTCGACGGCCGTGCGTACAACATCGCGTGCGGTCAGATCGACATCGGCAACGCGGCGACGTCGCTGACGGATCGCATGACGGAAGGCGTGCCGCAGGCCGATGGACGCGTGGCGCCCGAGGCGCGGATGGACGTCGCGCATGTCGCGAATGCGGTCGTTCAGATGGCGAACCTTCCGCTGGACACGAACATCCTGAACATGACGATCATGGCGACCACGATGCCGTTCGTGGGGCGCGGGTAACACGCGCCCCGCGCGTTTCAACGGTCGTGATAAATCGCGAGCCAGACGCTCGGCTCGTCGGGATGCGTCCACGCGACGCGATGCCGGCAATGCGGTTCGATCAGCACGTAGTCGCCGGGACGCATGTCGTGCAGCGTCGCGTCCGCTTCGAACTCCAGCACCGCGGCGCCCGACAGCAGCACCACCCATTCGGCGCGCGAATCGTCATACCAGAACCCGTCGGGGCTCGTATGCCCCATCGATACGATCCGCTCGACGTTCAGGCGCGCGCCGGCGACGAGCACATCGACCCGCTCGTCGTCGCCGCGCGTTCCTTCGACACTGAACAGATTGCCGGTTTGAAGTTGCATGGTTCGACCTCGGGTCGGCCTTCGGCGGAAGGCGAATGACGCCCACTGTAGCGCGAAGGCCGGCATCGCGGCGAACTTGTTTGACGGGCGCCGGCAACGCCTGGTGTACGTCATGAAGTCTTGCGGCCGCATGTCGTGACGCGTGTCATGCCGGCGGATGAAAGGCGACGACCTTGTTCCGGCCGGTCGCTTTCGCGTAATACAACGCCTCGTCGGCGGCCTTGATCACGGCGTCGGCCTCGGCATCGTGCTCGGGTGTCCAGCTCGCCAGGCCGATACTGGCCGTGACGTGCCCGTGTTCGCTGCCGGCGTGTTCGAGCGGCAGCCCGTCGATCGCCGCGCGAATCCGCTCGGCAATCTGGGCGGCGCCCGGCTCGGACGTATCGGGGAGCAGCACGACGAATTCCTCTCCGCCGTAGCGGGCCGCGGTATCGGCCGGCCGTCGGATGTTGTCGCCGATGCAGCGTGCGACCGCGGCCAGCGCGTCGTCGCCCGCCTGATGGCCGTAGGTATCGTTATAGGCCTTGAAGCGATCGACATCGACGAACAGCAACGAGAAAACCGATCGTGCCCGCCGCGCGCGACGCCATTCGCGATCCAGCACTTCCGCGAAGCTGCGGCGATTGTTCAGGCCGGTGAGACCGTCGGTGCGGGCCAGCAGCACGAGTTCCGACTCGGCGCGCATCCGGTGCCGCAGTTGCGTGCCGAGCATGAAGGACACCGCGATGAACGCGGCGCCGAAGGTCGCCACCAGCGCGCCGATCGTCACGGCCCGGTGCCGCCATGCCGCATAGATATCCTGCTCCGCTTCCGCGACCATGATGATCAGCGGCAGCTTCGGCAAGTGCCTGAAGTAGTAGAGACGACGCACGCCGTCGAGCACCGAGGTTTCGGAGAACACGCCCTCGCGCGCGGCCTGGAACCGCTTGAACGTCGCGGCCTGGCTGATGTTGCGACCGATGGTGCGGACGTCGTACGGCTGACGCATCACCATCACGCCGTCGTTGCCGATCAACGAGATCGATCCATGTTGTCCGAGCGACAGGCCGGCAAACAGGTGATGGAAATACTCGAGGTTGACCGCGATGAGCACGATGCCGGCAAACGAGCCGTCGGGGTTCGAGATCCGCCGCGTGAGCCCGATGCTGGGCGAACCACCCCGCAGGCGGGAGATGAACGGGTCGCTGACATAGAGCCCGGCATCCGGATTGTCGCGGTGGACGGTGAAGTACTTGCGATCGGCGAAATTGCCGTGGCGCGGAACGTCGTTGGCCGAATCGAGGACGATGTTGCCGCCGGCGTCGAGCACCAGCATCGAGCCGAGAAACTGTGCCGTCATCGCGTTATCGAACAGCACCGCGCGCCGCAGGCCCGCAGGCGCCGCCATCACGTCGTGACGTTGAAGCCCGGCGATGACCGCCTGCAGCGACAGGTCGTAGAGTTCGAAATTGCGTTCGATGTCGCGCTCGGCGATCAGTCCCAGATTGCGGGAAGTTTCGCTCGCCCGCTCGAGCGCGTCGTTGCGGCTCTGGAACAATTGCAGCACGCACAGACCCATGAGCGCGCAGGCGATCACGATACCGATCACGACGATCGTCTGGGGAGCCGCCGACCTGAAATGCATGTGTCTCCTCGATGATCACGCTCGTGCGCGGCGCACGACGCGATTACCTCATACTAAATAACGCGCGGTGCCATATCAAGCGGGGATGCACCGGTCACGGCGCGCCAGAGGCATGCGATGGCGGGTGTTGCCCAGCCGGCCCTCACACGTCCGGGTCCGGAATCCTCGCCGACTGGATCACGACCAGCGTATCGCCCGCCTCGATCCGGCACGGCGGATCCTCGTAGAACGAATGGATCTTCCCGCAGCGATCGAGCCCGACGACGATCGCGCCCGGCACGACGTTCGTCATGCAGCCGATCTCGTGCGGCAATGCCTCGCGCTCCAGCAGCGTCGCCCGCCCGCGCGTCGACAGCATGTCGTTCACGAACGGCACGATGTAGCGGCTATGCACCGCGTCCGCGAGCAGCAGCGCGCCGATCTTCGTCGACGACACGATGACGTCCGCGCCCGCCTGGCGCAGTTGCCGCTGATACAGGTTCTCCTGGATCCGCACGACGATCTTCGTCTCCGGCGCGATGCTGCGCACCGACAGCGTCAGCAGGATCGCGGTCGGGTCGTCGGTCACCGAGATGATCACGGCCTTCGCCGCGCGCACCTGCGCCTGCTGCAGCAGATCCTCGTGCGCGGGATCGCCGAGCAGCCCGGTCACGCCGAGCGACGTCGCGGCCTCGAGCGCCTGTTGCTGCGCATCGATCACGATGATCGTCGACGGATCGACGCCGCTTTCGAGCAGCTCGCGCACGGCGATCGACCCTGACAGGCCGTAGCCACATACGACGATGTGATCGGACAGTTGCTTCTGCAGGCGTTTCATGCGGAATTCCTCGATGACGCGCTGGATCACGAACTGATAGGCCGTGCCCAGAAAGATGAACCAGATGCCGATGCGGATCGGCACGATGAAGAACGCGTCGATCAGACGCGCGCGCGCGGTGACCGGCACGATGTCGCCGTAGCCGACCGTCGCGACCGTGACCATCGTGAAATACACGAGGTCCGCGACGTTCATCGGCGTGCTCTTGGTCGAATCGCGCAGGCCGTCGCGATCGAGATACAGCACGAGAAACGCGAGCATGCACAGCACCACGACCGCGCCGAGACGAAACAGCAACGTACGCCGCGGCGACGTCGCCGGACGCGTGAACAGCGTGCGCGCACGCGGCGCCCGCCATGGGTCGCGCGCGCGACGCAGGCGTGAGCGCAGCGAGCGGCGCTTGTCGGTGGGCGTTGCCAACGGGAAATCTCCTGAAGATTGCGGGCTCGATTCTACGACGGGAACACGCGGGCGCGTCCGCTACAGCATGCTGCGCGGCCGGACCATCGTCCCGTCGGCAAAACGCCGTGCACGGAACGCCGACAGGTCGAGCGACGGCTCGCCCGCATCGACCCATTCGGCCAGCAGCCGCCCGACGATCGGCCCCATCGCGAAGCCGTGCCCGCAGAAGCCGGTCGCGATCGCGAGCCCGGACGGCGTGCCGGGCGCGTCGATCACCGGAATCCCGTCGGGCAGCACGTCGATCAGGCCGGCCCAGGCCTCGACGATCTGCGCATCCTTCAGCGCGGGAAAGATCGTCTTCAACTTCGCGAGCGCGCGCGGCGCATGCGCGCGATTCGGCTGCGGCTGCGGATCGCGCGGGTCGATCGGGCCGCCGCCACCGCCGATGCGCGCGCAGGCATCGCGCCACGCCGCCGCATTCAGATGCAGCCGGAACTTCTCGCGCTGCGACCAGAACTCCGGCCAGAACAGGCTCAAGCCGCGCAGATGGCCGAGCGTCAGGTCGACGTCGACCTGCATGTCGTCGGCAAGGTTGATCGTGCCGTTCCTGCGTTGCCGAATGCCGAGGCCGTGGCCCCAGATCGTCGATGCGGACACGTCGGGCAGCACGTTGGTGCGCATGCAGGTGCCGCGCACGGCCTGTTGCGGCAGCCGGATGCCGACGCCGTCGAGCAGCCGGAAGCTGGTCGCGCCGGCCGCGCAGATCACGCGCCGGGTGCGAATCGTGCCGCGCTCGGTCACGACGCCGACGACCGCGCCGCCGGCCGTCTCGATCGCCGTCACGCCGCAGCCTTCGAAGAAACGCGCGCCGGCTTCGGTCGCGCGCGCCGCGAATGCGGCGGCCACGCGGCGCGGCTCGGCCTGCCCGTCGGTCGCCGTATACAGCCCGCCGAGCGTGCGCGCCTGCGTCGCCAGGCCGGTCACGCGCGCGTCGATTTCCGCGCGTGTCAGCGTGCGCGTGTCGAGCCCGTGTTCGCGTGCGACGGCGAGCCATGCCTGGAACGATGTCCAGTCGTCTTCGTTGTCCGCCATATAGAGGCAACCGCCCTGGCGCCATTCGAGATCGAAGCCGAGCGCCTGCTCGAGCCCCTCCCAGATCCGCATGCCGGCCATCATCAGCGGCACTTCGGCGGACTCGCGGCCCTGCTGCCGCACGAAGCCCCAGGCACGCGTCGATTGCTGGCCGGCGATGCGCGACTTGTCGAGCACGACGGCCTTCAGGCCGCGCAGGCCGAGGTAATAGGCGGCCGCGCAGCCCATGATGCCGGCGCCGGCGATCACGATGTCGGCTTCGGCCGGAAACGCCGTGTCGGCGTGCGTCAATGCGTCATGCAGCGGATAGGTTGTCGTCATTGTTCTCTGTTGGCGTCGATACGTCGGGCGCATCCATCGACGTTCGCGATGGCGTGCACCGGATCAGGCGGTCGGGTTCCGGGCAAGGCCGGCGAATGTGCGGGACGCTCGATGAACGGTCCGGCATCGGCCCTGCCGCCGGTCGGTTTTGCTCATCGGCCGTCCCCATTTTTTCGCCTTGACGGCGCTATGTTACCGCGCGATAAACTGTACATCCATACAGTATCGCTGCAGTAAAAATGATCCTCCCCCCATTCGATCCCCCGAAGCTGAACGACCTCACCGAATGGTGGACGAAGTGCACCTACGCCGACGTACAGCGCCTGATACTCGAAGTGCAGCACCTTCGCCTGACGCTGTGGGAACTGAAAGCGCACGTCGCGGATGCGTCGCGCCGGATCCGCGTGCTCGATCCGGCCATGCTCGCGCATGGCTCCGCGCTGCGGCGGCTCGGCTATCTGCTCGACAAGGAGATCGAACGCGCGAATCCGATCGGCCGCACGCGCGACGTGTATGCGCCGTTTTCGGATGAGTGGCGCGCCCGCGAAGCGCTGCGCTGTGCATTGCGTGCACGGCCGGAGCCCGCGGAAGCCGGCACGCTCCCGCGCGCGATTCCGGAATTTCAGCGCGTCACCTGGGCGGAGCTTCGCGATCGCTGGCGTCACCTGAGCGACAAGCAATCGACCCGCCAGAACATCGAGCAGCGCATGGTGCTCGAGATCGCGCGCCAGCGATCCGTGGTCCTCGCGCGCGCGAGGAAACTCGTCGATGCCGCGATAGCCGAAGCGGCGGCGGAAGGCAAACAGCTGTTCGCGCTCGATCAACTCAAGCGGCTGCTGTCGGTCGAGCGGGAGGATGGCGAACCGTTCACGTACATGCCGGCGTAGGTCGACTGCATGCGGCCGCCATCGATCGATGGCCGCGCCGGCGCGTGCGTCGATTCATCGGTTCGCACTTCTCAACAGATGGAACATGGGGGAGCGCCGTGCAATCAACGATCCTGCGGTGCTTCGCCGAT
Organism: Burkholderia sp. RF2-non_BP3; assembly: GCF_001522185.1. Taxonomy (NCBI): domain Bacteria; kingdom Pseudomonadati; phylum Pseudomonadota; class Betaproteobacteria; order Burkholderiales; family Burkholderiaceae; genus Burkholderia; species Burkholderia sp. RF2-non_BP3. The sequence goes on along the minus strand of NZ_LOSU01000010.1, from coordinate 91,530 downwards.
GCCATCCACGCCGCGAATTCGGAACGTCCGTCGTGTTTTTCGCCGTGAATGAGCGTGCCGGCGCTGCACGGGCGAACGACGCGCTACGCGTAGCGGCTCAGCCACTCCTCGGAGAACTTCTTCGCATAGGCGACGGCATCCGCTTCGGTATCGAATTCGCCCAGCTTGCGGAATGCCGCCTCGCGGCTGAAACCCAGCTTCGTGACCTCGACCTGGGCGGCGTACTTGCCGTCCTCCGTCACGCGCGGTTCGCAGTTCATCTCGTACCCGCGCATCACAAATTTCTTCTGCATCGCTTCAACACTATTTTGAGACGGCGAAATCGTAGCATGGGCCCGCGCCGCATTCACCCCCCGCTCCCGAAACGGGGCAGCATCGGTTTCATTAGAGTAAACCGTCAAACGATCCGCGTATAAGATGCGCTGCGTCTAGCCCGACGCACGACGTCCTGTAAAAATTTGTCGCGCTCAGGATGGCCCGATGCCGCGATTCCAATCACGAACGTGCCCTGCTCTGGTGCATTTCGTTGGCAGCGCGATGCGATTCCGTACTGCCGGACGAGGAATCCTGTCCCGGCCCCTCGCGATCCGCGCCTGAAGGTTGCGAACGAGCCAGCAGCGCATGGCACACGCCGCCGGATCGCGCGTAACGTCGTGACACACCTTTCACAGAAACGCACCTTTTGCGCCATGGAATGGCAGTCGTTTTGCGGTAAAGTTATCTTTTCCGCGCGTGGCCGGTCGGCTCGCCCCCTGGACGTCGTCAAGACTGTCCGCCGAGACTGCCGCAAGGCGTCGTTCTGAACGTCACGATCCGTTCCCGTAGCATGACCACTGAAGCAATCACCACGGATTCCCTCGCGGTTGCCGAGCGCGTGCGCGAGTTGATGACTCGCAACGGCATCGGCAAGCGCCAGCAAACCACCGAGCTGTGCCGCATCCTCGACCTGAGCTTTTCGCAAGGTCACCGCAAACTGCGCGGCAGCAGCCCCTGGACGCTCGCGCAGATCAAGAAAGTCGCCGAAGCGTACGGCGAGCCCGCCGCTCAACTGTTCGGCGCGCAGACGCTCGACCCCGGCATGGTCGGCGCCTATTCGCAGGAAGCCGTCCTGTACGCCGGTGTCGCCGAAATTCCGTGCACCGCCTGGATCGGCGCGCCGCTCGAAGCCGGCGCGCGCCCCGAGTTCGTCGCGTACGAACAGAACGGCCGCTGGCGCGTGCTGCGCCACACGGGCGTGCTGTACCAGAACGCGTACGACGTGCACAAGATCGAGATCTATCCGCGCCGCGCGGAGAGCGACAAGCTCGTCGTCGCGGTGATCGATCCCGATCGCGTCAGCGCGACCGAGCTGTGCCGCTATCTCGAGCGGCAAGGTTTCGCGACGGCCGCGTTCGACGGCCTCGCGCCGTTCGTCGACGCGCTGCAGGGCCAGGCGTTCGATGCGGTCGTCACCGAATGGCTGTTCGACGACAGCACGGCCGCCACCGCGATCAAGGCGGTGCGCACGTCCGACAATCCGGGCGCGCCCATCTTCGTGCTGACGGGCGACCTGCTCACGGGCCGCGCGAGCGAAGCGGACATCAGCGAAGTGATCCGCGCATTCGACGTCGTCTGCTACGAAAAACCCGCACGCATGGCGATCCTCAGCGCCGATCTCGCGAAGCGGCTCGCACGCGGGTAATTCCCGCACGCACGCCCCCTCTTTCGCATGGCCGGCGCCCGCGCGGCGCGGCGGCCGTGAACAGGTTCCTCAGTACAATAGCCGGACCCTGTTCACGACCTGCCTCAGCCGCCCGACCTCATGGCCCGCCTCATTCCCGACGACTGGAAAAGCCTCGCCGCCACCGGTGCGGCCGAACGCGAGCGCGAGACGCTTGCCGCCCTCGAACACGCGCTGCCGGACAGCTACACCGTCTATCACGGCGTGCACTGGACGCGTGCCGACCAGGGCTTCTCGGTGTTCGGCGAAGCGGCGTTCGTCGTCGTGAGCCCTGCCGGCCGCGTGCTGCTGATCGAGCAGAAGGCCGGCTTCCTGCGCGAAACGCCGAAGGGGCTCGTGAAGGTCTACCTGCAGAAGGAGCGCAACGTCCCGATCCAGCTTGCGCGCACGCAGGAGACGCTGCACAGGCGCCTGACAGCCGCGCTCGGCGCGGGCGTCTATGGCGTCGAGGCGCTGCTGTACTGCCCCGACTACTCGATCCGCGAGACGGCGATCGCCGGCGTCGCGGCCGACCGCATCGTCGACGCATCGCGCAAGGCGCAGCTCGCGCAGGCGATCCTGCAGATCCTGCCCGAGCACGACGAACCGTTGCCGAACGCCGCGAAGCTGCATCATTTCCTCGCGGACGAGCTGGCGCTCACGCCCGACACGAGCGCGCTCGTCGGGCAGGCCGGCACGCTCGTCACGCGGCTGTCGGGCGGGCTCGCCGCATGGGCGCGCCAGCTCGAGTTCACGCCGTTCCGCTTGCGCGTGACGGGCACCGCGGGTTCGGGCAAGACGCAGCTCGCCGTGCAGGCGATGCGCGACGCGGTCGCGGCCGGCAAGCGCGTGCTTTACGTATGCTTCAACCGGCCGCTCGCCGACTACATCGCGCGCATCGCGCCGCCCGGCGCGACGATCGCGAACTACCATCAGCTGTGCGACTGGGTGGCCCGCGACGGCGGCTATACGCCCGACTTCGACGCGCCCGGCGCGTTCGAGCGGCTCGAGGCGCGCTTCGCGGAAGCGCCGGTGCCGGAACGCTGGCGCTTCGATGTGCTGATCGTCGACGAGGGACAGGATTTCCACGCGCCGTGGGCGGCGGCGCTGGAGCGCCTGCTGGCGCCGAACGGCGCATGGTGGTGGCTGGAAGATCCGCTGCAGAACCTTTATCTGCGCGAGCCCGTCGCGCTGCCCGGCTGGGTCACGCTGAAGGCGCTGACGAATTACCGCAGCCCGCGCGACCTGCTCGAATTCGTGCGCGACGTGGTCGGCCGCGTCGAGCCGCTCGCGGCCGAACTGCGCTCGGGCAGCCCGTTCGACGGTTCCGATCCGTCGGTGTCGTCATACGGGGAAGACGGCGCGGCAGGCGACGCCCTCGCCGACGCGTGCATCGACGCGACCAAGCGCGCGATCACGCACGCGCTGTCGCTCGGCTTCCGCAAGCAGGACATCGCGGTGCTGTCGTATCGCGGCCGCGAAAGCTCGGTGCTCGCGCGGCTCGACCAACTCGGCCCGCATCGGGTCAAGCGCTTCACGGGCAAGTACGACCTGTTCGGCAACCCTGAATATCGCGAAGGCGACGTGCTGCTCGATTCGATCTATCGCTTCAAGGGGCAGTCCGCGCCGTGCGTGATCCTCACCGAGATCGACTTCGACACGCTCGATGCGCGCGCGGCCCGCAAGCTGTTCGTCGGCGCGACGCGCGCGACGATGAAGTTGCTGCTCGTCGCGTCGGCGCGCTCGGCCGCGCAGCTCACAAGCAGCTGACGCGGCGGTCGGCGGGCGGCGGGGGCGCGTGGAACCAACGCCCCGCCAGCGCGTCACGCGACGCGGAACGCCCCCACCGCCCGGCGCAAACCGTCGGCCTGCTCCTCGAGCGAAGCGGCGGCGGCCGCCGCCTGCTCGACCAGCGCCGCGTTCTGCTGCGACACCTGATCCATCTGCGACACCGCGCGATTCACCTGCTCGATCCCGTCGCGCTGCTCGTTCGACGCGGCCGCGATCTCGGTCATGATGCCCGTCACGCGGCCGATCGCCTGCTGGATGTCCTGCATCGTCGCGCCGGCCACGCCGACCAGCCGCGACCCCGTCGCGACACGCTCGACCGACTCGCCGATCAGCGTGCGGATCTCCTTCGCGGCCGACGCCGAGCGCTGCGCGAGCGTGCGCACCTCGCCCGCCACCACGGCGAAGCCGCGGCCCTGCTCGCCCGCGCGCGCGGCTTCGACCGCCGCATTCAGCGCAAGGATGTTGGTCTGGAACGCGATGCCCTCGATCGTGCCGATGATGTCGGCCACCTTCTGCGAGCTCTGGTCGATCTCGTTCATCGTGCCGATCACTTCGCCGACGACCGTCGCGCCGCGCGTCGCGATCTCGCTCGCGTTGTCCGCGCATGCCTGCGCCTCGACCGCGTGATCGGCGTTCTGCTTCACGGTCGCCGTCAGCTGTTCCATGCTCGCGGCCGTCTCCTGCAGCGCGGACGCCTGCTCCTCGGTGCGCTGCGACAGGTCGGTGTTACCGGCCGCGATCTGGTGCGTCGCGGTCGAGATCGCTTCGGAGCCCTGGGTGACCTGACGCACCGTATCGGCGAGGCTGCGCTGCATGCCCGTCACGCCCTTGACCAGCTCGGCCATCTCGTCGCGCGACGACCAGCGCACTTCCGACGTCAGGTCGCCGTCCGACAGGCGGCGGAAATGCGACAGCAGACGGTTCACCGGTTGCGTGATCGCGAAATGCAGGCCGATCGCGCAGCCGAGGCACGCGGCCAGACCGAACGCAATGCCGGCGATCGCGCCCGCGCGCATCCAGCCGTAATAGGTCTGCGCGGTGTCGTAGACGTCCTTGCCGCGCGCGGCCTGGTACGCGTCGAGCGCATCGGTCGCCTGCGTGAGCGCGACCGACAGCGGCGGCGCGACCGTCATCAGCAGCCGGTCGGCATCATCGCGATGGCCCGCGCGGATCGCGTCGATCATCGGCTTCAACGCCTGTCCGATCAGCGCCTGGCGCGCGGTGTCGAGCCGCGTCGCGAGCGGGCCTTCGTCGCCGTCGTGCGGCATCGTCGCGTAGGTGCGCCACGCGGCATCGGCCTTCGCGAGATAGTTCTCGGCCTTGCTGACGAGATCGGGCACTTCGGGCGCCTCGGGATGCAGCAGCGCGCGGTCGAGCGTGGTGCGCACGATCGTGAGGTTCAGGTTCGCGGCGGACAGCGCGGTCTTCGCGGCCAGCTCGCGCGTATAGGCTTCATCGAGCGCGCGGTTCGAGCGCTGCATGCCGGTCAGGCCGATCAGGCCCGATACGACGAGCAGCGCGGCGACGAGGCCGAGCGTGGAAAAAATCCGCGTACGGATCGAGAAGCGGGAAAACAGGGCGTTCAGGTTCATGACGGGACGTGAGCGGTAAAGAGTGCCGCGGCAATCGGTCCGCGGCACTCTGGATTACGGTTTGCCTGCAAAAAACTTGAGCCCTGCCTTTTGTCGGGCTGATCGCGATCAATTTTCCGGCCGGCAATCTTCTGTTACCGATGCAACAAATCAAGGCTCGGCAGAAATTGACCAGGCAATGACTTACCTCTATATTCCGGTCAATTCCCTGCCATGGCAGATATCTCAATGAGAACCGATACCCTCCTTGCCCCACCGGCCGCCGAAGCGGCCCGCCGCGACGCGCCGACCGGGCTGATCGTGGCCGCGCTGCTGCTCGTCATGCTGCTGTCCGCGCTCGACCAGACGATCGTGTCGACCGCGCTGCCGACCATCGTCGGCGAGCTCGGCGGCCTCGACCAGTTGTCGTGGGTCGTCACCGCGTACCTGCTGTCGTCGACGGTCGTGCTGCCGCTATACGGCAAGCTCGGCGACCTGTATGGCCGCAAGATCGTGCTGCAGGCCGCAATCGTGCTGTTTCTCGCCGGTTCCGCGCTGTGCGGCATGGCGCAGGACATGACGCAACTGATCGTGCTGCGCGCGCTGCAAGGGCTCGGCGGCGGCGGGCTGATGGTCGTCACGATGGCCGCGATCGGCGACCTCGTGCCGCCCGACCGCCGGGCGCGCTATCAGGGGATGTTCGGCGGCGTGTACGGCCTCGCGACCATCATCGGGCCGCTGCTCGGCGGCTTCCTGGTCGAACATCTGTCGTGGCGCTGGATCTTCACGATCAACCTGCCGCTCGGTTTCGTCGCGCTCGCGGTGATCGGCATCGCGTTCCGGCCGCACACCGCGCACGTGAAGCACCGGATCGACTACATGGGCGCCGCGTTCCTCGCGACGGCCCTCACCTGCGTGATCCTGTTCACGAGCGAAGGCGGCTCGCTGCTGCCGTGGTCGTCGCCGCAGCTGTGGATGACGCTGGTGCTCGGCATCGTCGCGGTCGGCGGCTTCATCTACGAGGAACGGCTCGCGGCCGAGCCGATCATGCCGCTCGAACTGTTCCGCCAGCGCACCTTCGTGCTGATGAGCCTGATCGGCTTCGTCGTCGGCATCGCGCTGTTCGGTTCGGTCACGTTCATTCCGCTCTATCTGCAGGTCGTGAAGGGCTCGACGCCGTCGCAGGCCGGCATGCAGCTGCTGCCGATGATGGGCGGGATGCTCGCGATGTCGGTCGCGAGCGGCCGGCTGATCTCGCGGCTCGGCACGTATCGGCCGTTCCCGATCGCGGGGACGCTGATCGGCGGCATCGCGATGGCGCTGTTGTCGACGCTGTCGCTCGACACGTCGCTGCACACGATGTACGCGTACATGGCGCTGCTCGGGATCGGGCTCGGCATGGTGATGCCGGTGCTCACGCTCGCGGTGCAAAACACCGTCGAATTCCGGCACATGGGGGTCGCGACGTCGGGCGCGACGCTGTTCCGCTCGATCGGCGGCTCACTCGGCGTCGCCGCATTCGGCGCGCTGTTCTCGCACGGGCTGCAGTCGCGGATCGCGCAGGCACTGCCGGCCGGCACGGAGCTGCCGCCCGCCCTCGGTCCGGCGGCCGTGCACCAGTTGCCGGATGCGGTGCGCGACGCGTACCTGTATGCGTTCGCCGGGTCGCTGCACGTGGTGTACCTCTCGGCCGCGGGCGTGATTGCGATCGCCTTCGTGCTCGCGTGGTTCGTCGAGAGCGCGCCGCTGCGCACGCATCACTGATCGGCGGGCACGCAGCGGCACCGTGGCTCCGCCGCCAGCCCGCCGGGACGACCATTCACGGACGCGCGGTCCGCCGTCACGGCACCAGCACCACCCCGCCCGTCGTCTGTCGCGATTCCAGCAAGCGATGCGCGTCGGCCGCCTGCTCGAGCGGCAGTCGCGCGCCGATCTCCACGTGCATCCCGCCCGCGAACCGTTCGAGCGTCGCGTGCGCCGCCTCGCGATACCCCGCCACGTCACGCGCGATGAAACCCAGCACGCTCGGCCGCGCCAGCGCGATCGAGCGGGCCGGGCCGAGTTCGTCGAGGTCGATCGTCTGCCGGGCGCCGATCGCGGCAACCTGCCCGATGCTCGCGACCATCCCGAACGGCCGAACCGCGCCGAGCGTACGCGTCAGCACGTCGCCGCCGATCCCGTCGATCGCATAGTCGACGCCCGCGCCGCCGCCGAACGCACGGGCCGCCGCGACGAAATCCGCCTCGCGATAGTCGACCACCACTTCCGCCCCACGCGCGCGCACCAGTGCCGCCTTCGCGGCCGAGCCGACCGTGCCGATCACCCGCGCGCCGAGCGCGCGCGCCCACTGCGTCGCCAGCAACCCGACGCCGCCGGCCGCCGCGTGCACGAGGACGGTGTCGCCGGCCGCCACTTGGCGCACGCGGTGCAGCAGCATGTAGACCGTGATGCCTTTCAGCAGCCCGGCCGCGACCGCGTCATCGCTCACGCCGTCGGGCACCGGCACCACACGCTCGGCAGGCAGCGTGCGCACGCTCGCGTAGCTGCCGGTCGGCAGCCCCGCATACGCGACGCGCTGGCCCGGCACCAGCCCCGTCACGCCGGGCCCGACCACATCGACCACACCGGCTGCCTCGACACCGAGCGCGTCCGGCAGGACCGGCAACGGATGCGCGCCGGTCCTGAAATAGATGTCGACGAAATTCACGCCGACGGCGGTCTGGCGAATCCGCACCTCGCCCGCGCCGGGCGGCACCACAGGCGCGTCGAAGTGGCGCAGCACGCCGGCGTCGCCGTAGCGGTCGACCCCGATCCGGGTGGCGGTGGCAGTTTGGGTCATGACGTTCCTCGCAATCGAATGATGTGACACGATCATCGCATCGTGCATAATCGATCGGAATTCCCGTTTCACGCCCATCTACTGTGCAAAATTCGACCGATCCGACGCCGGCGCCCGCGCTGCCGATGAGCTGGGACGACCTCCGCTATTTCCTGGCGGTAATGCGCGGCGGCAGCCTGTCGGCCGCCGCGCGGGCGCTGCAGGTCCAGCACTCGACGGTCGCCCGACGCATCGATGCGCTGGAGTCCGCGCTCGGCATCCGGCTGTTCGACCGGCTGCCGCGCGGCTGGCCGCCGACCGACGAAGGCCTGCACCTCGCCGAGCATGCCGCGCGCGTCGAAGCCGACGTGCATGCGTTCGCGCGCGCCGCGCAGGGGGCGGCGGCGCTCGACGGTGTCGTGCGCGTGTCGGCGTCGCCGGTGTTCGCGAGCCACTTCCTCGCGCCGCGGCTCGCCCGCGCGCAGCGCGCATGGCCCGCGCTGCGGATCGACCTGATGGGCGAGATGCACGCGGCCAATCTGTACGCGCGCGAAGCCGACCTCGCGGTGCGCCTGTCGCGGCCGAGCGAGCCGGGGCTGGCCGCGCGCCGGCTCGGCACGATGCGCTTCGCGCTGTGCGCATCGCCCGACTGGGCCGCCGCGCCGCCCGACACCTGGGCATTCCTCGGCTACGACGACGCACTCGCGCAAATGCCGCAGCAGCAATGGCTCGAACGCTTCGCGGCCGGGCGCCGCTTCGCGTTCATCGCCAACGACCTCGCCGCGCTGCATCGTGCGTGCGTGGCCGGCGCGGGCGTCGCGTTGCTGCCGCGCTTTCTCGTCGACACGTCGGCGACGGAGGCGGATGCGGACGCGGGCACGCCGGCTTTGGCCGATCCGTCGCTGTCGACTGCCGCCGCGCTCGTCGAGTTGACGTCCGCGCCCCGTTGCGATGTCGAGCGCGAGATCTGGCTCGTCGTGCACCCGGACGTGCGGCGCTCGCCGCGCGTGCAACGCGTCGCGGATGCCATCGCCGACGCGGTTCGCGACGCGGATGGCCATTTGTAGGCTCGGCTTTTCCCGACCGCGCGACGCGACCCATGCCTTTACGGCGCGGCCGCGCGGCGGGCATAGTAACGGTTTCGTCCGCCCGCTCCGCCATCATGCCCGCCGCCCCCGCCTGCGTCGTCCGCGACGCGACCGACACCGATCTTGCCGCCATTCACGCGATCTACGCACATCATGTGCGCCACAGCGTCGCGTCGTTCGAGGAGACGCCGCCCGACGTCGACGAACTGCGCGCGCGCCGCGACGCGGTGCTGCGTCACGGGCTGCCCTATCTCGTCGCGGAATGCGACGGCCGCATCGCCGGCTACGCGTATGCGACGCCGTATCGCACGCGCAGCGCGTACCGCCATACGATCGAGGATTCGATCTACATCGACGACGCGCAGCGCGGCCGCGGCATCGGCCGCGCGCTGCTCGCGGCGCTGATCGCACGGTGCGAGACCGGCCCGTGGCGGCAGATGATCGCGGTGATCGCCGACGGCGGCAGCGGCGGCTCGACGTCGCTGCACAGCGCATTCGGTTTCGAGCCCGCGGGCGTGCTGAAAGCGGTCGGGTTCAAGCACGGCCGCTGGATCGATACCGCGCTGATGCAGCGCGCGCTCGGCGACGGCGCACACACCCTTCCCGCCTCGCCCGAGCCTGTCGCGTCGCGCTAGAATGGCCGCATGCCAAAACAGACTCAAACCATGCCAGACGAGGCCGCACCGGATTCCCGCAACGAGTACACGGTCGACGAACTCGCGCGCGTGTCCGACACGACCGTGCGCAACGTCCGTGCATACCAGGATCGCGGACTGCTCGCGCCGCCCGAGAAGCGCGGGCGCGTCGGCATCTACGACGACACGCACGTCGCCCGCCTGAAGCTGATCAACCACCTGCTCGCGCGCGGCTACACGCTGTCGAACATCCAGGACCTGATCATGGCGATCGACGAAGGTCACGACCTGCGTTCGATCCTCGGCCTGGAAAACGCGATCGGCGGCCGCTGGTCGCACGAACTGCCGAAGACCTATTCGCTCGCGCAACTCGCGCAGATGTTCGGCCCGCAGACGGCGTCGCAACTGTCGCGCGTGACCGAACTCGGTCTGCTCGAACGACGCGGCCTGTCGTTCGTCGCGAAAAGCCCCGCGCTGCTCGAAGCAGCCGCCGCGATGACGAAGGAAGGCATCCCGCCGCGCGAGCTGCTCGACGTGATCAGCCTCGCGCGGCCGCATTTCGACGCGATCGCGCGGCTGCTCGTCGATCTCGTCGTGAAGCGGCTCGACCGCTACGACGCGGGCACGCTGCCGCCGGTCACCGACGTGCCCGCGCTCGTCGACGCGATCTGGCGCCTGCGCCCGCTCGCGGCCGTGTTCGTCGAAGGCGAGACGAACCGCGCGCTCGAGACCGCGGCAAGCGCCTATCTCGGCGGCCGCGTCGCGACGATCCTCGACAGGAAGCTCAGCGACGAAGCCGCGCGCCAGGCCGGCACGCCGGATCCGCAAGACGGCGGCGACAAAGCATAGGACCGCCGGCGTCATATTCATATCGGCAATGCTTCGTTTGCGGGCCCGACCGCCCATGCGACGATTCTTCCAACCGAGCGGCACGCGCCGCTCCCCGAAGACGTTTCGCATGGAGTCCGTTCGATGATTCGTTTCACCCGCTGGATCACCCGCGCCGCCGCGACGGCGCTCGTCGCCGCAGCAGCCACGTCGGCGTTCGCGCAGGGCGGCGCCGACAAGGTCGTGCGCATCGGTTATCAGAAGGCCGGCCTGCTGTCGGTCATCAAGGCGCAGGGGTCGCTCGAAGCGCGCCTCAAGCCGCTCGGCTACAACGTCCAGTGGTTCGAATTCCCGGCCGGCCCGCAACTGCTCGAGGCGCTGAACGCGAACAGCATCGACTTCGGCTATACGGGCGCGCCGCCGCCGGTGTTCGCGCAAGCGGCCGGCGTGCGCTTCGTGTACGTCGGCGCGGAACCGCCGTCACCGCACAACGAAGCCGTATTCGTGAAAGCCGATTCGCCGGTCCGCTCGCTCGCCGACCTGCGCGGCAAGAAGGTCGCGCTGCAGAAAGGCTCGAGCGCGAACTACCTGCTGCTCGAAGCGCTGAAAAAAGCCGGCGTGCGCTACGACGAAATCCGCCCCGTATACCTGCCGCCCGCCGACGCGCGCGCCGCGTTCGAGAGCGGCAACGTCGACGCGTGGGCCGTGTGGGACCCGTACTACGCGGCCGCGCAGAATTCGCTGAAGATCCGCACGCTGTCCGACTACACGGGCCTCACGCCCGCGAACAACTTCTACGAGGCGACGCGTGATTTCGCGGAGCAACATGCCGACGTGGTCGGCGCGATCCTGAAGCAGGCGCGTGAGACGGGGCTGTGGGTCAACGGGCACCCGGCCGAAACCGCCGCGCTGATCGCGCCGAAGGTCGGGCTGCCGCTGCCGCTCGTGGAAACGTGGCTCAAGCGTGTGCCGTTCGGTGCGGTGCCGGTCGACGAGAAGATCGTCGCGGTGCAGCAGGGGGTGGCCGATGCGTTCTACGCCGCGAAGCTGATTCCGCAGAAGCTGAGCGTCGCGGATAACGCGTGGACGGACAAGCGCGTGACAACTGCGCTGGCGGCGAAGTAACGCGCGGCGCGCGGCTCATTCGGAACAGGCCGATGGGTGCCATCTACTCCAGGAAACGCACATCGGAAGGGACGCACTCGGCCACACCAGGGTCGGAGTGTTTCTCTCCGCGTCGGCCATGCGTCGGGCCAGACTTCCTGACCTCAAACGGACTGCCAAATAACACAGTTACAAGTTATCCATTGACTCCGGAATCGCCAGAAGTTAGTGTGTACGCCGAAGTCCAAGAAGTCCGATTGCTGTCCATCAATTTCTCGCTCCCCCAGCGGTATTCGTTGTCCTCTCCCTCCTTGACGCTTCAAGCGCTCTTCAACAGAGCTGATCTTCGTATTGTTTTCTCAAGGAATTATCATGGATACCGGTATCGTCAAGTGGTTCAACGACAGCAAAGGCTTTGGCTTCATCACGCCGGACAAGGGCGGCGACGACCTTTTCGCTCACTTCTCCGAAATCCGAGCCGACGGCTTCAAGACGCTCGCTGAAAATCAAAAAGTAAGCTTCGAAACGAAGCAAGGCCCGAAGGGTCTGCAAGCGGCCAACATCACGCCGCTGTAAGTTTGAAGGGCCCGGCCTCCCGCGACGGATGCCGGGTCGCAGCGACACCCTCACGGAGCATCGTCTCCTAACGTTGGTGCGAACGCCCTTGGCTGCATCTGCTCGTTCAGCATGCTTGCCACGCGCCACATGCCTCGTTGCACTTCACTCTCCCCTCCGGCAGCAACGCCTTTTTTGCGCTTTCCGATTGCTTTAGATTCAGCTCGCAATGGCTTTGAATCGGTGCACATTTCGCACGGCACGGGCGCACTCGAACATCATTAAAATTAAAATGCAAACCAAACGAATTCAACAGTACAACGGCTATGCCGTCCAACCCTCGGCGCATCGCCTGCCCGACGGTAGCTTTTCATCCAACCTCCTGCTCGAACGCACGGATAGTTCGCACGGCGAAGGCCGCTACCAGTTCTATTCACTCGATTACTTCCCGAGCGAAAAACAGGCGCTGCAACACTCGGCACGCTGGGCACGCAACTGGGTCGACACGCGGGGTTAATGGCAACACCATGTAAGTCGGGAAGCACCCTCCACGGGACATGCGCGACACGCATTCCACCCACCGCCAGTGATCCGCCGCAGTTGCGCGCAACACATGAAAGAAGGCCGGCGGCCCGCCGGCCTTCTGCATTGCATCGCCGTGCCCACCGGCCTACCCCGCTTCAACGCCCCGCCACCTTCTTCTGCCGCCACAGACACAGCAAATCGCACGCAACATGCGCAGCGGCGATCGCGGTGATGTCCGCGTGATCGTAAGCAGGCGCAACCTCGACGACATCCGCGCCGACCAGATTCACCGCGCCGAGCGCGCGCACGATCGCGAGCGCCTGCGCGGACGACAACCCGCCGGCGACCGGCGTCCCCGTGCCGGGCGCGAACGCCGGATCGAGACAGTCGATATCGAACGTCAGATAAGCGGGCCGCGCGCCGACGATGTCGACGATCCGCTCCACCGCCGCGCGCGGGCCATGCTCATGCACCCACGCGGCATCGAGCCGCTCGATCCCGAGGAAATCGTCGTTCCACGTGCGGATGCCGACCTGCACCGACATCGCCGGATCGATCAGCCCTTCCTTCACCGCCTTGTAGAACATCGTGCCGTGATTGAGGCTGTCCGGCTCGTCGTCGGCCCACGTATCGCAGTGCGCATCGAAGTGGATCAACGACAACGGCTTGCCGTAGCGCTCCGCGTGCGCGACCAGTAGCGGATACGTGATGTAGTGATCGCCGCCGAGCGTCAGCATCTTCGCGCCCGAGCGCAGGATCGTGCGCGCATGCTCGACGATCGCCGGCTTGATCGACAGCGGGTTGTGCGCATCGAACCAGCAATCGCCGTAATCGACGGCCGCGAGATCGTCGAACGGATTGAAGCCCCACGGATACGGATGGAGCTCCGCGAGCTGCACGCTCGCCGCGCGGATCGCGGCCGGCCCGAGCCGCGCGCCCGAGCGATAGGTCGTCGCGAGGTCGAGCGGCACGCCGGAAATCGCGACGTCGACGCCGTCGAGCACGCGCGAATAGTTGCGGCGCATGAACGACAGTACGCCCGCATAGGTGTTTTCGATCGAGGAGCCGTATGGCGTCGTGCGACGGATCGCGCCGTCGCCGTGGAGCAGTTCGGTCATGTCGAACCTGTTGGTCATGAAGACCGGGCCCTGCCATTGCATCGGTGCGCTGGCGGGACCCGGCACGGATTCATTGAAAACGCGGCGGCATGCCCTCGCCGGGCGCGGCCGCCGCGCCGGCCTGCGAACCCTGTAGCGCGGCCGGGCGGGACAACGTCGATACGCGGCGATGATAGCAAGCCGAAATCTCGGCGCTGCCCCGGTTCGACCGGGGCAAACGCATCGGAACAACCGGCGCGGCGGCAGGTGCGCCGACGCCGCATGCCCCGAACCGGCACCGCCTCACGGCCGCACCGTTGCACCATCGCCATGCCGCGCCTAGAAGGATTCGCCGGTTTTTACCCGCCCGTTCTTCCGGATAATGGCCGGCAGCCGCGCCCACGACGGCGCGCCGTCCACCGCGGACAACAACAATCCGGAGACACCCGCCTTGATCGTCATGCTTCCCGCCACCTATCGCCGGCTCTGGCCGCTCGCCGTCGCCGCCGCGCTGCTTTACGGCCTGTCGCTCGCCGCCGCGCCCTATCCCGGCCAGGCCGTCGCGAAAGCCGCGATGGGCATCCTGCTGCTGGCAGCCGGCAGCACCTGCGCGGCACCGCGCGAACGTGCGTGGCTGTGCGCGGCGCTCGCCACGGCCGTGCTCGGCGACGTGCTGCTCGCGCTGCCCGACTGGCCGCTGTCGTTCGTCCTCGGCCTCGGCGCGTTCCTGCTCACGCATCTGTGTTATTGCGCGATCTTCGTGCGCTGGCGCGCGCGGCCGCACGGCTGGCGCATCCTCGCGCTGATCGGGCTGTGGATCGCCGCGCCAGCGTTCTACGCGGCATTCCTTCCGCACCTGGGCGAGCTGCTCGCGCCGGTCGCCGTCTATATGCTCGTGCTGTGCGCGATGGCGAGCTTCGCGCTCGCCGCCCGTACGCACTGCCCGCTGGTCGCCGTCGGCAGCCTGATCTTCGTCGGCTCCGACACGCTGATCGGCGTCGGGCGCTTCCTCGGCGGCTTTCCCGGCATCGACTACCTGATCTGGGGCCTCTATGCGCTCGCGCAGGTCACGATCGTCGCCGGGGTTTTCCATGAGACGGCCGCCCGCTCGATCCGTCCCCGATAGTGTTTCAAACAGGCCGCCGTGCGTCGGCGGCCTCGTCTGCCGCCTCTCCCGCCCTGCCGACGGCCGTTTCCGCGCATTCCGCAATGCGGAAACCGCTCCGTTCCAAACCCCGCTGAGCCTTTTCCCACGCGGCTTCCGGCCCTTAGAGCGCCGCTTCTAGCCTCTTGCGGTTTCCGGGTTCACCCACTATCGTTACATCAAACAATGTAACATTCGAAAATGAGCCAAATCGGAGACACCCGGATGAATGCTCGCACGTTGCCTTTCGGCCCGCCCGGCCACGACGGCCCGGACGAAACCACCGACATCGCCATCATCGGCACCGGCTTCGCCGGTCTCGGGATGGCCATTCGCCTGCGGCAGACAGGCGTGACCGACTTCGTCGTGCTCGAGAAGGCGGCGTCGGTCGGCGGCACATGGCGCGACAACCATTACCCCGGGTGTGCCTGCGACGTGCAATCGCACGTCTATTCGTTCTCGTTCGCGCCGAACCCGCGCTGGACGCGCATGTTCGCGCCGCAGCCCGAGATCCGCGCCTACCTGGAAGACTGCGTGCAGCGCTTCGGCGTCGGCCCGCACCTGCGCCTGAACCACGAGCTGCAGCGCGCCGAATACGACGAGGCCGCGCAACGCTGGCGCCTCACGTTCGCGAACGGCAAGCGGCTGTCGGCACGCGTGCTGGTATCGGGGATGGGCGGGCTGTCGCGCGCCGCGCTGCCGGCGATTCCCGGTGTCGAGAACTTCAAGGGGCGCGCGTTCCATTCGCAGCAGTGGGATCACGACTACGCGCTCGAAGGCAAGCGCGTCGCGGTGATCGGCACCGGCGCGAGCGCGATCCAGTTCGTGCCGCAGATCGCACCGCGCGTGAAGGAACTCGCGCTGTTCCAGCGCACGCCGCCGTGGATCATGCCGAAGCCCGACCGCAACCTGACGCGCTTCGAGAAATGGCTGTTCCGCACGCTGCCGTTCACGCAGAAGGCGGTGCGCAGCAGCATCTACTGGATGCTCGAATCGCGCGTGCTCGGCTTCGCGATCCATCCGTCGCTGATGAAGAACGTGCAGAAGCTCGCGCTGCGCCATATCCGCAAGCAAATTCCCGATCCGGAACTGCGCAAGACCGTCACGCCGAACTACACGCTCGGCTGCAAGCGCGTGCTGATCTCGAACGACTACTACCCGGCGCTGTCGCGCAAGAACGTCGACGTGATCACGACCGGCATCGACCATATCGAAGCCGACGCGGTCGTGACGACCGACGGCCGCCGCCATGAAGTCGACTGCCTGATCTACGGCACGGGCTTCCAGGTCGCCGATCCGTTTCCGCGCGGCGCGATCGTCGGCCGCGGCGGCCTCGACATCGTCGACGCCTGGCGCGACGGCGCGCACGCGTATCTCGGCACGACGCTGCCGGGCTATCCGAACTTCTTCATGATCGTCGGCCCGAACACCGGCCTCGGCCACAACTCGATGGTGTTCATGATCGAGTCGCAGATCGAATACATCCTCGGCGCGCTGAACGCGATGCACCGCGAACGCGCGGATGCGATCGAGGTGCGCCCGCTCGTCGAGGCGCAGTTCAACAGCGACCTGCAGGGCAAGCTGAAGAAGGCGATCTGGTCGACGGGCGGCTGCAAGAGCTGGTACCTCGATCCGCGCACCGGCAAGAACACGACGCTGTGGCCGGGCTTCACCTGGCGCTTCCGCCAGGCGACCGCGCACTTCTCGATCGCCGATTACCACGCGTATCGCGCGCCGCACCACGACACGAGCGCGCGGCCCGCCGTCGCGCCCGCCGCTTCCGCCGAAGCGGCCTGAGTCAGACAAGGAGCCACCGACATGAGAGATTTCGCCAACAAGGTCGCCGCGATCACGGGCGCGGGCTCGGGCATGGGCCGCTCGCTCGCCGTGCAACTCGCGCAGGCCGGCTGCCACGTGTCGCTCGCCGACAAGAACGGCGTCGGCCTCGCCGAAACCGAACGGATCGTCCGCGCGATCGCGCCGAACGTGCGCGTGTCGACGCACGTGCTCGACGTCGGCGACCGCGACGCGATGTTCGCGTGGGCCGACGACACCGCGCAGGAACACGACAAGGTCAACCTCATCTTCAACAACGCTGGCGTCGCGCTGTCGAGCACGATCGAAGGCATGGAATACGGCGATCTCGAGTGGATCGTGAACATCAATTTCTGGGGCGTCGTGCATGGCACGAAGGCGTTCCTGCCGCACCTGAAGGCATCGGGCGACGGTCACGTGATCAACACGTCGAGCATCTTCGGGATCTTCGCGCAGCCGGGGATGAGCGGCTACAACGCGACCAAGTTCGCGGTGCGCGGCTTCACCGAATCGCTGCGGCAGGAACTCGACATGATGAAGTGCGGCGTGTCGGCCACCTGCGTGCATCCGGGCGGCATCCGCACCAACATCGCGCAATCGAGCCGCGTCGCGAAGAACATGGTCGGCTTCATCGTCGAGAGCGAGCAGCAAGGCAAGGACAGCTTCGAGAAGTTCTTCATCACGACCGCCGACGACGCCGCGCGCACGATCCTCGCCGGCGTGCGCAAGAACAAGCGCCGCGTGCTGATCGGCCGCGATGCGAAGGCGGCGGACTGGATGGCGCGCACCCTGCCGGCCGCGTACCAGGCGCTCGTCGTGCTCGCGACGCGCCGCGAGGCCGCGAAGGCCCGCCGCGCCGCTGCCCGCTACGGCGCACCGGCGGCCGCACCGCTTCACGCCACCTACAACAATGCAGGCAATCAGGGAGGAGAACAATCATGAGGACCCCGAACATGATGCCGGTGCGGCGCGACATCCGTTTCGCGCTGCCGCCCGAACGCGCGAAGGACTGGCACGTCCAGGGCGTGCCCGTCACGCACTTCATGAACGCGCTGTCGCTGCTGTTCCCGGCCGGCGAGCGCTTCTTCATGGATTCGGTGCGCAATTACCGCGACCGCATCGAGGATCCGGAGTTGAAGAAGCAGGTGCTCGGCTTCATCGGTCAGGAAGCGATGCACACGCGCGAGCACATCGAGTACAACGATCTGCTGCAGTCGTCCGGCTTGCCCGCGCACAAGCTCGACAAGCGGCTGTGGACGATCCTCGGCTTCTTCAAGAAGACGCTGCCGCATTCGATGCAGCTCGCGATCACGATCGCGCTCGAGCACTACACGGCGATCCTCGCGAACCAGCTGCTGTCGGGCCACGAACACCGGATCGACGGATCGGTCGAAGGCTATCAGCAGATGTGGATGTGGCACGCGATGGAGGAAACCGAGCACAAGGCGGTGTCGTACGACGTATGGAACGCCGTGATGAAGCCTGGCCTCGGCAGCTACCTGCTGCGCACGGGCACGATGCTGACGACGACGGTATTGTTCTGGGCGATCGTGTTCGACTTCCACGTTCGCCTGATGCGCGCGCACCGTCGCGAACACGGCAGATTCGGCGGCATGTGGCGCCTCGTGAAGTACCTGTACAGCCCGAGGCACGGCGTGTTCCCGAGCATCGCGCGCGAATGGCTCGACTACTTCCGCCCGGGCTTCCATCCATGGGACCACGACAACCATCAGTACCTGCAAGGGCTCGACACGCTGCTCGCGAACATCGACGCGACCAACGCGCGCCATGCCGCGCAGGCCGCCCCGCGCCGCGTGCCGCTGCATCCGGTTCCGCAGGCATGACGTCATGGCGCGCGCACACGAGATGCTGACCGTCCGCTCCGGCGACGTGAAACTCGCCGTCTACGTCAGCGGACCGCGGCGCGCGCCGCCGCTGATCCTCGTGCACGGTTATCCCGATTCGGCGGCCGTGTGGACATCGGTCCGCGCGCGGCTCGCGAAGCGCTATCGCGTGATCGCGTACGACGTGCGGGGCGCCGGCGCGTCCGATGCGCCGCGCCGCCGCGCGGACTACACACTTGCGCGGCTCGCGGAAGACCTGAAGGCGGTGGCCGACGCGACCTGCGGCGACCGGCCGTTCCATCTGGTCGGTCACGACTGGGGGTCGATCCAGTGCTGGGAGGCCGTGACCGATCCTGCGTTCCGCGGCCGGATCGCGTCGTACACGTCGATCTCCGGCCCATGCCTCGACCACGTGTTCCGCGCGAAGATGCGGCTCCGGCAAAGCCTGAAGTCGTGGTACATCGCGTTCTTCCATCTGCCGGTCGTGCCGTCGCTGGTGTGGCGCCTCGGCGGCGCCGCGCTGTGGCCGCGCTGGCTGCAGCTGACCGAGCGCGTGCGGCCGGAGCGCGACCCGGCGCAGTTGAAGAACGCGCTGAACGGGTTGCAGCTTTACCGCGCGAACTTCCTCGCGCGGGCGAGAAAGCCGCGCGAGCGGTATGCGCAGGCGCCGGTGCAGATCCTCGTGCCGGTGCGCGACCGCTACGTGACACCCGAAATGTCGGTCGATCTCGATCGCTGGCTCGGGGAGCACGTGCGCGAGGAAATCGACGGCGCGCACTGGATCGTCATGCGCAATCCGGAGTTGATCGCGGCGCGGATCGACCGGTTCGCGGCGGTGTATGAAAGGCCGGCGGTTGCGAACGCCACCATTCAGCGCCCCGTCAGCGCCGGCAGGCGCTTGAACAGCGTTTCGTAATCGATCACGAGCCCATCGGCGTCGATGTCCATTTCCGCCGTGAAGTTCCGGAAAATGCCTTCGTAGCGGTAGCGCCGGCCAGGCTCGATGCACGCATACGCCTGCTTGACCGGCGTCACCTTCAGGTCCGGCGTCGACACGTATGCGACGTCGATCGGCCGCCGCTCGCCGCGAGCAAGACCGAGGCGGCCGATCGGCAGCGAATTCGTGAACGGCGTCGCCGCGATGTCGATGTCGACGCAGCCGTCCAGTTCCGGCAGCGCACGGCCTGACCCGTCGCGCCAGTGCCCGGCGCCGTCGCCGTGCAGTTCCAGCGTGCCGCCGCCCATCACCTTGAGCACCGCGTACGTCACGCGCCAGTGCGGATCGCACTCGACACGATACGCGAGCCCGTATGCGCGGCCGTACCGCTGGCCGACCACCGCGCTTTCGACGACGATGCCGCCGCCACTCCGGTCGAACGTCAGATGTTCGACTCCGTCGCCCTCGAGCGACGCCCAACGCACCTCGCGCATTCCTTCGCCTCCCGGTTGGTCCGATGCAGGGGATCGTCGCACGAATCCCGATCGAAGACGTGAACCCGACGCGTACCTGGGCCAAAAGAACCGGCCATTGCCCGAATTCACGTCCGAAACCGCAATTCGCCCGAAAATGCCAATGCGGCAGCCCCCGAGCATCGTCATTCCCCAATTCGGGGCATCCGCCACAAATCCTGACTATCCAGAATTCCCTATTCCGGTGCACGGGATTGTGTCCTATGCTCGCGGCTCGTCCTGCTCCACCGCCGCCATGCCTACCGCCCGCCCTGCCTCGCCGTCGATCGACCTGCGCACCCTGCTGCGCGGCATCGGGCAGATCGTCCTGCAGGCGAATGCAGTCACCGGCGCGCTGCTGCTCGCCGCGCTGGCGCTGACCGACTTGCGGCTTGCGTCCGCGGCGCTGGTCGGCTCGGCCGCCGCCAGCATGACCGCCGTGCTTACGGGCACGGAGCGCCGCGACGTCGAACAGGGGCTTCACGGCTTCAATGGCGCGCTCGCCGCGCTGATCGCCGTGCTGTTCGCCCCGTCTTCGCTTGCCGCCATCGCGCTGGTGCCGGCGGTCTCGATCGGCGCGGCGCTCGTGCAGCGCGCGATGCGCGTGCCGCTCGCCCGCTGGCGCCAGTGCCCGTATTCGAGCCCATGCCTCGTCATCACCGCGCTGTGGCTACCGTTTGTCGCATCGCAGCATGCGACCGACGCGGCGGCAGGTGCGCCCCTTACGCTGCCTTCCATCGCCGACGCGGTGCTTTCGGGCATCGCACAGACCACCTTCGCGCAAGGCCCGTGGGCAGGCATGCTGATCGTCGCGGGCCTCGCCGTCGCGTCGCGCCGCGCGGCCGCGTTCGCGCTCGGCGGCGCGATCGTGTCGACCGTGCTGCTGGTCGCGTCCGGCGCGAACGGCGCGTCGTTCGCCGACGGCCTGCTCGGCTTCAACGGCGCGCTCGCCGCGCTTGCGCTGATGTCGCGCGGCCCGCGCGCGGCTTTCGCGGCCGCCGCACTCGCGGCGCTGCTCCAGTGGCTCGCAACGCGCGCGGGCCTCCCCGCGTTCACGGCCCCGTTCGCGCTCGCGTCATGGATCACGGTGATCGTCACGCGCCGTTTCACCCTCGGAGAACCCGATGTCGTCATTCGCACACCGTCCTGACACCGTGAAGCCCGGCGGCCCGATCTCGGACGCCGAGCGCCGGCTGCGCGTCGATCTCGCCGCCGCGTATCGCCTCGTCGCGCTGAACGGCTGGGACGACCTGATCTACACGCATCTGTCCGCGACGGTGCCGGGCGAGCCCGGGCATTTCCTGATCAACCCGTTCGGCCTCACGTTCGACGAGGTCCGCGCATCGAATCTCGTGAAGATCGACCTGGCCGGCAACCGGATCGGCGACGGCGAACACGCGGTCAACGTGACCGGCTTCGCGCTGCACGCGGCCGTGCATGCCGCGCGGCCGGACGCCGTCTGCGTGATGCACCTGCACAATACGGCCGGCATCGCCGTGTCGATCCAGCGCGACGGGCTGCTGCCCGCGTCGCAGCACGCGCTGCGGTTTCACGGCGATCTCGGGTATCACGACTACGAGGCGCTCGCGTTCTCGCCGGCCGAAGGCGCGCGACTGACCGCCAGCCTCGGCGCGAAATCCGCGATGCTGCTGCGCAACCACGGCACGCTGACTGTCGGCCGGACCGTTGCCGAGGCGTATGTGTTGATGGATACGCTGATCAAGGCCTGCGACATCCAGATACGCGCGCAGGCGGGCGGCGGGCCGCTCGTGCTGCCCGAGCCGGCCGTCGCGGACCGCACGGCCGGGCAGTTGCGCGACGGCGGCGCGATCGAGGGCGAACTGGAATGGCCGGCGCTGCTGCGCCGCCTCGACCGGATCGATCCGTCGTACCGCGACTGACGGCGCCATCGCCACTCTCCCGACGAATCGTTCACCCCCAACCATCGGAGCATTCAGTCATGCCGACTTTCAATATCCAGTTGTTCGAAGGCCGCACGGTCGAGCAGAAGCGCGCGTTCGTCGAAGCGATCACGCGCGTTACGTGCGAGACGCTCGGTTGCGACCCGGGCTCCGTCGACATCATTCTCGCCGACGTGAAGAAGGAAAACTGGGCGACGGCCGGCAAGCTGTGGAGCGACGAGCGCTGATACCGGCAAGTTCGGCGCCGGTGGAACCTGCCTGGCGACGTGCGTTCGAATTGTGGTGACATCGCGGTGACATCCGGACACACGCACCGCACGATGCGGCGCGCTCGGGCTACCGCATGCTCCACGCGCTGCGTATCGCCGCCGCACTGAACGACATGATCCTTTCGATGGGCGCGCAACCGGATCGATCGCTTCGGCGGGTCGACGAGGCCCGCCCGCGACACGAATCCGGCGCCTGCCGCGAATTCGTGTCGCCGCTGCGGCCCACGATGCTGCCCGACATCATGAATCCGCTCTCCGCGCGGCACCCCGCTCTGAAGCCGCCGGCGCCGGCCCGACCTCCCATGCGACGCCGGCTGCCGGCGTTGCATGCGGCCTCCCTTCCCTGCTCCGCGTTGTGCGCCCGCACATCGCTTCGTCACGCAACCGGCACATCAATCGGCGCATAATGCCGAACACACGCAGCAGCCAATGGCCACCCGGGAGACCGCCATGGAAGCGAAGAACGAGGAAGTCGTCGCACACCTGCTCTCCGATGTCGTCGAATTCGCGCGCGGGCGCCTGCCCGAAGCCACGTTCCGGATCGTCGAACCGTTCCTGCGTCATTACTACGATTTCGTCGACGCCGACGATCTGCAGAATCGCAGCATCGCCGACCTCTACGGCGCCGCGATGGCGCACTGGCAGACCGCCCAGAAATTCGTGCCCGGCAGCGAGCGGCTGCGCGTCTACAACCCGATCCTCGAACAGCACGGCTGGCACTCGGACCACACGGTGATCGAGATCGTCAACGACGACATGCCGTTCCTGGTCGACTCGGTGACGATGGCCGTCAATCGCCTCGGGCTCGCGCTGCATTCCGCGCTGCACCCGGTGTTCCGCATCTGGCGCGGCGGCAACGGCGGAATCGAGCGTGTCGACGCCGGTGGCGCGACGCCCGGCGACGGCCAGTCGCAACTCGCATCGTTCATCCACTTCGAAGTCGACCGCTGCGGCGACGCCGCGCTGCTCGACACGCTGCGCGACGACATCGCGCGCGTGCTCGGCGACGTGCGCGCGTCGGTCGAGGACTGGCCGAAGATCGTCGACATCGCGCGCGCGACGATCAAGGACATGAAGGCCCGCGAATCCACCGCGGAAGACATCGAGGCGCGCGCGTTCCTCGAATGGATGGCCGCCGATCACTTCACGTTCCTCGGACAGCGCGACTACGCGCTCGTGTCGGACGGCACGGGCTTCAGCCTGCGCGGCGTCGAAGGCTCCGGCTTCGGCCTGTTGCGCGAATCGCTGCGCGCACCCGGCGCGCCCGATGTGACGCCGCTGCCGCCGGCCGCCGCCGAGATCATCACCGGCCCCTGGCCCATCTTCCTGACCAAGGCGAACTCGCGCGCGACCGTGCACCGGCCCGGTTATCTCGACTACGTCGGCGTCAAACTCGTCGGCGCCGACGGCAAGGTGAGCGGCGAACGCCGCTTCATCGGGCTGTATACGTCGACGTCCTATTTCGGTTCGTACACCGATATTCCGATCGTGCGCCGCAAATGCGCGAACATCGTGAAGCGTGCGGGCTTCCTGCCGAAGGGACATCTCGGCAAGTCGCTGGTGACGGTGCTCGAAACCTATCCGCGCGACGAACTGTTCCAGGCCGACGAAGACCAGCTCTACGACATCGCGCTCGGCATCCTGCGCCTGCAGGAACATCAGCGCACGCGCCTGTTCGTGCGGCGCGACCGCTTCGACCGCTTCGTGTCGTGCCTCGCGTTCGTGCCGCGCGACAAGTACAACACCGACCTGCGCCGCCGCATCGCGAAGCTGCTCGTCGACGCGTACAACGGCGTGAACGTCGAATTCACGCCGCTGCTGTCGGAATCGGCGATCGCGCGAATTCATTTCGTTGTCCATGCCGAACCGGGCACGATGCCCGACGTCGACACGCGCGAACTCGAAACGCGGCTCGTGCAAGTCACGCGCCGCTGGCAGGACGATCTCGCCGACGCGCTGCTCGACGCCTTCGGAGAAGAACAAGGCAACCGCCTGCTGCAGCGCTATGCGGACTCGTTCCCGGCCGGCTATCGCGACGACTACCCGGCGCGCACGGCCGTGCGCGACATCGAACTGATCGAGCGCGTGAAGGAGTCGGGCCAGCTCGCGATGAACCTGTATCGCCCGATCGAGGCCGAGGCCCGCGCGTTCCGCTTCAAGGTGTATCGCGCGGGCGACCCGATCGCGCTGTCGCGCAGCCTGCCGATGCTCGAGCATCTCGGCGTGCGCGTCGACGAGGAGCGGCCGTACCGGATCCAGACGCAGGATGCCGCGCCCGCGTGGGTGCACGACTTCGGCCTTGAACTCGCGGACGATACCGAATTCGACATCGAGCGCGTGAAGGACTTGTTCGAGGACGCGTTCGATCGCATCTGGAGCGGCCGGATCGAGAACGACGACTTCAACCGTCTCGTGTTGCGCGCGCACCTGAGCGCACGCGAGGTCACGATCCTGCGCGCGTATGCGAAATACCTGCGGCAGGTCGGCTCGACCTTCAGCGACGCGTACATCGAGCGCGCGCTGACCGGCAACCCGGCGATCGCACGACAGCTCGTCGAGCTGTTCCTGCTGCGCTTCGACCCGGCCACCGGCGGCACGCGCGACGTGCAGGTCGAACGCGTGCTGAAGGCGATCGAGACGGCGCTCGACCAGGTCCCCAACCTCGACGAGGACCGGATCCTGCGCCAGTTCCTCGGCGTGATCAACGCGACCGTGCGCACCAACTATTTCCTGCACGACGCGAACGGCGAATCGAAGCCGTATCTGTCGTTCAAGTTCAATCCGGCGAAGGTGCCCGGCCTGCCCGAACCGAAGCCGATGTTCGAGATCTGGGTGTACTCGCCGCGCGTCGAGGGCGTGCACCTGCGCGGCGGGCGCGTCGCGCGCGGCGGGCTGCGCTGGTCCGACCGTCGCGAGGACTTCCGCACCGAGGTGCTCGGGCTGATGAAGGCGCAGATGGTGAAGAACGTCGTGATCGTGCCGGTCGGCTCGAAAGGCGGCTTCGTCGTGAAGAATCCGCCGCCGCCGAGCGATCGCGAAGCGTGGATGCGCGAGGGCGTCGCGTGCTACCAGACGTTCCTGCGCGGCCTGCTCGACCTGACCGACAATCTCGCCGGCAACGCAATCGTGCCGCCGCCCGACGTGGTGCGGCACGACCCCGACGATCCGTATCTCGTCGTCGCGGCCGACAAGGGCACGGCCACGTTCTCCGACTACGCGAACGCGATCTCGCACGAATACGGCTTCTGGCTCGACGATGCATTCGCATCCGGCGGCTCGGTCGGCTACGACCACAAGAAGATGGCGATCACCGCGCGCGGCGCCTGGGAATCGGTGAAGCGGCACTTCCGCGAGATGGGCATCGACACGCAGACGACCGACTTCACCGTGGTCGGTGTCGGCGACATGTCGGGCGACGTGTTCGGCAACGGGATGCTGCTGTCGCCGCATATCCGGCTCGTCGCGGCGTTCGATCACCGGCACGTGTTCCTCGACCCGAACCCCGATCCGGCGACGAGCTTCGCGGAGCGCCAGCGGATGTTCGCGCTCGAACGCTCGAGCTGGGCCGACTACGACACGTCCGTGATCTCGGCGGGCGGCGGCGTCTATCCGCGCACCGCGAAGACGATCCCGCTGTCGCCGGCCGTGCAGGCCGCGCTCGGCATCGATGCGCACGCGCTGCCGCCGACCGAGCTGATCCGCGCGATCCTGCAGGCGCCGGTCGACCTGCTGTACAACGGCGGCATCGGCACCTACGTGAAAGCCGCGCGCGAAACCCACCAGCAGGTCGGCGATCGCGCGAACGACGCGGTACGCGTAAATGGCGCGGACCTGCGCTGCAAGGTCGTCGGCGAAGGCGGCAACCTCGGCTGCACGCAGTTCGGCCGCATCGAGTTCGCGCAGCGCGGCGGCCGCATCAACACCGACGCGATCGACAACTCGGCCGGCGTCGATTGTTCGGATCACGAAGTCAACATCAAGATCCTGCTCGGGCTCGTCGTCACCGACGGCGAGATGACCGAGAAGCAGCGCAACGCCCTGCTCGCGGAAATGACCGACGAAGTCGGGCTGCTCGTGCTGCGCGACAACTACTACCAGACGCAGGCGCTGTCGATCGCGGGCCGCTACGGCGTCGAGCTGCTCGACGCCGAGGCGCGCCTGATGCGCTGGCTCGAACGCGCGGGCCGCCTGAACCGCGTGATCGAGTTCCTGCCGACCGACGACGAGATCGCCGAGCGGCAGGCCGCGAAGCAGGGCCTCACGTCGCCGGAGCGCGCGGTGCTCCTCGCCTACAGCAAGATGTGGCTGTACGACGCGCTGCTCGAATCCGACGTGCCCGAGGATCCGCTCGTCGCCGCGATGCTCGTCGACTATTTCCCGAAGCCGCTGCAGCAGCGCTTCAGCGAACCGATGCATCGCCACCCGCTGCGCCGCGAGATCCTCGCGACGCACCTGACCAACGCGCTCGTCAACCGGGTCGGCTGCGCGTTCGTGCACCGGCTGATGGAGGAAACCGACGCGAAGCCGGGCGACATCGTGCGCGCCTGCATCATGGCGCGCGACGTGTTCGATCTCGATGCGGTATGGCGCGACATCGACGCACTCGACAACCGCGTCGCCGACGACGTGCAGGCGCGCATGTTCGTCGACGTCGCGCGGCTGCTGGAGCGCGCGGCGCTGTGGTTCCTGCGGCAGCTGCAGTCGGGCGCGGTGGCCGACGGCGGCGTCGCCGGACTGATCGCGCGCTGCCGCGACGCGGTGCAGCGCATCGCGCCGCAATTGCCGTCGCTGCTGCCGGCCGACGATCTGGAAGCGCTGTCCGAGCGGCAGCGCGTGCTGGTCGATGCCGGCGTCGACAGCGCGCTCGCGGTGCGCGTCGCGAGCGGCGACATCTCCGCCGCGCTGCTCGACATCGCCGAAGTGGCCGCGACCTGCGATCGCAGCCTCGAACTGGTCGCGGGCGTCTACTTCTCGCTCGGCACGCTGCTGAACTACGGGTGGATCGGCGAACGCGCGGCCACGCTGCCGACCCCGACGCACTGGGACATGCTGGCGCGCGCGGCCGCGCTCGCGGAAATCGCACGGCTCAAACGCACGCTCGCCACCAGCGCGCTCGCGGAATCGGCCGATTCGACGGCGCCCGAGACGATCGTCCATGCATGGCGCGAACGCCGCGAAGCCGCGCTGCAGCGCTACGAGCACCTGCTCGCCGACCTGCGCGCGTCGGGCGGCGCAAGCCTCGCGGTGCTGCTGGTGGTCGTGCGCGAGATGGCCGTGCTCGAACGCGCGTGACGGGTGACCCCGGGTCGCGCCGGGATCACACCGTCGCGACGAGCAACTCTTCCGCGTTGTCCGGCGGGCGCAGGCCGTCCGTACGATCGGCGAAGTAGCGACGTGCAAGTTCCGCGGCCGACACGTGCCCGGCCCGCGCGAAGCCGGCCTCCGTCGCGAGCGCGCAGATCTCCGCCGGCAGGAAGAAGCTGATGAACGGCGTGCCGCTCGCGCGGGCGCCTTTCGCGGCCATCTCGAGCCCCGGACGCACGTCCGGATCGGCAAGCTCAAGCGGCAGCAGGAACGTCATCGCGAACGTCGAACCCGGCGCGAGCGACGCGGCTTCGCGCAATGCCGCCGCGTTCGCGTCGCGCGTCAGGTACATGCTGACGCCCGTGGACACGACGACCGCCGGCTTGCCCGGATCGAAGCCCGCGCGCACGAGCGCGTCGCGCCACGACTGCTTCGCCTCGAAATCGACCGGCACGAACCGCAGCCAGTCCGGCACGCCGAAGCCGAGCTCGGTCAGCCGGCGGCGTTTCCACGCCTGCGGCGCGGGCGGATCGACCTCGAAGACGGTCAGGCGCGACGCCATCTCGGGCCGGCGCTGCACGAAGCTGTCGAGGCCCGCGCCGAGGATCACGTACTGGCTCACGCCCCGCGCGGCCTGCTCGACGACGAGATCCTCGATGAAGCGCGCCCGCGCGACGATCGATGCGCGAAACGGCCGCGTGAACCGCGGATCCATGTCGCCGCGCTGCTGCCAGCCGGGCGCCGGCGCGAGCAGGCGCAGGCCGACTTCGTCGGCGAGCACGTGCGGCGGCGCATCGAGTTCGACGTGCAGCGCGCGCCACAGCGCGACGCGTGCGGCGGTGCTGTCGGGGGCGTCATGATGGAGGTCGGTCATCGTCGCGGCCTCACGCGCCCGGCTTGCCCGGCGCCGGGAAGAACTTCGCGGAGTTGCCCCAGTTGTGCGTCGTCAGGTACACGGCTTCGATTCGCTCGGATGACATGTCATTCCTCCGTGGTGGACGGCCCGGCCCTCAGCGGCGGAGCCGCCAGATCCGCGCGCAATGCGTCGGCCACCAGCGCGGACAGCGACTGCTGCGTTTCGATGGCGCGATGCTTGACCCGCCGGATCAGGCCCAGCGGCAGATACACGTTGAATTGCTTCACTTCTTCGTCGGTCATGCGCGCTAGCATGCCAGCAATCCAGCAAATTTCAATCGGGACACCGGAGCCGGCGGCGCGGCGGACGTCGACGCCGCTCCAACGTGTTTATATCGAGTTCACCGCGCCGCCACCCGCGCGAACAGCGCGTCGAGGTCGAAGCCGGTCGTATCGATGCCGATCGTGTCGCGCAGGCACGCGCCCCACGCAGCCGCGTCGTCGAAGGTGACGGTGCGCCCCGCGCCCGCCGCGTCGCGCAAGGTCAGCACGGTGTTGAACAGCGCCGCGCGGCCGTCCGGCAGCACGCGGCAGGCAATCAGGTCGTTCACGAAGATCGATTCGGGATAGGTCGACGTGAACCAGTTCGCGGCGTCGTAATCGATCCACTCGGCCGGTTTCAGCGAGAAGCGGTAAGTCGTCTGCCAGCCGTCGGGGATCTCGAACTGCATGTCGAATTCGCCGTCGACCGGCGCGCCGACGATACGAAACGCGCCGTGCGGCGTCATCTGCCGCTCACCCGGCACGAAGCGCAGCGGCGCGGTCAGCGTCGCGCTGCCGAAGCCGATGTCCGCGAGCCACGCCGCGCCGTCGAGATCGATGCGCAGCAGCATGTGCGTCTGCGCGGTGACGATCTCGGGCGGCCGCATCCAGCGCACGCGCGCGATCAGCGGCGTCACGCGAAAACCGATCGTCGTGAGCGCGGTGTAGAAGAGCTTGTTGAGTTCGAAGCAGTAGCCGCCGCGGCGGCGCCCGATCACCTTGTCGACGATCGCCGGCAGGTCGAGCGCGACACGCGCGCCGGTCAGCGGATTGAGGTTTTCGAACGGAATCGCCTGCGGGTGCAGCAAATGCAGCCGGCGCAGCACGTCGAGCGTCGGCTCGGCCGGGCCGTCGTAGCCAATGCGGGCGAAGTAGCGCGGGAGGTCGAACGAGTCAGTCATGAACCGGCACCGGGAACGGGGAACACGCAACGATAGCATCGCGCGATATCCCCATGTTGCGCAGGGCCATCCCGAATCCGCGCGCGCCGCCGGCACCGCGGCGCGCGGTTTGCGGCAACGTTACGGCAGCAGCTTCAGCGCGGACGACGCGACCGCCGGCACCGAAATGCCCTGGCTCGTCGCGAACTGCACGGCCTGGCTGAGCGTCGACGCGAGCGACTGCAACTGGCCCGGCGCGCTCTGCGCGATATACGACGCGGCCTGCATGTTCTGCGGATTCAGGCCCGACTGCAGCAGCGATGCGGCGCTGGTCGAACCGAGATTGCCGAGCCCCGATTGCAGCTGCGAATACTGCGTGAGGCCCTGGCCGAGCGATGCGAGGCCGTTGCTGAACGCCTGCTTGTCGACCGGGCCGTGCGTCGCGCCGCCGCTCGCGAACGCCTGGCCGAGCGCCTGCGACACCGACTGCTGCGCGCCGCCCATCTGCGACAGCGCGGCCGGCGTCAACGCGTTGCCGCCACCGAGCAGGCTGGCGGCCTGCTGCGCCTGCCCGGCCGCGCCGGTAAGCCCCATCGCCGACGCGAGCGACGACTGGCCGGCCAGCACCTGCTGATTCGCGCCGACGTATGCCTGCATGAGCTGCGCGACGCCGCCCTGCGCGGGCGCGGCCTGTTGCTGCCCGCCGCCGAGCAGCGCCGAGCCGATCGATTGCAGGTCGAGCTGCGCATGCGCGGCGCCGTTGGCGCCCAGCAGGATGCCGAGTGCGATGCCCGCCGATGCCAGCTGCTTGCCCGTCACGCGAATATGCTTCATCTGTTTGCCTCGTGCCCGAATGAATGAGGCCGATATTGTCGAAGCGCGTCGCGCGCCGCCGCAACGACTGAAACACATCGAAACGAAATCGCGCGCCACGGCCGCTTGCAATTCCGCGGCCGTCCCGACTCGCCACGCACATTCGTCCGCGTTTGCCGCGCGATGCCGGGCACGCGTCCGGATTCGTTCCTTTTCCGCGTCAATCGCGCTTGTTTCGGGAATCCGCGATCGACGCCGCGGCGCGCATCACACAGCCATCCACGCCGGCAGACGCTGGCCGACCCAGTCGGCCGCCTGCTCGTAGCCGCGCGCGAGCTGCAGCACCGCGAGGTCCGCGCGCGGCCGGCCGATCAGTTGCATCCCCATCGGCAGCCCCGCGTCGTTGAAGCCGACCGGCACGCTGATCACGGGGCAGCCGGCCAGGGTCCACGGCACGACCGTTTCCATCCAGCGGTGGTAGGTGTCCATCGCGCGGCCCGCGATTTCCTTCGGCCAGCGCTGCTCGACGTCGAACGGGAACATCTGCGCGGTCGGTGCCGCGATGAAGTCGTAGCGGTCGAAGAAGCTCAGCACCGCCTGGTGCCACGCGGTGCGCTCGATGCTCGCGTCGAACACCTCGGCGCCCTGCATCGCGAGCAGCCCTTCGACCTCGTAGATCGCCTCGGGCTTCAGCAGCGCGCGCCGTGCCGGATCGCGATAGTGCGCGAGCAGCCCGCCACCGGACAGCAGATGCCGATGCGCGAGCCACAGGCGCCAGATGCGCTCGGGCGCGAACGCCGGCAGCGCCGCATCGACGTCGCAGCCGATCTCGCGCAGCGTCGCGAGGCCCTTTTCGCACTGCGCGAGCACGCCCGGCTCGGTCGCGAGATAACCGTTCCAGTCGCCGACCCAAGCGATGCGCTCGCCGCGCGGGTCCTTGTCGAGGGGCTTCGCGAACACGGCCGGATCCTCCGCGAGCGACAGCGGATCGTTCGGGTCGTAGCCGGCCTGAATCGCGAGCAGCTGCGCGACGTCGCCGACCGTGCGGCCCATCGGCCCTTCGATGCCGAGCTGCTGCATGAACACGTCGACGCCCGGCCAGCGCGGCACGCGGCCCTGCGACGGCCGGAACCCGTAGATGTTGCAGAACGCGGCCGGATTGCGCAGCGAGCCGCCGAAGTCGCTGCCGTCCGCGACCGGCAGCATGCGCGCGGCGAGCGCCGCCGCCGTGCCGCCGCTGCTGCCGCCCGCGCTCTTCGTCAGGTCGTACGGATTGCGTGTCGCGCCGTGGATTTCGTTGAACGTATGCGAGCCGAGGCCGAATTCCGGCGTGTTGGTCTTGCCGATGAAGATCGCGCCCGCCGCGCGCATTCGACCGACGCCGACCGAGTCGGCCTGCGGCACGTTATCGCGGAAGATCGGCGAGCCGTAGGTCGTCCGCAGCCCTTTGGTCATCGCGAGATCCTTCGGCGCCTGCGGCATCCCGTGCAGCCAGCCGTGATACTCGCCGCGGGCCAGCGCGGCGTCCTTTTCCGCGGCTTCGGCGAGCAGCACGGCGCGCTCGCGCAGCGAGACCAGCGCGTTCACCGCGCCGTTCACGCGCTCGATGTGATCGAGATATGCACGCATCGTCTCGACGCACGAAACCGCCTTGCCGCGGATCGCCGACGCGAGCTCGCCGGCCGACAGGCGCACGATCGGGTCGACGGTGATGGAAGCGGGAGCGAGAAGCTGCGGGGCGTCGTGCGGCATGCGAGGTCTCCTGGAATCGGTATGGAATGGCGGGCCGCATGGTGGCGGCCGTCCGTCGCGAACGGCCGGGAAGGCGCCGGGAAGAGGCCAAGGCGGGCCGCGGTCGATGCTCTACTCTACGCGACGCCGGGTGCTCGACCTCCGATATTTTCCGCCGCGATTCATTGAGGATTCGACTAAATCGGCGGGGGTGCGCCGCTCGACCGCCAGCGTCGGGCTGCCGCCCGGCCGATTGGTGTAAACGTTTATGCGCATAAACCTAAATTTCTTATATTTCTAATAGGCGCAACACGAGGCGACGGACGTTGACGACATTTTTACGCGCCCGCCCCATCTATTTAGGTCGCGCGATCCGGCGGCGCACTACGCTGGGAACATCTCGACTACGGAGCATTTTCCATGCTCAAACTGCTGGTTCCGGTCGGACATTCACCCCGCTCGCTGCAGGCGGTCCGCCACGCGACCTTTCTGTATCGCGAACGCTGTGCATCCGAAATCGTGCTGATCAACGTGCAGGCGCCGCTCGAGTCGACGCGGCTCGAGGCGTTTCACCCGCTGTCGCGGCTACAGTCGATCGAGGACAAGTTCGCGTGCGACGATCTGGCGATGGCGGAGCGGGTGCTGCGGGAAGCCGGTGTCCGGTACAGCATCGTGAAGAAGGTCGGGCCGGTGGCCGACACGATCGCGGCCGTCGCGGCCGAGACCGGCTGCGACGAAATCGTCGTCGTCGCGCCGCGGCAGGATCCGTTTCACGCGATGCTTTCGATGTTCCGTCGCAGCGTGATGGACCGGCTCGTGCGGATCTCGAATGTGCCGGTGACGGCAGTGCGATGAACGGTGCGGCGCTTACTTGATGACCTTGCGCCAGAACACGAGGTAGGTCGCGGCGGAAGATGCAATCAGCAGAATGGCCCACAGCGGCGCGAGACTGATCAGGACGGAAGAGACGTTAAGCATTTGGATTCCTCACTATTTCGATAGCGATGTTCGGCACGTACCTGCTGCGTCCGGAGCCGCTGCGCGCATCGCTTGCCGCGCATCGCGTTCCGTTGAAACATGCATTCATGCTATCGCTTTGACTGCCGGCGCGACCGTCTCGCCCTGCCCCTAACCTGACATTCGTCAAACTCGCGTCAATCGCGCGTCGGTGCGGCGGGCCACCGCTCCTTTCCTCGTTCGCGCGGCAGAAGGCGGTATGCGAGCGCCGCGGCCTGCCGCCATTTCCGCAGACGTTTACCGGGGGAAGCCCCAAGTGCCTCCCGAAACGTGTCCGCGTTACGCTTGCGTAACAAGGAGACGAATCATGAGACGAGTGGTGCACATCGCCTTTTTCGCGCTGCTGGCCTACCTGATCGGCGATCGGGCACTGCTGCACGCGCAAGGCCGCGACGCCAGCCCGATGGCGTGCTCGCAGGGCGCCGAGCAGGTGAAATACGACGCGCTCAGCCGCGGCTTCGGCAACGCGGCCGCCGACAGCCAGCGCGAGGCGTTCATGTCCGGCTGCCTGGTGACCGGGCGCGCCGATCGGAACGTTGCGATGGCGGCTCGCTGACGCCGACGCGTATCGCCCCAGCTGCGTCGCTCTCGCCGCCGCCCGGCGGCACGCTTTCACGAGCGCAGTCCGTTTTCTCCCGCATCCCCCCGGCTTCCCCCACATCGGCCAAGCCGGTTTTCTGCTGCGCCGTGTTCGGTATTCGGAACGCATTGACCGACCGGCACCGCCCGCCTGACGGCCCGGGCACGCCGATTGCGACTCGACTGCCCCTCCCCACGGGTCGCCGCCATGAACGACAACGAGTCCCTCGGTACCGCGCAGCCTCGTCCGCGCGCGGCAACATGGCTCCGGCGCCTCGGGCCGGGCCTCGTCACCGGTGCCGCCGACGACGATCCGTCAGGCATCGGAACGTACTCGCAGGCGGGCGCGCAGTTCGGACTCGAACTGCTCTGGTCGCTGCTGCTGACCTATCCGCTGATGACGGCGATCCAGCTGGTCAGCGCGCGCATCGGCCGCGTGACGGGCAAGGGCCTCGCGTCGAACATGCGCGCGCACTACCCGCCATGGCTGCTCTACAGCGCCGTGGCATTGCTGTTGATCGCGAACGTGATCAACATCGCGGCCGACCTGTCGGCGATGGGCGCGGCGGTCAATCTTCTGCTGCATGGCCCTCAGGAACTCTATGTCGTCTGCCTGGGCGGCGTGTCGGTCGTGCTGCAGATTTTCGTGCCGTACGACCGCTATGCGCGTCTGCTCAAATGGATCGCGCTGGTCCTGCTCGCGTATGTCGCGGTGGCGCTCATCGTGCCCGTCCACTGGGGCGAGGTCGGCCGCGCGATCGTGCGGCCGCATGTCCAGTTCACCGCCGCCTATCTGACCACGGTCATCGCCGTGCTCGGCACCACGATCAGCCCGTATCTGTTTTTCTGGCAGGCGTCGCAGGAGGTCGAGGAACTGCATGCGGAGCCGAGCCAGCATGCGTTACGGCGCGCACCGCATCAGGCGCCCGCGCAGTTGCGACGAATCAACTTCGATACCTGGGTCGGCATGGGCGTATCGAACGTCATTGCGTTCTTCATCACGCTGACGGCAGCGGCCACGCTCTACATGCACCACATCGAAGTGAAGACGTCCGCCGACGCCGCGCGCGCCCTCGAGCCCATTGCCGGACACTTCGCGTACATGCTGTTTGCGCTCGGGATCGTCGGCACCGGCCTGCTGGCGTTGCCGGTGCTCGCCGGCTCGGCCGCCTATGCGGCCGCAGGCAGCTTCCGCTGGCGCAACAGCCTCGCGCTGCGGCTCGGCGTCGCGCCCGAATTCTATGCGGTGATCGCCTTGGCGATCGTCGGCGGCGTCGCGATCACGTTCATGCATTTCGACCCGATCCGCGCGCTCTACTGGAGTGCGGTCATCAACGGCGTGACCGCCGTTCCGATCATGATCGTGATGATGCTGATGGCCGGCAGCCGGCGCATCATGGGCAAGTTCGCCGTGACGGGCGCGCTGGCATGGGGCGGCTGGGCCGCGACGCTCGCGATGGCGATCGCGGCGACGGGGGTGTTCGTGCCAGGGTAAGCCGCATCGGTCACATGCGCCGGACCGTGTGCACGATCAGCCTCGCTCCGGACGAATCACCAGCTCGTCGAACCCGGTCCCTGCATCGGGTTCACGGGAGAAACGATGTGAGTGCAACAGCACGAGCAGGATCTCGGCGGTCGTCCGCACCACGCAGCCGCGCGCGACATGTCCGCCCGATACGCGGCCGTTCGCGTCGGACACCGACATATGAAGGTGCGCGCCGTCCGGCGAGACCGAACCGGCCAGCGTCAGGATTTCGAGGTCGCCGCGCAGTTCGGTCGGCGCGTCGACACCGGCAAAGCGAAGCTGCGCGACATTCAGGCTGCCGATCCCCTGGATCACGAATGCCGCGTGTGCGTCGAGCCGACGCAACGCCTGCTCGATCGATGCGCGCAGATCGTCGCCGGGGGAAAGACGCAAAGGATGGGCTTGCATGGTGGCTAACCTGCGGGTGGGCCGGGGTGTCGACAAAGAGTACGTTCGACCCGGCCATTCGGCAAGTCGCCCGCCGGATGACGCGCCGCACCTGCGTCACCGCAACGTGCGGCACGCGCATCACACGGTGAATCGCTCGCTCGCGAATTGCGCGTCCGGCATGCCGGCCGCGACGGCAATTTCCCGCGCGTCGCCCCTCTCCTGATACTCGGCCATGCGCCTGAGCATCGACAGGACCGTCGCGAGCCCCGTGCCGCCCGCGACGAACCAGCGCGGCCGCAGGCTGTCCGCGAACAGGCGCGAACCCAAGCGCCGGAAAACAGAAAGGCCCGGACGATGTCCGGGCCCCCCATGTCAGCCGTTGCGACCGGCCGCGCTTACGCCTCCAGCGCTTCGAGCACTTTCCCCTTCGTCTCGATCCCGACGAAATGAACGGTCACGGCCGCGATCAGCGGCACGATGCCGATCAGGTAGAACGCCGGCGCGAGATTGCCGCCGATGATCGCGTGCGGCACGATCATCGGCGCCGCGAACGACGCGATCTTCAGCCACGCGCTGCCGAGCCCGCAGCCCGACGCGCGGATGCTCGTCGGATACTGCTCCGGCGTATAGACGTATGCGGTGATGAAGCCCGATGCCATCAACCCCAGCGACAGCGAGCAGAAGGTCGCGACGACATACACCGACGCCGCGTGATAGAAGCCCGCGAACGCCAGCGACAGCGCGCACAGCACGAACGACCACACGATCACCGGCTTGCGGCCGAGCTTGTCGACCAGCAATGCGGACGCGAGCGAACCGAGCACGCCCATCACCGAGCCGATCACCGCGAGATTCAGCGCGAGCTGCAGCGGTGCGTGATAGAAGTTCTTGTAGATCGTCGGCAGCCACGTGGACAGCCCGTACTGGATGAACCCGCACGTCGCCCACAGCGTCGCCACCGCGAGCGTGCGCTTGCGATACGCGGCGCTGAACAGGTCGGTCATCCGGCGCTTCGGGTGCTGGCGGACCATCTCGTCGTACGCGGCCACCTGCGTGACCGGCGGCAGTTCGCCGCGCACCGACGATTCGAACACGCCGACCGCGCGCCCGGCTTCCGGGAGGCGCCCGCGCGAGGCGAGCCAGCGCGGCGATTCCGGCACGAGATGCGTGAGCACCAGCGCGAGGATCAACGGCAGCCCGCCGACGAAGTACATGATCTCCCAGCCGAACCGCGGCACGAGCCATGCACCCAGCGCCATCGATACCAGCAGACCGATCGGAAACACGATTTCATACAACAGCACGAAGCGGCCGCGGCCGTGCGCACGCGTGATTTCGTTGATGTACGTGGCCGCGACCGGCAGTTCGCCGCCGAGACCGAGCCCCTGCAAAATCCGCAGCAGCACGAACACCTCGAACGTCGGCGCGAAACCGCACGCGATGCTCGTGATGCCGATCACGGCGGAACTCCACGCGATCGCCTTCACACGGCCATGCTTCTCGGCGAGCGCGGGAAACAGGAACGCGCCGATCAGCTGCCCGATCGCGCCGGACGCGATCAGCATGCCGATCTGCGTCGGCGACAGCCCCCACTTGTGAATCAGCAGCGGCAACGTCGCCGCGATCGTGATCACGTCGAAGCCGTCGAAGAACGTGGCGGTGCCGATCAGCACGCGCGCGCGAATCTGCATCGCGTTGGCCGGAAGCCGCTCGAGCCGCGCGATGATCGCGCCGGGCGTGGAGGCGGCAGCTTCCATCGTGGCCCTGCCGGCCACGACGTTGTCGAAAGTGCTCATGCGGGGTGTCTCCTGGATCGTTCGCCGGTCAGGCAAGCGCTTTGGTCGTGTCCGCCAGGGCTTCCGTATCCACTGCCCGGCCCTGGTTCATCCACTTGCGTGCGAGCTTGAGCTCGCGTGCGTTGTTGATGGCGATGACACCTCTCACATGCCCATCGCCTACGAAAAACAGCGTCGCGCGTCGCGCGGCGATATCGCCGCGCACGACGAGCTGCGCGTCGGCCGGCAGATCGCCGAGGATCTGCAGGTTCACGTCGTACTGATCGGACCAGAACCACGGAATCTCCGCGTACGGCGCGCGCACGCCGAGCACGGCCTTCGCGGCCGCGATCGCCTGGTTCTGCGCGTTCGCCCACGATTCGAGCCGCACGCGCCGCTTCAGCCAGCCGTTGTGATGGTTCGCAACGTCGCCGCACGCGAAGATCGCCGGATCGCTGGTCGCACCGAATTCGTCGACCACGATGCCGTCGTCGACCGCCAGGCCCGCGTCGCTCGCCAGCGTCGCGTTCAGCGCGAGGCCGATGCCGGCCACCGCGAAATCCGCATCGATCGTCGTGCCGTCGGCGAGCGTCGCGCGCACCTTCGACGCGTCGTCCGGTTGCGCGTCGAGCGACGCGAGCGCCGCGCCGAGGCACACGTCGACACCATTCGCGCGATGCAGGTCGAGCAGGAAGTCCGACACGATCTGCGGCACCGAACGCCCGCACAGACGCGGCGCGCCTTCGACGACGACCGCTTCGACGCCGAGCTTGCGTGCGGTCGCGGCGACTTCGAGGCCGATCCAGCCGCCGCCGATCACGAGCACGCGCCGGCTCGCACGCAGCTTCTCGCCGAGCGCGGCCGCTTCGTCGAGCGTGCGCAGGTAGTGCAGATTCGGCGTCCTGACGATTGCGTCGGGCAAGCGACGCGACGTGCCGCCGGTCGCGATCACGAGGCGGTCGTATTCGATCACGAGGCCGCTTTCGGTCTTCACCACGCGGCGCGCACGGTCGATCGACGCCGCGCGTTCCGGCTGCCACGCCTCGACGTTCAGCGCGTCGAATTCGTCCGGGCGCACGACGCGCACCGTTTCGATGTCGGCATCGCCCGCCAGCACGGCTTTCGACAGCGGCGGGCGCTCGTACGGCAGGTGCGGCTCGTCGGCGATCATCACGAGGCGGCCCGCGAACCCTTCCGCGCGCAGCGTCTTCAGCACCCAGCCGGCGGCCTGGCCGCCGCCGACCACGACGACCGTGCCCGGCACGGCCGGCGCTTGCGTGTGCGCTTCGGTCATGATTTGCGCTCCGTCATGAACTTGCCTTCCGGCGCCTTCGCGTTTTTCTGCCGGCGCGTGTTGCCGTCGAGGCCGCCGTCGACGGCCCATTCGGCGAACACGGTCGGGCCCGGCTCGAATTCGCGCGGCTGCCATTCGGGCGTCAGCACGTCCTCGTCCGCGTAGTACTCGATCAACGCGCCGGCCGGATTCTGGAAGTACCAGAAGTACGCGGACGACACCGGATGACGCCCCGGGCCGAGTTGCGTCTCCCAGCCGCAGCGGTCGATGTGCATGCCGCCGCCGAACACTTCGTGGATATCGCGCACGGTGAACGCGACGTGGTTCAGGCCGCGCTTTCCGTTCGGCAACGCGAGCAGGAACAGGTCGTGGTGGCCGCCGTGCGGCGCGCAGCGCATGAACGCGCCGCGGCCCGGATAGCGATCCGACGTCTCGAAGCCGAGCAGCTCGTGATAGAACTTTTCCTGCGCGTCGAGGCAGTTCGTGAAGAACACGACGTGGCCGACCTCGACCGGCTCGGCGCGCGCATAGATCGGGCTCGGCTGGTCGACCCGCGCCGTCCGGCCCCACACGTTCGAAGGCGAGCCGGTGATGTCGAGCGCGCGCTTGCGCGTCACCTCAATGCGGATCGCCATGCCGTTCGGGTCGATGCACCCGACCGCATCGTCCTGCGCGTAATAGCCGGGCTGGCCGGCCAGCTTCGCGCGCAGCGCGTCGACCTCCTGCTGCGTCGCGACGCCCCACGTGACTTCGCGCAGCGTCGGGCCCGCCTCGAACGCGGGCGGCAGCGACGGATCGTCGGCCTTGACGACCAGCACGGTGCAGCCGTTCAGCGTTTCGAAGCGTGCGCGCGTGTCGTCGTGCGCGACTTCCTTCAGCCCCCAGTCGGCGAAAAAGCGCCGGCACGTCGCGAGGTCGTCGACACCGTACGTGATCTGCTCGATACCCAAGATGCTCATTGCGTCATTCCCCTTCGCTCAGTTCGCCCACGGCAGCGGCGCGTCGTTCAAGCCCCAGTAGAGGCTCTTCTGCTGCATGTACTCGCGGATGCCGAGACGGCCCTTCTCGCGGCCCATCCCGCTCTCCTTCCAGCCCGAGAACGGCGTGGAAATCGAAAACAGCTTGTACGTGTTGATCCAGACGGTGCCCGTCTCGAGCGCGCGCGCGATGCGCCATGCGCGCTTGTAATCGCGCGTCCAGATGCCGGCGGCGAGGCCGAACACGCTGTCGTTCGCCTGCGCGATCAGCGACGCTTCGTCGTCGAACGGCATCGCGACCAGCACCGGTCCGAAGATTTCCTCCTGGCAGATACGCGCGCTGTTCGGCAAGCCTTCGAGAATCGTCGGCTGGTAGAAGAAGCCGTCCTCGCGCCCGTCGCCCGACGGACGCTCGCCGCCGCACAGCAGACGGCCGCCTTCCTCCAGCCCGAGCGCGACGTAGCGCTCCACCGATTCGCGATGCTTCGCGGTGATCAGCGGACCCATCTGCGTGTCGGGCCGCGTCGGGTCGCCCACGCGCAGCTTGCGCGCGCCGGCCACCAGCCGCTTCATGAATTCGTCGTACACCGAGCGCTGCACGAACAGCCGCGAACCCGCGATGCACGCCTCGCCCGACGAACTGAAGATGCCGTACAGCACGCCGTTGACCGCGTGATCGAGATCCGCGTCGTCGCACACGATCGTCGGCGACTTGCCGCCGAGCTCCAGCGACACGGGCATCAGCTTTTCCGCCGCGATGCGCGCGATGCCGCGGCCCACTTCGGTGCCGCCGGTAAACGACACCTTCTTCACGAGCGGATGGCGCACCAGCACGTCGCCGATCACCGAGCCCTTGCCCGGCAGCACGCTCAGCACGCCCTTCGGCACGCCGGCCTCCTCGCAGATGCGGGCCAGCGCGAGCGACACGAGCGGCGTGACTTCGGCCGGCTTGAGCACCACCGCGTTGCCGCCGGCGAGCGCCGG
The DNA here is from genome assembly GCF_001522185.1 of Burkholderia sp. RF2-non_BP3. NCBI lineage: Bacteria > Pseudomonadati > Pseudomonadota > Betaproteobacteria > Burkholderiales > Burkholderiaceae > Burkholderia > Burkholderia sp. RF2-non_BP3. The sequence continues at coordinate 50,930 of NZ_LOSU01000010.1, read as the reverse complement.
CGCGAGCTTCTGCGCGTCGGATGCGATCGGCGAGTTCCACGGCGTGATCGCCGCGATCACGCCGATCGGCTCGTGCACGCTCATCGTCAGGTAGTCGCCGCGCGACGGCGTCAGTTCTTCGTCGAGCGTCTCCAGGCAGGCCGCGAAATAGCGGAACGTGTTGGCCGCGCTCGCCACCAGCACGCGCGTCTCGCCGATCGGCTTGCCGTTGTCGCGCCGCTGCAGGTTCGCGAGCGCCTCGTGACGCTGCATGATCAGGTCGGCGATCCGGTACAGCACCAGCGCGCGCTGGTGCGGCTTGAGGCCGGACCAGTCCGCGCGGCGCCATGCGGCGTCGGCGGCCACGACGGCGTCGGCCGCGTCTTCCGCGTTCGCCGTCGATACTTCCATGTTCAGCGACTGGTCGGCCGGATAAATGCTCGCGTAAGGCGCGCCGCGACCGCGCCGCCACTCGCCGCCGATCAGGATGTCGCCGTTGGGTACGAGGCTCGTATCGAATGGAGTCATGTCACAAGTCCCACAAATCTGTCTCTGCGCAGCCGCCCGCGCCGTGGCGCCGGCGGCCGTTCAATGGCCCGAATGGCTGCGTCGCCCGCTCAGATCACGCAGCGGGCCGCGCGGTTGCGCAGCGCGCGGATCGCGCTGTACGCGGTCAACGCGGACGTCTTCGGGTTGTCGGGCAACGGCTTGCCGCTCATTTCGAGCGACATCTCACCGAACGCGCCGCGTGCGGTGATGCGGTGCACGTTGCGCGCGACGGCCGGATCGGCGATCAGGCGCACGCGCGTCGCGTCGAGGCCGAGGCCCGCGAGCGCGACCGTCGCCGCGACGTTCGCGTTCTTCGGATACAGCCGCGCGGCGTCGCGTGCGGTGCCTTCGAAGATGACCTTCTCTTCGGTCATCGCGCGCAAGTCGCACAACGCCTCGGCGGGTGTGCCGAGCCAGCCGAGCGGCGGCTTGCGGCCGACGTACAGCACCTCGTCTAGCCCGCCCTGCTTCGCCGACGCCAGCGCGTCGATTCCGCCGATCGCGCCGGACAGCAGCGTCAGCGTCGCGTCGCCTTCGTCGGCGGCCCGCGACAGCACGTCGAGCAGCGCGAGGTCGGACAGCGCGCCGATCGATGCGACCGCGCAATCGGTGCCGGCCTTCAGCAGCGGCACGACGTGATCGACGAGCGCGCTGTGACCCGCGCACTCGAGCGCGAATTCGGGGCGGCGGGCCAGTGCGTCGACCGACGACACGACCTCCACCGCGCCGCCGAGCTCGCGCTGCACCGCGTCGCGCTGGTGCTCGGGCACGATCACGTGCGCGACGCGCAACGAGGCGTCATGCTCGACCGCGCGATACACGGCCGCACCGATCGCGCCGAAGCCGATCATCGCGATGTCGACGGGCGCATGCCCGCGGGCTTGGCCGTTACGCATACTGCCGCTCCGACGGCGTTTCTTCCTTCTTCACCGGCGGGCCCGCGAATGCCGATGCGAACGAGCCGACCGACAACATGTCGACCTCGACCATCACCGGCCCTTCCTTCGCGATTCCTTCGCGCACGATCGCTTCGGCCTGGTCGAGCGACGAGATCCGGTAGTGCGTGAGGCCGAAACTTGCGCAGAACTGCGCGAAATCCGGCTGGTGCAGCTGCACGAAGCAGCGGCGGCCGCCGTAGTGCGCGTCCTGGATGTTGCGGATCACGCCGTAGCACTGGTCGTTCATCAGCACGATCATCACGTTCGCGTTTTCCTGCACGGCCGTCACGAGCTCGCCGACGTTGACCATCAGGCCGCCGTCGCCGACCAGGCAGACCGTCTTCGCCGCCGCACCCGCCAGCGCCGCGCCGATGCCCATCTGGATGCCCTGGCCGATGCCGCCGCCGAGCGCATGCACGCCCGCGCGCGGTTCGAAGATCTTCAGCAGGCGGTTGCCCCACGTGCTGTTCGAGATCGTCACGTCGCGCACCCAGTTGTAGTCGCGGCCCACCGCGCCCTGCAGCGTATCGACCAGCGTCTTGTAGGGCCCGAGGCCTTCCGACACGCTGGCGACGGCCTGCTCGCGCGCCGCCGCGAGATCGGCCGCGAACCGCGGATCGACGGACAGGCGGCCTTCGAGGCGATCGGCCAGCTCGGCCAGCACGCGCTTCGAATCGCCGTGCACGAACAGCTCGTTGCGATAGCCGCGGTTGTCGGCGAGCGCGTCGGCGTCGATGCGGAACAGCGGCTGCGGCAGCGCGAGCTTGTACTTCAGCGTCTCGTTGCCGCGCAGGCGCGAGCCGACCACGACGAGCGCGTCGCAGGTCTTGTAGAACGCCTCGACGGACGCATGCACGTTGAACGCGCCGAGCGTCGCCGGATGATCTTCCGGCAGCACGCCGCGGCCCTGCACGCTCGTCACGACGCCGAAGCCGAGCTTCACCAGGCGTTCGACTTCCGCACGGGCGTGGCGCGCACCGCCGCCGATCCACAACAGCGGACGGCGCTTGGCCGCCAGCGCGTCGGCGAGTTTCGCGACGCGCGCTGCGTCGTGCTCGCGCACCGCGACGTGCGCGGGTGCGAGGTCTTCCGGCCATTCGATTTCGGCGGCCTGGATGTCGATCGGAATCTCGACCGATACGGGGCCCGTCGGCGCGGTCTGCGCGATGCGCACCGCTTCGCGGATCGTCGGCAGCACGGTCTCGACCGTGCGCACGCGGAACGCGGCCTTCGAGATCGCGTCGAGCATCGTGAGCTGGTCCGGCGCTTCGTGGATGTAGGCCAGGTCCTGATCGAGATACGGCGTCTCGATCTGCCCCGTGATGTGCAGCAGCGCCGTGCCGGCCGTCAGCGCCTCGACCATCGCGCCGGCCGCGTTGCCCGCCGCCGTACCCGTGCTCGTGAACGCCACGCCGAGGCCGCCCGACACGCGGGCCAGGCCGTCGGCCATGTTCACCGCGCCGGCTTCACCGCGCGCGCCGACATACCGGATGTTGCCGCGCGAGTTGATCGCGTCGAGGATCGGCATGTTGTGGATCGAGATGACACCGAATGCGGTCTTGACGTCGCACTGCTCGAGAAAGGCGGCAATCAGCTCGCCAACCGTGGTTTTTTTAGACATGGCGTGCAAAGCCTCCAGAAACGTCGATATGGCTGCCCGTCGTATAGGACGACAGATGCGTTGCGAGATAAAAAAGTGCCCAGGCGGCCTCGTCAGGCTTGCCGAAGCGGTTCAGCGGAATGTTCTTCTTGCGGGCGAGCGCGCCCGTCCAGTCCTCCCAGCTTTCACCGGCCTGCGCCTGTGCTTCGTAGCGGCGGCGCCACTGACCCGACTCGACGATGCCGATCAGGATCGAGTTCACGCGGATGCGCTGCGGTGCGAGTTCGGTCGCGAGCGACTTCACGAGGCTCAGCACGCCCGCGCGCGCCGACGACGTCGCGACCATGTGCGGCTCCGGCTGCAGCGCGAGCAGCGAATTCACGCAGGTGATCGTCGGCGCCTGCGCGTCGCGCAGCAGCGGCAGGAACGCGCGCGTCGGGCGGATGATGCTGAAGTACTTCAGTTCGAGCTCTTCGCGCCATGCGTCGTCGGTCGTGTCGGCGAAGGTCGACACGCGGCCCTGGCCCGCGTTGTTGACCAGCATGTCGGCGCGGCCGAAGCGGTCGGACACGGCCTGCGCGAACGCGGCCACATCGGCTTCGTCGAGCACGTTGCAGCGCACGGCGAGCAGTTGCGCGCCCGGATATTTCTCGCCGAGCAGCGCTTGCGCGCGCGCGAGGCGTTCGCCGTCACGGCCGCAAATCGCGACCGACGCGCCGGCCTGCAGAAACCGCTCGGCAGTCGCGAGGCCGATGCCGGACGAACCGCCCGTCACCACCGCCACCTGCCCCGTCAGATCGATCTCAATCATCGGAGTCCTAAAGCCTTCATAAACGTGTGCTCGTCATCCGAGCGGTAATTGAGCCGCCGCGACAGTTCCGCCGCCGCGCGCTGCACCTTGTCGATCAGGCCGTCGGCGATCAGCGTCGCGTCGATCTCCGGCCGGGGCACCGTCACCGTGATGCACGCGACGATCCGCTGCGTATCGTTGCGCACCGGCGCCGTGACCACCGAAATGCCGCGTTCGAACGACGAATTGCTGACGCCGTAGCCGCGCAGCGCATCCTCGCGGATCACTTCGTACAGCGCATCGACCGTCTCCGGCGTCGCGCTCGTCATCCGGTTCAGCGTGCTTTCCGGATACAGCGCGCGCAGCGCCTGAAGCGACAGGTCGCCCATCAGCACGTGACCGTGAGTCGTCGCATGCGCGGGCAGCCGCGTGCCGACGTTCACGCGAATCGAGCTGAACACCGGCGACTGGCTCTGCGCCTTCGCGACGAACACCACGTCGCGGCCGTCGCGGATCACGATGTGCGTCGTGAAGCCGGTCGCGTCGCGCAGGCTCTCGATCACCGGCAGGCCGAGATCGGTCAGCTCGAGCGAGCTCAGGTATTCGAAGCCGAGCCGCAACACGGCGATGCCGAGCTTGTAGTTGCGATCCTTGTCGGCGCGCTCGAGAAAGCCGAGCGATTCGAGCGTCTGCAGCAGACGGAACACCGTCGTGCGCGGGATGCCGAGCCGCTTCGACAGTTCCGGCGCGCCGAGCACCGGCTCGCGCGGCGAGAATTCGGCGAGGATTCGCAAACCGCGTTCGAGGCCCGGCACCACGTAGTTGGCCTCGGACTTCGCGGCGTCCGCATCCTGTTGTTGCAACGGTTCGCTCATTCCAGCCCCCGTTGGCGATCGCATTGACGGCAGAACGTGTCGATCAGTGACGAATAAACCGCCGGTGCTTCCACGTAACCCGCATGACCGGCCTGCGGAATCACCTGCAATCCGACGTGCGCGGCCGCTGCGATGCGCTCGCACGCGGCAGGCGGCGTGATCGCGTCGTTCGCGCCGACCGCCACCGCGGCGCGGCCGCGAAAGCCGGCGAGATCGGACGCGAGATCGGCGTTCGCGAGCAGATGCGTGGCCTGCGCATAGCCGGCCGGCACGATGCGCGCCATGTTCCACCGCACCCACGCCCGCGCATCCTCGCTCGCGAAACCCGACAACATGTTGCCGCTGCGCTGCTCGGCGAGCCCGGCCGGGCCGAGTTCCTCGAGCATGGCAAGGCGTGCATCGCGGCGCGCGTCGCGCGTCTCGGCGGGCGCGCTGCCGTAACCGCCCGCGGGCGAGATCAGCAGCAGGCCGGCGATCCGCGCGGGCATCGCGCGGGCCAACCCGCCCGCGACGATCGCGCCGAGCGAATGCCCGACCAGCACGCAGCGTTCGATGCCGAGTGCCTCGAGCCACGCGTTCAGCGACGCCGCGTAATCGGCGGCCGTCGGCGACGCGCCGCGCACGGGCGTCGACACGCCGTAGCCGGGCGCATCCCACGCGAGCACGCGCCGCGACGCGCCGAGCGCGTCGAGCTGGCGCACCCACGATGCGGCGCCCGAGCCGATCCCGTGCAGCAGCACGACGGGCAGCGCGTGGCCCGCATGCTGCGCGCCGGCCTCGCGATAACCGATCGTGCCCGCCGCGCCGGCCGCGCAGCGCCGTTCGGGAAACTGCCCGAGCAGCGCGGCGAACGCCGCGGTGCGGTCGCGTTCACGTTTGTCGATGACACTCATTGCTTGCTCCGCCCCGTCTCAGCGCTTGATCTTCGCGAGCGGCGAATCCGGCGGATACGTCGGCGTGATGGGCTTCGGCGAACCGAGCATCACGCACATCAGCGCGTCTTCCTCGCCGATGTTGATTTCCGTGCGATACACGCCCGGCGGCACCGAGATCAGGTCGCGCTCGCCGAGGATCGCTTCCCAGGTCTCGCCGTCGCGCTCGCAGATCACCTTCATCTTGCCGCGCAGCACGAAGAAGATTTCCTCGACGTCGATGTGGATGTGGCTCGGGCCGATGTTGCCGGCCGGAATGACCATCGTCGAAAACGTGAAGTTGCCGGCCGGCACCGTGTTGACGTCCTTCGCGACGCCCGTGCCGCCCGTGCCGACGTAGCGCATCTGCGCACGGCGATACTTCGGGTCGTAGTCGGCCTGGAACTTCAGCGCATCCCAGTCGTAGCGCCGCGTCGCGTAGCGCGCGACACGCCCTTCCATCCAGTCGCCGAAGCTTGCGCCGTCCGGCTGGTCCCACGACTTGCGTTCGAGATCTGCGTCCGCCATCGTCCTCTCCTTCATTCAGAGTGAAAACTTCAATTCAATTCATTACGAAGCCGCCGTTCACCGGCAGCAGTTGACCTGTCACGAAGCGCGCGCCGTCCGACAGCAGGAACAGCACGGGGCCCGTCACGTCGTCGGGCACCTGCGCGCGCGTCAGCGCGCGGCCCTGCATGTAGAACGCGTGCCGTTCGGCCGGCACGTAGGCCGTCGCCTCGACTTCGGTGAGCCCCGGCGCGATCGCGTTGACCGTCACGCCGTGCGCGCCGAACTCGCGTGCCTGCGCATGCGTCATCGCGATCACGGCGCCCTTGCTGGCGACGTACGCGAGCAGCTTCGGCGCGCCCCAGAGCGCGGTGTCCGATGCGAGGTTCACGATCGCGCCGCGCCCCGACTGCGCGAGGTGCGGCAGCGCCGCATTGCTGACGAGCCACACGCCGCGCACGTTCACGTTCATCACGGCATCCCAGGTCGACACGTCGAGTTCCGTCGACAGCTTGCCGCCCGAGTTCGTGATCGCCGCGTTGTTGATCAGCGCATCGATGCCGCCGAGCACCGCCGCGCCCTGCGCGACGAATGCGTCGACGCTCGCCGGATCGGCCAGGTCGAGCGCGAAGAAATGCGCGGTGTGGCCGGCTTGCGTGAGTTGCGCGGCCAGCGCACGGCCCTCTTCGACGAGCACGTCGCCGAACGCGACCTGCGCGCCCGCGGCGACCAGCGCCTTCACGAATGCCGCGCCCAGACCGCGCGCGCCGCCCGTGACGAGCACGCGGCGCCCCGGCAGCGACACCACCGGTGCGAACTCAGCCATTCGCGGGCTCCGCCGCGGCCTGCGCCGCACGGTGCGCGTCGAGCGCGGACAGGTGCTCCTGCGCGCGCGTGCGCAGCATGCGGCGCACGCGCGTGACGCCGACGTCGTGCTGGTACAGGTATTCGTGATCGCGCGCGTTCGGTGCGAGGCTTTCTAGGACGTAGCGGTCCTGCTCGAGCACGTCCCAGTGCAGGCCCTCGAGGCGGTTGCGGTACATGAAGCGCCACACGTCGCGCTGCCAGCCGCTGACCTTGCGGGTGCGCCAGAAGTAGACCTGGCAGTTGTCGCCGTCGACCGGCGTCGCGAAACCGATGATCCCGAAGTTGCCGCCCGGGCCGAACTTCTGCTTGTACGGAATCGCGAGACGCATCCACAGGCAGCCCGTTTCGCCGAGCTCGACCCAGTCGAAGTTCACGTCGCGCTGGCCGATCTTCTCGAACATCAGGCCCGTTTCCGTCTTGCGCACGCGCATGTCGGCCTGCTTGTCGCCTTCGGCCATCGAGTGCGACGTCGCGTGGAGATACGCGCCGTGCATCGGGTCCATCACGTTGTCGATCGCGTACTGGTAATTGCACTTCCAGTTCGACACGCACAGGAAGTGGCCGTATTCGTCGGCGACCAGTTCTTCCGGCAGGTTCAGCGGCGCCGGCTCGCCGTGCGCTTCGTCGCCGAACCACAGGAAGATCGCCCCGGCCTTCTCCTCGACCGGATACGACTTCACGCACTTCATGCCTTCGAGCGGACAGTTCGCGACCGCCGGCACGCGATTGACGGTGCCGCCGCCGTCGACTTCGATGCCGTGATACCAGCAGGCGATGTTGCCGCCGAGATTCCAGCCCAGCGACAGGCGCGCGCCGCGGTGCGGGCAGCGATCTTCCAGCGCGTGAACCTTGCCCTCGTGATCGCGCCACAGCACGATCTGCTCGGACAGGCGCGTGAGGCCGACGGGCGCGTTCGACACCTGCCAGCTCGGGGCGACGGGATACCAGTAGTTCTTGATGCCGCGATCGAGATAGTCGCGGACCGGGTCGTGTTGTGTTTCGTGTTGTGCGGGGGACGTCATCAGTGTGCTCCGGATGCGGTTGTCGTCGGGTCGGCGGTCACGCGGCGCGCGCGCTCATTCCGCCAGCGAGGCCATTTCGGCGCGGAAGCGCTCGGGCGTCCACGCCGTGCCGTCCGGCGCGCGGAAGCCGATGCGGTTCAGGCCCGCGACGACATCGTCCAGCTCGGTCGCGCCGCTCTCGAACACGCGTTCGAGCGCATCGCCGAGGTCGTTTTCATATTGGGTCGGCTCGGCCTTGCGGTTCTGCCAGACGCGGTTCTCGACCTGGCCCGGGATCTCGATCTGCCCCTTGCCGGCGACGTTGTTCGGCTGCGGCGCCACCCACGGCTTCAGGAAGGGATTGAAGTTGACGGTCGCTTCTTTCATGTCATTCCACCTTGATCTGGATTTCCTCGCCGGCCAGCCGCACCGCGTACTGCTTCAGCGCGCGCCCGCCCGGGCCCTTCAGGCATTCGCCCGTCTTGATGTCGAACACGGCCTCGTGCAGCGGACATTCGACCGTGCCTTCGTCGACGAACCCCTGCGTCAGCAGCGCGTATGCATGCGGGCACACGTTCTCGAGCGCATACACCTCGTCGCCGACGCGGTAGATCCCGATTTCGACGCCGTCGGTCCGCTTGAACTCGATCGGCGTGTCTTCCGACAGCGCGCCGGCGTGCCCGGCGCAAACCCATTGTTCAGACATCTCACACCCTTCCTTCTGATCGACTCTCGGTTCGCTCCGGATTTGTTCCATATCCGGAACAGCAGTTTATGGATGGTGATTATAGGAGCGACTTTCCACGAGTAAAACAAAAAGCTGCACGTCCTAGGGAAAACACCGACCGCCCGGTCGACGGTCGGCCCCGCCACCCGCGTCAATTGTGATTTTTTGTTTTATTGCGGGGGTTTAAGCCCGATTTCCAGGATTCTCGAACTGCTGTTGCGGATCGTCTTCAAGCCCATCCGGCCCGATAAATTTATTTTTGATACTTTGCGTGACACCTCTATACTCCATTCCATCAGAGGCACACTGTTCCTTATATGGAACACAAAAATGCCCGCCGGTGGTGAAGAAAGCGCGCGACGGCCGGCCGTCCTCGTGCCCGCCGCCACGGCACGTTTCTCATCAGGTTTGGAGAGTCAGGAGATCAAATGGTCAAGCATGCGGTAGCAGCAGCAATCATCGGAATGGGCGCGGCCTCGGGCGCCTGGGCACAGAGCAGCGTGGTGCTGTACGGCAGCATGGATGCCGGCGTCGCCTATGTGAACAACGTCGGCGGCCATGCGAAGTGGGCCATGATCCAGGGCAACACGCAGCCCGACCGGTGGGGCCTGAAAGGCAAGGAAGACCTCGGCGGCGGCCTGTCGGCGATCTTCCAGCTGGAAAACGGCTTCTATACGAACAACGGCCAGTTCGCGACCGCGAACACGATCTGGAACCGCGCGGCGTTCGTCGGTCTCAGCTCCGACCGCTACGGCACGCTGACGCTCGGCCGGCAGACGCCGCTGTCGTTCGACTACCTCGATCCGCTCAGCACCGCGTATCTCGCGATGAGCTGGTATGCGTTCCACCCGGGCAACATCGACGGGCTCGCCGCGACCGGCAACGTGCCGTACAACAACGCGGTCAAGTACCGTTCGCCGAGCTTCGCCGGCTTCTCGGCCGCGGCGACGATGGCGCTCGGCAACACGACGAACTTCTCGACCGGCAAGTCGGTCGGCGTCGCGCTGAACTATGCGAACGGGCCGTTCAAGGCGTCGGCCGTGTATTCGAACGAGCACGACCGCTCGATCCTGATCGGCCAGACGGGCATCACGTCGTTCCAGGGGCAGAACACCGCGAACGGCTACCTCGCGAACAAGGTCGAGAACATCGGCGCGGGCGCGTCCTACCAGTTCGGCGACTTCCTCGTGCACGGCCTCTACACGCGCACGAAGATGCAGTCGAACGGGTTTTCCGACACGTTCCAGAGCTACGACGCGGGTGTGAACTACCGCAGCAGCGCGTTCAACACGATCGCGGGCGGCGCGGCGACCACGACGCTGGCCGGCCGCCGCTGGACGCAGGTCGAGCTCGGCGACATCTATTCGCTGTCCAAGCGCACGCAGCTGTACGCGAACGTGCTGTACGAGCACGGTTCGGGCGGCGCGAAGGCCGCGTTCTTCACGGCCGGCGCGTCGAGCACCGCGAACCAGGTGATCGTGCTGACCGGCATCCACCATTCGTTCTGAGCGGCGACGGGCGCACGCGCCCGAGGCCGGAAACGAAAAGAGCAGCCCGCGGGCTGCTCTTTTTTCGTTGGCGATGGATCGATAAGGCCGCACGACGCGGCCCGTGCGGCGGATCAGAACATCGCGACCCGGTGGCGCGCATGCGCGAACGTCGGGTCGCTTTCGAGCGGCCGGTAGTTCAGGCGCTGCGACAGGTCGACCGCCGCACCGCACACTGCTTCGACGAGCCGCTCTTTCTCGCCGGTCTCGCCGATCTCCGAGCGCGGCACCGTCGCGGTGATCGCCGCGACGATCGCGCCCGAATGGTCGCGCACGGGCGCGGTCACGGCCGAGATGCCGCTCTCGAACGCGGCCTCGCTGACCGCATAGCCGAGCCGCGCATAGTGACGCACGCGCTCGTACAACTCGTCGACGGTGCCAGGCGTGCGCTCGGTGAACTGTTCGAGCCGTTTTTCCGGATACAGCTGGCGCAACGCGTCGCGCGTGAGGTCGCCCATCAGCACATGGCCGTGCACGGTCGCGTGCGCGGGCAGCCGCGTGCCGACGTGCACCTTCACCGAACCGAACATCGACGTGTTGCTCTGCGCCTTCGCGACGAACACGACATCGCGCTGGTCGCGGATCAGCAGGTGCGTCGACAGGCCCGTCGCGTCGCGCAGCCGTTCGAGCACGGGCGTGCCGAGATCGGTCAGTTCCAGCGAATTCAGGTATTCGAAGCCGAGCCGCAGCACGCCGACGCCGAGCCGGAAATAGCGGTCGCCGTTCACGCGCTCGAGAAAGCCGAGCGCCTCGAGCGTCTGCAGCAGGCGGAAGGTGGTCGTGCGCGGGATGCCGATGCGCTTCGACAGCTCGGGCGCGCCGAGCACCGGCTCGCGCGCGGAGAATTCGGCGAGGATCCGCAGCCCGCGTTCGAGGCCCGGGACCAGATACGACGACGCGCCGCCCGACGATTCGTCGTCGCCCGCGCCCTGCTTCGGCGCGTCGTGGTCGACGTCGTCGCCCGCTGTCGCGCGCGGCGCGCTTGCCGGCTTCGCCGGCGGTTTCGATGCGCCGCTCATCGTTGGATTGACCCTCTGCACATGGACGGAATGGAAGCGTTCACGAAAGACCCGCAATGCTTGATTATGGATTTTCGACCGGACCGGATCAACACGATCCAGCTCACGCGGCCGACGGCCCGATGCGCCCGACCGGACCGCCGGGGCGGCATATAGCCTGATGCGATCGAAAGAATAACAGCGATAGACAGGACTGCCCACCGGAACGTCGCCGGGTGCATCCGCGACCGGCGAACGTGGCGGCGGCTTGCGCGACGGGCGCCACGCAGGCACGCCACGCGATGCGTGACGTGCATCGGCGAAGCGAGGGAAACGGGGAAATCGGAAAGAAGGAAGAAAAGCGACCGGCAATGCACGACCGCACCGACCCGCGAACGGGATCGGCGCGACGGCGTTCAGGCCGTCACTGCTGCGTCATACTCGGCGCGCGCGAGCTGGCCGGCGGCATAGGCATCGGCTTCGCCGCGGAAGCCGTCCGTGCTGAATGCGACGACTTTCACACCGACGCCGGATGCCCGCTTCACCGTCAGCGCCCATTGCCATCCGCCGTCTTGTTCGAAGACGTGCAGCGAGGGTTCGAGGGATGAGTCCAGTACGGTCAAGGGTTCTGCTCCTGCCCTGCGCGTCGCATCGGCCACGCGTCGGGCATGTCGAAAAGATGCGCCGGTTCGCGGCGCGTTTCAGCCATTCGACAGTCTAGTCAAGGAATGTTGCGACGCACCATCAGGGCTTACACCTGCCTATCAGAACCCGGCGGTCGATGAAATCCACCTGAAATCCTTATGGCACGGGCCTCACGGGCCTATTTCCGCCGCGCGTACGCGACGTCTGCGGTAACGTGCCGCATGGACGGCAGATCAATCGGATCGGTTTAAAAACGGGTCGCGACCCCGGGTAGCGAATCATTTGATCGGCGCGCTTACCGGCCCGCCTCGGCCGTCACCACCCGCCGGAACGTCAGGTTGACCCGCTCGCCCAGCACGGCCGGCGCCTTCGGCACGCGATGCTGCCATTCGGCCTGCGTGCGGCCGCGCATCACCAGCAGGCTGCCGTGCGTCAGCCGGTACGCATGCACGACGCCGGTCGCACGATGACGCAGGTCGAACACGCGCATCGCGCCAAGGCTCACCGACGCGATCACCGGCGCGTCGCCGAGCTCCGGCTCGTTGTCCGCATGCCAGCCGAGGCTGTCCTGCCCGTTGCGATAACGATTGAGCAGCACGCTGTTGAAACGCGCGCCGCAGGTCGCCTCGACGGCACGCTTCAGGTCGAGCACGGCCGGCGACCACGGCGCGGGCACGTTGCGGATTCCCGAATACACGTAGACGGCGTCGGGCTCGCCCTGCCACGCGGTGAGCCGCGGCAGCGGAATGCGTCCGCGTGGCGTGCGGATCGTGTCCTGCCGCCACGCGACCTCGTCGATCAGCGCGGCCAGCACGCGATCGGCCTCGGCCGGCGCGAGCCAGTCCGGGTACCAGTCCACGTCGGGCGCGGGCGTATCGGCGAAAAGATCGGGCGTCGACATGTCGGAATCAGGCAGGAGTGAACGATGCGGGCGAACCATGTCTGCATGGTAGCCAACGGCGACGCGCGTCGCCATGTGCTGTCATTCCGGCGCGTCACACGCCCAAGCGCTCGAATCGCCGATCGCGAAGCCGGTGCGTTTTCGCGTGCCACGCTATCATCGCGCCGTGTCGCAGCGCGTCCTTATCCAGGACGCTGCGTTCTTCCGCAATGCCGGCCGGCGCGACCCGGCCGATTTCTTCCAGGACCCGCCATGACGCTCTCCGATTCCGCCCTCGACCAGTTGTTCCGCACCGCGCGCACCCACAACGCATGGCAGGACAAACCCGTCGACGATGCGCTGCTGCACCGGCTGATCGACCTGACGAAATTCGGCCCGACGTCGGCGAACTCGAGCCCCGCGCGCTTCGTGTTCGTCAAGTCGGCCGAAGCGAAGGCGCGCCTGAAACCGGCGCTGTCCGAAGGCAATCTCGCGAAGACGATGGCCGCGCCCGTCACCGTGATCGTCGGCATGGACTTCGCATTCCACGAGCACCTGCCGCGCCTGTTCCCGCATGCCGACGCGCGCAGCTGGTTCGCCGGCAACGACGCGCTGATCGAAGCCACGGCGTTCCGCAACGCGTCGCTGCAGGGCGCGTACCTGATCCTCGCCGCGCGCGCGCTCGGCCTCGACGCGGGCCCGATGTCGGGCTTCGATGCCGCCAAGGTCGATGCCGAATTCTTCGCGGGCACCGCGATCCGCACCAACTTCCTCGTGAACCTCGGCTACGGCGACCCGGCGGGCCTGTTCCCGCGCAGCCCGCGCTTCGATTTCGACGACATCGCGCGCATCGTCTGACGCGCGCTAGCGGCCGCGCGCCAACCGGATCAGCGTGATTTCGGACGGCACGCCGAAACGGTTCGGCGGCCCCCAGTAGCCGGTGCCGCGGCTGGTGTAGAGCCACATCGCGCCGAACCGGTTCAGCCCGCCGATCACCGGCTGCTGCAGGCGCACGAACGGCGGCCACGGCAGGAACTGGCCGCCGTGCGTATGGCCGGACAGTTGCACGGTGAACCCGGCGCGACTCGCCGCTTCCGCGCTGCGCGGCTGGTGCGCGAGCAGGATCTTCGTGGCGACGTCGTGCGGCGCGCCCGCCAGCGCCTGCTCGGGGTCGCTGCGATGTTCGGGATCGAACCCGCCCGCCGTGAAATCGGTGACGCCCGCGAGCACCGCGCGCGCGCCGTCATGCTCGATCAGCACGTGCTCGTTGAGCAGCACCGTCAAACCGATCCGCCGGAACTCGTCGATCCATGCGTGCGCGCCGGCGTAATACTCGTGGTTGCCCGTCACGAGGAAGCTGCCGTGCCGCGACTGCATGCGGCCGAGCGGCGCCGTGTGCTCGCGCAGCCGCTTGACCGAGCCGTCGACCACGTCGCCCGTCACGACGACGAGATCGGCCTCGAGCGCATTGACCGCGCGCACGATCCGCTCGATATAGGGCCGCTTGATCGTCGGCCCGACGTGAATGTCCGACAGTTGCACGATCGTCAGCCCGTCGAGCGCGGCCGGCAGCCCGTCGACCGGAATCGACACGCGCTTGACCGCGGCCGTGCGGCGCGCGCCGACGAATCCGATCGCGCTGATCAGCACCGCGCCCGCCAGCACGCCGAGCGCCGTGTCGGATGCCGCGCCGCTCCAGGCGCCGTCATGCCCCAGATGCCGCCATGCGACGACGCCGAGCAGCACCGGCTCGCGCAGGAACGTCAGCACCAGCAGCGACGAAAAGAAGCCCATCGCGATCGAACCGGCCCAGCCGGCCAGCGTCGCGGGCCAGCCTTCGTCGAAGCGGCGCGAGAACATGCCGACCGGAATCAGCACGACGAAGCTCGCCAGCACCAGCGCCGCGATCGTGCGCGCGAGCGGCGACGCGAAGGCGTCGGGAATGATCCGCAGCCCGACGTACAAGTGGAACAGCACGCCGATCGCAATGAACCGGACAAAGAAACTTCGCATGGAACACTCTTCCTCGTTGCGGTACCGCTTCCGCGCCGCGCATCGGACGGGACCGCGCCGTCAGGCCTCGTCACACGTCACGCGTCGCGCTCTTCGCACGATGGTACACAGATACCGGCCGGCACGACCGGTCACGGCCAAGGCGGACGCACCGCGCGGCCCGAACGCGGATTCGTCCGCGACTGCGCGTCAATTCCGCATTCGGCTCGCCGATTCCCGCTTCATCGGCAGACAAACGGCATCGGCCCGGTTTCGTCTGACGATCGTTTACAGTCCGCCAGCAGCCCTGCCGGGTCATGCGCTGGCAGAATCGCGAACCGCCATCGATCGCACCGAAGCGCCCACCGGGCAACCCCGTGCGTGCTGCAGGCACGCCGGGCATCGCTGGCGGACCGCATCGCGCTGATTTATGATCGGCTCCGTATCGCGGAATCGTCGTCGCGGCGACGGACCGCATTGCGCCGCGCCCGGCATTCACCCCCAACGTCGAGCTCGTCACACCATGAGAAAAACAACGCCGCGCGCGCCCCTGCGCGCCGCCGCCCTGGTGCCAGCCCTGCCGCTCGCGGGCTGCACGTCGCGCGGTGCGCCGTCGTACGTCCTGTTCGGCGCGTATTTCCCGCTCTGGCTCGTCAGCGCGATCGTCGGCATCGTCGGCGCGATCGTCGCGCACCGCGTGTTCGTCGCGACCGGCTGGGCCGCTACCGTGCCCTATCAGCTCGCCGTCTGCACCGCGATCGGGCTCGTGGTCGCCGTGATCGTGTGGCTCGCCGGCACGGGTCCGTTCGCATGAAGGCCGCCGGCATCGCCCGCCCGTCCACGAAAGGCCGCGTGATCGCGCTGGCGATCGTCGCGCTCGGCATCGCGGCGCTCGCGTACGCGTATCACCGCACGACGGCCTACCCGTCCACCGACGACGCATCGATCGACGCGGACGTCGTGCACGTCGCGTCGCCCGTCGGCGGCCGCATCGTGCAGCTCGCGGTACACGAAAACCAGCGCGTCGCGAAAGGCGACCTGCTGTATGCAATCGATCCGGTGCCGTACCGGCTGACGGTCGCGCAGGCGCAGGCCGATCTCGAGCTCGCGCGCGCGTCGCTCGACACGCGCCGCCGGTCGCTGATCGGCGAGCGCTCGAACGCGGCCGTGGCCGCCGAGCAGGTCAAGCGCGCGACGCAGAATCACGATCTCGCGACGCGCGACGTGAACCGGCTCGCGCCGCTCGCCGCGCAGGGCTACGTCAGCGCGCAGCAGTTCGACCAGGCGAAGGTCCGGCAGCGCGACGCGGCCGTGTCGCTCGCGCAGGCGCAGGAACAGCAGCGCTCGTCCGCGCAGACGATCGGCGACGACGCCGACGCGATCGCCACGCTCCATGCGCGCGAAGCCGCGCTCGCCCGCGCGCAGCACGCGCTCGACGATACGGTCGTGCGCGCGCCGCACGACGGGCTCGTGACGGGCCTGACCGTGCTCGCCGGCGAAACCCTCGCGCCGAACCAGTCGATCTTCACGCTGATCGATGCGAGCGAATGGTTCGCCGTCGGCAATTTCCGCGAAACGTCGTTGAACCGCATCGCGGTCGGCGACTGCGCGACGGTCTATTCGATGATCGACCGCAGCCGCCCGCTGACGGGCAAGGTCGTCGGCATCGGCGCCGGCATCGCGGACAGCGATCGCATCAACCTGCCGCGCACGCTGCCGATCGTGCAGCGCTCGGTGAACTGGGTGCACGTCGCGCAGCGCTTCCCGGTGCGCGTGAAGCTCGACGAACCCGACGGCAAGCTCGTGCGTGTCGGCGCGAGCGCGATCGTCGAGGTCCGGCATGGCTCAGCCTGCCGCTGAAGTCCGCTCGCCCGGCCCGCGCGAAGTCCTGCGACTGCTCGCGCCGTTTCCGGGGCGCGCCGCGATGGCCGTGCGGGTCGCGCTGATCTGCGCGCTCGTCGTGCTCGTGACGAGCGGCTACGGCACGCCGGAAGCCGCGATCTCCGCCTACGTCGTGTTCTTCCTGAATCGCGCCGACCGCGTGACGAGCGTCGTGCTCGCGGTCGCGATGCTGCTGCTCGTCACGGTCGTGATCGCGCTCGTGATCGGCGTCGCGATCTTCAGCATCGAGTATTCGGTGCTGCGCGTCGCGTGCATGGCCGTGCTGTCGGTCGGGCTGCTGTATCTCACGTCGGCGAGCAAGCTGCGCCCGGTCGGCGCGATCCTCGCGATGATCGTCGGCTTCGGGCTCGACGAGCTCGGCCTCGCGCCGGTCGGCGAAGCCGCGACGCGCGCGCTGCTCTATGCATGGCTGATGGTCGCGATTCCGGTCGGCGTCGCGATCGTCGTCAACCTGCTGATCGCGCCGTCGCCGCGCAAGCTCGCGCTCGCGCAGCTCGCGAAACGGCTGCGGCTCGCCGCGCGGCGGCTGCGCGGCGACGAGGACGCACGCACGGCCTTCGACGCGAGCCTGCGTGAAGGCGACAAGCAATTGCTCACGTGGCTCAAGCTGTCGACGCTCGAAGGCTCGACGCGAGCTGCGGATGCACCGGCGCTACGACAGGCCATCGCGTCGAGCACAGCACTGCTCGTCGCGGTCGCGCTCGCCGACCGGGAACCGGACGCGAAGCTGCCCACCGCATTCGCGGAACCGGCCGCGGCGACGCTCGACGAAATGGCCGGCATCCTCGAACAGGGCGGCTATCCGGTCGACGTGACGCTCGCTCTGCCGCCGGCCGATACGCTGCCGCCGCTCGCGTGCGTCATCGCAACCGACCTGCACGCGGCCGTCACGCATTTCGCCGAGCCGACTGCTCCGGCCACACCGGCTACACCGACCACGGCACCGACCGACGCATCCGCTTCGCCGACGAACGCGCCCGCCGCACCGCCCGCGCCACGCGGCGGCTTCTTCCTGCCGGACGCCCGCACCAACCCCGACCACATCCGCTACGCACTGAAGACGACCGTCGCGGCGATGTTCTGCTACCTGCTGTATTCGCAGCTCGACTGGTCGGGCATCCACACCTGCTTCATCACCTGCTACATGGTGTCGCTCGGCTCGACGGCCGAAACGGTCGAGAAACTCACGCTGCGGATCGCCGGCTGCATCGTCGGCGCGCTGATCGGGACCACGGCGCTCGTGTTCGTCGTGCCGGCGCTGTCGTCGATCGGCGAGCTGATGGCCCTCGTGTTCGTCGGCGCGTGGCTGTCCGCGTGGGTCGCCTTCGGTTCGCCGCGCATCGCGTACGCGGGCTTCCAGGTCGCATTCGCGTTCTTCTTGTGCGTGATCCAGGGCGCAGGCCCCGGCTTCGACCTCACGCTCGCGCGCGATCGCACGATCGGCATCCTGCTCGGCAACGTCGTCGTGTATCTCGTATTCACGCGCATCTGGCCCGTCAGCATCGGCAAGCAGATCGACGTCGCGTTCGCGGCGCTGCTCGACCAGTGGCGCCATATCGCGCAGGTCGTGCAGCCGGCCGAACGCCGCGCGCTCGCCGCTGAAGCCTTCGCGCGCCACGGCGCGATCGCGCAGGAACTCGGGCTGATCCATTACGAACCGTCGTGGGTGCGCCCCGCCGCCGCGTGGCTCGCGACACGGCGACGCGCACTTGCGGAACTCGGCGCGCTCGAAGGCCCGCTGTTCCTGCTCGCCGAACGCACGCCGGGCGATGCGGCGATCGGCGCGCGGCTCGCGCGCGTGGTCGAACTGCGCGACGGCGCCCCGGTTGCCGACGCCGCTTCGGCGCCACCGTCGTCGACGGCAGGCGCAGCAATCGCGCCGGCCGCCACCTCCACCGATCCTGCACGCGACGCGCTGCTCGACCTGATCGACACGCGGCTCGCGCACATCGCCGACGCCGCGCGTCCAGCCACCCCGAAGGAGCCTGCCCCTCATGCGCGTCCCTGAACCGCCGGCCGCGCCGATCGCCGCCACCGTGCTCGCGACCGCCATCGCGCTGACCGGTTGCGCCACGTCGTCGGTCGATCTGGCGCCGGAGGCGCCCGACCGCCCGTGGCAGCCGCAAACGTCGGCCGCCGGAGACATCATGCCGGCGCCGCCGCTTGCGTCCGCTCAACGCGCGCCGCACGACTACACGCTGCCGGCCTCGCCCGCGCTCGCGTCGGTGTCGCCGCCCGCCGCGCTCGACACCGCGCATCCGTACACGCTGCCCGAGCTGATCGATCTCGCCGAATCGACGAACCCGTTGACCCGCATCGCATGGAACGACGCGCGCAACGCCGCGCTCGCGGTCGGCATCGCGAAGGCCGCGTACCTGCCGAACCTGTCCGCGACCGCGATGGGTGCGTACCAGACGAGTCACGGCTCGACGTCGACGCTCCTCGGCGACGCGTCGAGCAACACGACCGTGCACGGCACGATCTCGGCGCTGTCGCTGCAATGGCTGCTGTTCGATTTCGGCGGGCGCGCGGCGCGCGTCGAGGCGGCCGAGCAGGCGTCGGTCGCGTCGAACGTCGCGTTCACGGCCGTGCACCAGCAGGTGATTCACGACGTGACCGTCGCGTATTACCGCTACGATGCCGCCCGCTCGCGCGCGGCCAGCGCGCAGCAGGGCCTGGTGAACGCCGACGCGATCCTCGCGGCGTCGCGCGCGCGGCTCAGGCAAGGCGTCGGCACCGTCGTCGAACTCGCGCAGGCGACGCAGAATCGCGCGCAGGCGAATCTCGCGCTCGTGCAGGCGAACGGCGCGGAAAGCGACGGCTACCTCGCGCTGGTTTCCGCGCTCGGCATCTCGCCGCTGTCGAAGCCGTCGATCGCCGCGCTGCCCAAGCGTCCGCTGCCGCCCGCGCTCGCTTCGTCGGTCGACGCGATCGTGTCGGACGCGATCGCGCGCCGCCCCGACCTGCAGGGCGCGTATGCGCTCGAGCAGGCCAACCGCGCGAAGATCAAGGCCGCGCAAGCCGCGTTCATGCCGAAAATTTTCCTGTCGGCCTCGACGTCGTATGCGAGCGGCGGCACGGCGATCACCGCGCTGCCCGCGATCGGCGACCAGGCGCCGACCGTGAACCTGAACGGCAGCCGCTACGGCGGCGGCGTGTTCCTCGGCGTGACGATCCCGCTGTACGACGGCGGCCTGCGCTCGGCGGTGCTGATGCAGGCGCGCAACGATGCGCAAAGCGCGTCCGCACGCCTCACGCGGACCAAGGAGGAAGCCGTCCGCCAGGTCGTCGCCGCGCAGAACGCGGTGCAGACGAGCCTCGCATCGCACGACGCGGCCAAGGCGCTCGTCGATGCCGCGCAGACGAGCTACGACGCGGCGCTGACCGCGTACCGCAACGGCGTCGGCTCGATCACCGATGCGACGATCGCGCAAAGCCAGCTGCTCGCGGCCCGCAACGCGGAGGTCGACAGCTATGCCGGCGCGCTGTCGGCTGCCGCCGCGCTCGCGCTCGCGACGGGGACGATCGGCGCGTCGCAATGACCGTTGCCGTGACGCACCGGCCGTTCGCGTCCGGCCGCCGGACGGGTTGACGCCTGCGCGGGCGGCCCACTAGAATGCCGCCCATTCTTCCTTCAGGAACCATCGTGGACAGTTGCAGCACTCCGTTGCGTGCGCCGCTTGCCACCTGAACGCCTGTCCGACGCAGTTCTCCTGCCGCGGCTCGCGTTCCGCGAGCCCGCACGCCCCCCGTTTCACACTGAATGACGCATTCGCGCGGTACAGTACCGCGCGATGACGGCCTTCGTGCCGCGTTCGGCCTCGCGCCGCCGCGACGCGGGCCGGCATGCGCACTTGGCACGGCAGGACAAACATGACTCTCGATTTCGCACTCCGTCTTTTCACTGCGTTCGCCTGCGGCGTCGCGATCGGCCTCGAACGCCAGATGCGGCAACGCACGGCGGGCCTGCGCACGATCACGCTCGTCGCGAGCGGCGCCTGCCTGTTCGTCACGCTCGGCGTGCTGACCGGCAACGGCGTGGCCGGCGTCACGCAGATCGCCGCATACGTCGTGTCGGGCGTCGGCTTTCTCGGCGGCGGCGTGATCATGCGCGACAAGGGCTCGATCCAGGGCATCAACACGGCCGCGACGCTGTGGTGCTCGGCCGCCGTCGGCGTGCTGGCCGGCTCCGGTCACTTCGTGCCGGCGCTGGCCGGCACGGGCGTCGTGCTGCTCACCAACACGGTGCTGCGCGGCGTCAGCCAGGCGATCAACGCAACCCCCGTGTCGAACGCCGACCTCGTGCGCGAATACCAGATCACCGTGATCTGCCTGGCCGACGACGAAGTGCACATCCGCACGCTGCTGTCGAACGCGATGTATGCGAAGCCGCTGTCGTTCCAGAGCCTGACGAGCGAGGACGTGCCCGAGCAGCCGGACCGCCTGAAGGTGACCGCGACGCTGAAGCTGCACCCGAAGGATCAGCAGAAGCTCGAGCAGATCGCGAGCCGGATGAGCATGGAGAAGAGCATTTCCAGCGTGAGCTGGACCGCGAAGGAAGCGGAGCCGATGATGGAGTGAGCGGCGGCCGCCGCGCGGTACGACCGCTCCGCCGCCAGCGCCGGGTCAGGGTGTATCGATGAGTCCGGCCGCGATCGCCTTGACGACCGCCTGGACCTTGTTGGTCGCGCCGAGTTTCTCGAGGATGTTGTTCACGTGGAAGTTGACCGTGCGCTCCGAGATGCAGAGAATCTGGCCGATCTCGCACGCGGTCTTCCCTTCGGCCGTCCAGCACAGCACCTCGCGCTCGCGCGCGGTCAGCGTGACGCTCGACTCGGGCGACAGCTTCGGCACCATGAAGCGGCTCATCAGCGAATGCGACAGGTTCGCGAGCCAGTTGGTCTGCAGCGTCAGCATGTTGATCTCGGCCGGCGTGAGCCGGTCCGCATGACGCGCGATGCTCAACAGCCCGAACGCGCCGCGCGCCGCCCAGCTCGACTGCGCGACGCCCACCGACAGCCCGTAATCGCGCGCATCCTGCCACAGCGGGCACGGATCGATCCGGTCGACGTCCGGCCACACGATCATGTTGGTGCTGAGCGCGCCGTCGCGAACCGTCGAATCGATCTCGATGTAGTTCTGTGCTTGATAGTGCGCCATCCAGCCGTCCGGATAAGTATTGAAGATCGCGACGGCCGGCTTCGACACCGGCAGCGGCACGCGAATGCCGTAACAGCAATATTCGAAGCCGAGGCGTTTAGAATAAGCGGCGATCCGCTGGAAGAGCTGCTGCTCGTCTTCCGCGGCGCTGAATTGTTGGTAGGCATCCTGCCAGCGCAGTTCCATTCGTTCTCCGACAACGTTACGCTGTCATACCTGTCAGGTGCCAGCACCGGTTCGGGGCTGATACATTCCGCGCATGACTTCACCTTTGTTGCATCCGGTCCGCGGCCCGTCTCCGGACGGCTACGTGCGCCTGTCCGAAAGCGCACTGGCCGCGCTCGTACTCGACCACGTCGCAAGCGGCCTCGATGCATCGCTGCTCGCGGAACTGCGCGACAGCGCCATCGACGCGCGCCTGGCCGGCTATACCGAATGGCATCGCCCGGCCAGTGCCGGCGTCGCATACCTGACGGTCGGCTGGGACTGGTATCTCGAGCGCGCGACGGGCGCGTTCGTGATCGCGGGCGACGACGTTCGCAGCAACATCATGGCCGTCGATGCCACCGGCGCCGACCTCGGCATGTTCCGCACCGCCGCCGTGCTTGCCGCGCGGCTCGCGCACGTCGACTGGCCGGCCGCGGTCGCGTCGTCGCTGCTCGGTCGCAACGACGCCTATCATGCCGGTCCCACGCTCCAGTGACAACCGGCCGCGCTTTCCTCTGACATTTCCGCAAGACTGGCGCTCTTTATAAGCAAAAGCCGCCCGTATTTCAATCCCGCCGATCAAGAAACCGATACCACCGGTCGAATGGTATCGGCCTCCCCTCACCCTGTAAGAGTTACCAGTTACCGCCCCCTCGGGACGCGCGATGTAATGCGTGCATACCAAAGTACAGATCCGAGGACACCATGCGGACCTTCGTTCACGAGGAAGGGCGGTTGCCACACGAACTTGCAGCGGATCTCGGGCGCTATCGGCGCCGCGTGTTCGTCGAGCAGCTCGGTTGGGCGCTTCCGTCGGCGAACGAAAGTTTCGAGCGCGACCAGTTCGATCGCGACGATACCGTCTACGTGTTCGCGAGAAACGCCGGCGGCGAAGTGTGCGGATGTGCGCGCCTGTTGCCGACCACGCGCCCGTATCTGCTGAAGTCTCTGTTCGCCGACCTGATCGCCGACGACGTCGCGCTGCCGCAATCGGCAGCCGTCTGGGAGCTGTCGCGGTTCGCGGCGACCGGCGACGAAGGCGGTCCGGGCAATGCCGAGTGGGCCGTCCGCCCGATGCTCGCCGCAGTCGTCGAATGCGCGGCGCAACTGGGCGCGCGGCAGCTGATCGGCGTCACGTTCGCGAGCATGGAAAGGCTGTTCCGCCGGATCGGCGTGCACGCGCACCGGGCAGGCCCCCCGAAACCGGTGGACGGTCGTCTGGTTGTCGCGTGCTGGATCGATATCGATCCGCAAACGTTTGCCGCACTTGGAATCGAGCCGGGACGGGCCACCCGGCAGGCCATCGCCGCCTGAGCCGGAACGCGCGTAGTCCGGCCGGGCGGCATCGTAACGAAGGAGAACCACCGTGGACCAGTCTCAGGTCTTTCGCGCGATGATGCCCGGGTTGACGGGTGCCGGCGGCGCCCGCATCGCAGTCACCTACCCGTCCTTTCCGCGGCCGCTGCCGCTCGTGCGGCTCGATCGCCACGGGCTCGTATTCCGGGCGGCCGGCGTCGCGCCGCTCGTGTGCGGGTTGCCGCGCGCGGCGACGCTGCTGGTTGCGGACGAGCCACTCTGCTCGCTGCGCCTCGTGATCCGCGACGTCGCCGCTGTCGGCGACGGCCGGCACGACCTGACGATGCAGCCGTCCGGGGCCGCCGGCGACGAACTGCTGTGGCACGCGCTGCGCGACCGCGAACCATACCGGCAGATCGGGCAGCCGCTTGCGCCCGTCGATGCGACCATGGCGCCGAACGGCGAGCCGCAGGCCGTCGGCAGCGCCGCGCAGCATCCGTCGCGCAGTGCGGCGTTCCGTCTGCGCTGCCACAGCGATGCGCTGTTCTTCGCCGACTGGCTCGAATATCACTTCGACGAGCTGCGCGCGCTGTCGCAACGGCACGGGCCGCAATTGCAGCTCAAGCAGCTGCAGCGGCAAGTCACCGACGATGAGGTGGGCGTGCGCTTCGTCTACGACATCGACGGACACGCGACGCGGCACGCACTGACCGACTGCGCGCGAGAGGCCTGCGCGTGGATCGAGACGGAAATGCGCGACAAGTACGCGGTGCCGGTCGCGCAGGAGCGGTTCGGCGCGTTTGCCGCGCACGCGCGGGCGGGCGGAATGTGAATGCGCCGGCGGCTTCGCGGTTACGCGAAGGCCGCCGCACCGAGGGACACCGTTTTTTCGGCAGGACACTGCGGGACACCTGCACGGACTGGATGGCGCGCCGCTCCCCCCTTGTCGGGAAGGTCCGGCAGCGCTGCGTTGCACAATTACAACTAGGGCTTGCCAGCCCTCGGGTTTTCCCTTAAAGTTACATCCGTCTCCTCCATGTCTCCAAACATGGATTCAGCCCGCTCCAGTAGCGGGCTTTTTCTTGCCTGCGTGATTTATGAGGGCCGCATCAAAGCGCCCTATCATCCGCGCGCAGCTCGCGCGGGCCTGCCCCAGCGGCTTACCATCGGCGAACGGCTTACACACAGCCGATGTCGTCATGCACGCCCACCTGTGTATTGCCCGTCCCGTTGCCGACTTCGCCAGTATCAAACGCAAGTACCGCGACGCGTTCGAGATGCTTGGATGCATGCGCATGCGCCGCCGCGCACGGCTTCATGCGAGTGTCGTCATTCAATCTGTATTGGATGCATCTGGACAGACATTCGAGGACGCAGACGGCTACCGGATCGTGCTGCGCGGAGTGGCGTGACGGGCACGGATGCCCGTGCCGTTACGTGCTGACGTGGCCGTCGAGACGAACGGACGTTGCGTGCTTGACGAACACCACATGCTGCCGCAAGGCATGTCCCCGCGGCAACGCAGGATGATCGAAATCGCGCAAGGGCTGTCGCGCCATCCCGAGCCGCTGCGCCACGTGCCGCGATCGCAAGTTGGCGGCGGCCGTCCACGCGAAGATTTCGCCGAGCCCGATCCGGCCGAATCCGTCGGCCAATACCGCGGCGGCCGCTTCGCCAACATGTCCATGCCCCCACGATGAGCGGGCCTGGCGCCATATGATCTCGACACACGGCGCCATCGGGTGCTCGTCGCGAACTTCGCGCGACAAACCGCAAAGCCCGATCAACGCGCCATCCGCACGACGCTCGATCGCCCACACACCGAAACCGTGCGCATCGAAATGCGCTTCGAAGCGCACGATGGTGGCCTCCGCCTCATCGACGGACATCGGGCCACGCGCGAGCCACGCGGTCACATCGGGATCCGCATGCATTGCAGCCAGCGCACCGGCATCGTCCGGTCGCCAGCGACGCAAAGTCAAACGTTCGGTTTCAATCTTCACTGGCGGGTTCAACCGAGATCGGGACATGCAGAAGGCACGGGATGCGCCGGCCCGTGCGCACGCAATTCTCGCAGCGAACGAACAAGCCCGAAGGCGCAGCGGCGAGACGAGTCAATCGCGAGCGCCACCTGCGCCGGCAAGGAACGTCGACGGCCGCAAGAACCGGCGACAGGAATTGAATGCAGCGCGACGCGTCGTCCCGCCCGTCGTTCGCCGAATGAGCGCACGACGCCCGCGCTCAGGCGCCAGCGCGTCGAATGCGATTACTCGTTTTCCTCGAAGTAATGCCCAAACTTCGCCTGCTTGGTCCGGATGTAACGCTCGTTTTCCTCGCGTACGGGTACCGCGAGCGCCACGCGTTCGCGGACAGGAATGCCGTGCTTCACGAGCGTATCGAATTTCTTCGGGTTGTTGCTCATCAGTCGCACCGACGTCACGCCGAGGATCCGGAGGATCGCTGCGGCCGAGTCGTATTCGCGGGCGTCGTCGGGCAAGCCGAGGTCGAGATTCGCCTCGACGGTGTCACGCCCCTGCTCCTGCAACGCGTATGCACGGATCTTGTTGCTCAGGCCGATACCGCGCCCTTCGTGGCCGCGCAGATACAGCAGCACGCCGCGGTCTTCCGCCGCGATGTAACGCAGCGCGAGGTCGAGTTGCTCGCCGCAATCGCAGCGGTAGGAACCGAACACGTCGCCTGTCAGGCATTCGGAATGAAGCCGCGTCAGCACGGACTGCTCGCCGGTGACGTCACCCATCACGAGCGCGAGATGTTCGGCATCGCTGCCCGATACGCGGAAGGCGTACGACGTGAACGTACCGTAGCGCGTGGGCAGCGACGCCGTGGCGACGAGCGTCACGCACTCGTCGGCCTGGCCATTGCCCTGCGTGGGCGATTGGGGACGCGAAGACATCATGAATTCAATCGAAACGATCAGGAATGTAGGAATTGTGTGGATGGTGCGTGACCGGAGTTTACCGCTAATCTGGAAACGTCACGCGACTGCCGCAACGGGCCCGGCTATACTGGGCCCGTCGGGTGCCGCGCATCACGCCCTGCCTTCCCTGCATCGTCCCGCACACGGAGAAAGCAAATGAGCACGACTGTCGCGCAAATTCTCAAAGCCAAGCCGGATTCCGGCCGCACGATCTACACCGTCACGAAAGCCGATTTCGTCTATGACGCCATCAAGCTGATGGCGGAAAAGGGAATCGGCGCATTGCTGGTCATGGACGGCGACGACATCGCGGGCATCGTCACCGAGCGCGATTACGCGCGCAAGGTCGTGCTGCAGGACCGTTCGTCGAAGGCCACCCGCGTCGAGGAAATCATGACGGCCAAGGTGCGCTACGTCGAGCCGTCGCAATCCACCGACGAGTGCATGGCGCTGATGACCGAACACCGGATGCGCCACTTGCCCGTCCTGCAGGACGGCAAGCTCATCGGCCTGATCTCGATCGGCGACCTCGTGAAGAGTGTGATTGCCGACCAGCAATTCACGATCAGCCAGCTCGAACACTACATCCACGGCACACCGACGGTCACGTCCGCCTGACCCATCCCAGCAAAAAAGGCCCAAACGCGCGAGCGTCTGGGCGGGAAAGCCGCCGGAATGCGGCGACGGAGGTTCTGCTCTGCTGACGCGGACGCGCGCGAGTGGCGTGCGCCCCGTCGGTCACATGCTGTGCGCGGGCAGACCCGGGGATGTTCAGTTGCCGAAGTAGACGGAGTTCACGGGATTCGGGGCTTCACGCGTCATGCGGCGGCCGGACTGGCCTGCGCTCGTCGCCACCGCACCATAGCCGCTCGTGTCGGCTTGGGCGAGCATCGGCTGATTCGGCTGGCTCCGTTGTTCTGCGGCCTGGATGTTCTGCGGATATTGCGCATCGCTCGCGAGCGGCTTGTAGCCGTTCTGTTCGAGTTGCACGAGTTCGGCCCGGACCTGATCGCGGGTCAAGCCCTGCTCGGACTGCGCGAACGATGCGATCGGGGCGGCAAGGACGGATGCAGCGATCGCTGCGTAGATGATCGACTTCATGATGGACCTCCGAAATATGTTCTCTTTTGGCGTCGCTTCCGGCGGGACTGTCTGAAGCGATGGATCAAGTGTAGTGCTCGCGATACCAAGGGGAAACCCTTGGTTTGAACATACAGCGTTGCATTTTCGGAAAAAATAGACGGCTGTCGTCGCGCAAGATCGCGATTACTTCAATCATTTCCACAACAATGCCTGACGAAAAGCCGACAGCCTGATCACCGACTTGGAAGGTTGTGTTGTAGAATCGAAAGGTTTTATTCGCCTTTCGATACCCCATTCACCATGCACGCGCCCACGCCTCTTTCGCTTTCGCTGTCCGGCCCGTCCGGCGTGCGCGCGCGCGCCGGCCACCCGGCGCACCCCTGCCTTCGACGCACGGCCCAGGCACCGCTCGCCCCTGCCCGGCGCCTGATCTGACAGCACGGCCTCCTCCCGGAGCCAGGTCAGACAGGCTCCGGGCGATCCCTATAGGCACGCCACGCCTGCCCCATGCCGATCATTTGGAGAACTGCCATGAAACAACGCCTTTACCAGTTGACCGAACTCGACGTCGCTCGTCTCGAGAAGCACGCCGAACACAACCCGCGCTTCCAGACGATGCTCGACACGCTGCTCGAGCGCGCGGACATCGTGCAGCCCGACGCCATCAAGTCGAACGTCGTCACGATGAACTCGCAGATCACACTGCTCGACGAAGCGTCCAAGGAACAGGCCACCTGGACGATTGTTTATCCGGATGCCGCCAATCTCGAACTCGGGCGCCTGAACGTGTTCTCGCCGGTCGGCATGGCGCTGCTGGGCACGCAACGCGGTCAGTTGGTGAAGGTGCTGCAGCCGAGCGGCGCTGAAAAGCTGATGAAGGTCGCGGCGATCGTGTTTCAACCGGAAGCCAACGGCGAATACACGCGCTGAGCCATCTCCGGCGGGTATCGCCCCGCAACTGCGCACAACGAGAAAAGCGAGGCACACGCCTCGCTTTTTTGCATCCGGAGGATGCGAATCGCCGACACCTCGCTCCACAGACGAAAAAAAGGCGCCCGAAGGCGCCTTTTTCGATGCTGCGTAGCTGGTTACCCAGCCGTCACGCTTAGAAGCGGTGACGCAGACCAACCGTTGCTGCGGTTTGGTTGATCGACGAGCTTGCCGGCGTCGTGTTGTCGCCGTTGTAGATCGACGTGCCGATCGCGTTGCCCTTCGCACCACGTTGGTACACAGCTTGTGCGTACACGTCCGTGCGCTTCGACAGCGAGTAGTCAGCTTGCACGCCGAACTGGTTCCAGTGCGAGCTGCCACCGTCGACCTTCGTGTTCGTGTACGTGTAAGCTGCGCCCAGGCCGAGAGCCGGCGTCAGGTTGTACTTTGCGTTGACTTCGTAGTTGTCCGTGCGGAACGCGCCGGTCAGGCCCGGGACGTTATCGATACGCGATTGCGTCCATGCAGCACCGACTTGTGCCGGGCCGAATGCGTAGCCAGCACCAGCACCGTACGTACGGATACGGCCTTGCGAAGCGATGTTCGTCGCGCCGTTGGCGTTGGTACCGTCACCGAGGTTGGCTTGCGAGTACGCTGCACCCAGCTTCAGGCCTTGGAACTGGTACGACAGACCGCCGCTGTAAGCACGGTTGTTGCCGAAGTTCTGGTTGTTCGAGAACGAGTACGTGCCGCCGAACTGCAGGCCAGCGTAGTTAGCGCTCGTGAACTTGACCGAGTTGTTCAGTGCGACGTCGCCGTTCGTGCTCAGGCGGTCGTTGTTGCCGCGGTGCGCGAAGTACGTGCCGCCCCACGTGCCCGTTGCCGTCAGCGGCGCCAGGTAGTCTTGCGTTGCGTCGTACTGCTTGCCCAGCGTGACCGTGCCGTACTGGCTCGACAGGCCAACGAATGCTTGGCGGTTGAACATGCCGCCGTTGTTGCCCAGCTTGCCGTTACCGATGCCGAAGCCGCTTTCCAACGTGAAGATTGCCTTCAGGCCGCCACCGAGGTCTTCCGAGCCACGCAGGCCGAAACGGCTCTGGTCGATGCCCGAGCCCATCGACCACAGCGACTTGCCGTTGACGTTGCTTTGGTAGGTGATGCCTGCATCCAGCACGCCGTACAGCGTGACGCTGCTTTGCGCGTGAGCGACGGTAGCGAACGATGCTGCAGCTGCTGCAACGATCAGAGTCTTGTTCATTCGTGGAGCTCCCTTCTAAAAAGAGGCAGGTCTCGCGACCTTGTTCATAAACGGTCTGCAACCGCCCGGGAACGCCATCGGTCCTTCTGGCCGCGCCCGGATAGTTGCCCGTTTGGGAACCGTGAGTTTAGGGGTGTACCCTAGGGCCGCGATCTGCAAATAAAGAAATAAGCTTTTCCAGAACTAGAAATAATGAAAGGGGGCGCACCTTATAAGTATTTGTTTTAACGTCTTTTTTTGACTTATTGACGGATGCTTTTTGGAGGCTTTCATCGCACCATTCTTTCGTGTCATCGTCTTGACGGTTGCATAGAAACAACAAGCGGAATCGATGGAACCACGCAAAACCGGTAACTTTTACCCGAATCAGTCTCAAATATTGGGCCTGCCCGCCTAAAACGCTGCGACCAAACTGTAAACACGCGGCGGTGCAGCCGTTGCCGCCCCCTGTTGGACCATCAGCGCCGGCAGAGTGGGATCGGTGGCGGGCGCCTCCGGCTGCCCGCAGGTCGTCGTGACATGCGGTAACAGCCTTAACGCCCCGCGTAACCCGGCCCCGCGACCAGCCAGCTAACGTAAGGCAGCCCGAATACATATTAGATAGAGGACTCGCCATGAATCGACGCTCGCTGTTGCGCGCCATCGGACTGACCGCGGCCGTCGCCGCCACTGGCGGTTGGCTGCGCACCGCCTCGGCCCAACCCGCGCCGCCCGGGTATCGGCCTGCCGGGCCGCCTCCAGGCCCCGGCAGGCCGCCTTATTCCGATCGCCCGGGCTTCGCGCCGCCCGCACTGCGACATGATCGCCGGCCACCGCCGCCGCGGCCGCATGGCTATATCTGGACCGACGGCTACTGGCGCTGGCAGCGCGGCCGCTATATATGGGTGCCCGGACGCTGGGTCGCGCGCCGCCCCGGGCGCAGGTGGGTGCCTGGATACTGGCGTCGCCAGGGGCGAGTATGGGTCTACGTCGACGGTACCTGGCGATAAGTCGCCCGCGCCGGCCATCGGCCCGGCGCGGTGCCGCTGCTTCCACGGCCTTGTCGAACGAATCGACCGACCGAGCGAAGGCGGATCGCCCCGCCACGACAGTTCATATCCGTCATACGCCGATCGCCGCGCGTGCGTCGCACCCCTCGCGACGCCACATGCGCAAGCAATTCGCTCAAAACATTCGGATAACGAAATCATCCGATGCTGCCGCAACACACGCATACAGTCGCGGATCGCCACACGCCCGCGCGACGCACTCCGCTCAACGCCCGTTGCTCTCCAGCGCACACGCACGGCGACGTGCGGCGCATATCGCACGATGATGTTCGTCGGCCCAGCGGATCATCGCGTCCATCGGCGTCAGGAATGAACGCCCGAGGTCCGTCAGCGCATATTCGACGCGCGGCGGCACCTCGGCATACAAAGTGCGACTGACGAAGCCGTCCTGCTCGAGCCGCTTGAGCGTGCGCGACAGCATCTGCTTCGATACGTCGCCGATCGCGCGGGCGAGTTCATTGAAACGCATCGTGCCGCCGGACAGCGCCTCGAGCACGAGCAGGCTCCATTGGTCGCCGATGCGATCAAGCACATCGCGGATCGGGCACGGCTGATCGAATTCGACGGATTCGTCGGCGGACGTAAACGGCATGACGGGATTCTCTTTCACGGGCGATGCACGGTCACCGCGGCGTGACCTGCTCACACCGCGGTGACTTCTTGTGACGGGGTCGCGGCAACTGTACCATTCGATCGACTCGATGGCCGCACGGATTTTCAAGTTCTGCGAAGCATGCGGATGCGCACAGTCGGCACTCCTTCGCCCGCCGACGATGACGATCGGCGTCATCCGCGGTCGCGCACCGTGCGCCCACCCACGAATCCCCAGACAAGGAATCCGCCACATGTCACCGCTCCGCTCCCCCGTCCGCGCCGTTGCCGCGTTCGTCCTGCTTGCCGCATCGACCGCCGCGCCGGCCGCCGGTCATGTCACGCGCGACCTGGCCGCCGAGGAAGCCAACCGCCAGCTCGTGCTGACGTTCTACGACCGCTTCTTCAACAAGCACGAAGCGGTCGAGGCTGCCGCCGTCGTCGCCGACGACTACAAGCAGCACAACCCGCACGTGCCCGACGGCAAGAAGCCGTTCGTGTCGTACTTCGTCGGAGCGTTCCAGAAGAACCCCGAATCACGCGCGCAGATCGTCCGCAGCTCGACCGATGGCGACCTCGTCTATCTGCATGTGCATGCGACCGAGCGGCCGGGCGATCGCGGCGACGCGGTGGTCGACATCTTCCGCGTGAAGGACGGCAGGATCGTCGAGCACTGGGACGTGATCCAGTCGGTGCCCGAAAAGGCCGCGAACGCGAACACGATGTTCTGATCGGGCGGGCCGTGCACCGATGCGCGGCCGACTTCGCGACACGGCGCTGCCCGGCACGCGCGAACGCCCCTACATCGGGCTTCGCCGCCATGCCCGCCACGCCCGCCCGACCGCCCAGGGCCGTCGTCCGTCTGCGCACGGCTCGAGCCCGCCCGCGCGCATCAGGCGACGTCGAGCGCGAGCACCTGCCCTGTCGTCAGCACGTCGCCGAACGTGTCCGACAGCGCGGCCAGCGTGGCGCGATGAAGGTCGCGGTGCGGCACCGTGCCGCCGTCCGCGACATCGAGGTCGCGCGTCGCGCACGCGTCGTCGACGACGATCACCGCGTAGCCGAGGGGCACGGCATCGCGGGCCGCGCCGGCAACGCACGCATGCGTCATCAGCCCGGTGACGATCAGCGTGTCGATGCCGGCCGCCTTCAGGCGCGCGTCGAGGTCCGTCGTCGGAAACACGCTCACCGACGTCTTCTTCACGACCGCGTGATGCGGCGCCGGCTGCAGGTCCGCATGAAAGTGGAAGCCGTCGCTGCCGTCGGCGAAGAGCGGGCCGCCGGCCGCGCCGACGTGCTGGACGTGGAATACCGGGATGCCGGCGCGATCGGCGAACGCGATCACGCGTCGCGCATTGCCCAGCGCGCGCGGCCCTTCCGGAATCGGCAGGCGGCCGCTGAAATATTCGTTCTGGAAATCGATCACCAGCAGCGCGGTGCGGGCGGCATCGATCGACGTCGGCGCGCTCGCGCCGGCCAGGGTACGGATGGTCGGATGTTGCATGGGTCGCTCTCTACTCAAGGTTGGCACATCGAACGAAACGGCGGCCCGGCAAGGCCCGCGCCACCGCACGCAGCCTTGCGGCAGGTCGCCACCGTGCGTGGGCTGGCCTGCCGTGACCGCGAGGCGCCAGTGTCGTGCCGTGCGGCCCCGCGCGACAGCGGCCCGCAGGACAACGTCCGACAGGATCGGGCCAACCTGCGCGCAGCCGTCTACGACAGCGCGGCCGCGCACCGTTAGCGCACCATCATCACGAAGCCGAGCAGGAAGCCCGAGTCGCCGATCCACAACAGCCCGGTCTCTCCGAATACGGGCAGCAGGTTCGTGAGCGGCTCGCCCGAAAACTGCCGGCTGACGGTCAAGGCCCCGAACGCGCGATAACGCGCAGACGCGCCCACTCGCTTCTCCCCCACCGCGCCGCGTCCCCGCGGCTAGTCCGTTTGGATGGCACGAAGCGCCAGGTTTATTGCCATCATGGCCGTCATTCGTCGCATCCCGCATGCCGAATCGAACGGCGCCGCGTACGCTCGCGCCCCCGCCACGGAGACACCATGACCGCCCCCGTCCTCGGTCCCGTCGACCAGATCGGCTATGTGGTCGCCGATCTCGACCGCAGCATCGCGCGCAGGCGCGCCCGCCACGATGCGGGCCCGTGGACCGTGTTCCACGACGTGCGTCTCGACGGCCGCTACCTCGGTGAAGTGGTGACGGTCACGATGGATGTCGGGCTCGCGTATCTCGGCGACGTGCAGATCGAACTGATCCACGTGACGAACGATGCGCCGTCGCCATACCGCGACGCGCACGGGCAACCGCTCGCGGGCCTGCATCACGTCGCATGGGTGGTCGACGATCTCGATGCCGCGGTGGCGCGGCTCACGGCGCGCGGCCTGCGCGTCGTGTTCGAAGCGCGCAACCCGGCCACGCGCGTCGCCTACCTCGACGACGCCGACGCCCCCGGCGTGCGCGTCGAAGTGATCGAAGGCGCCGGCATGCGCGACATGATCGCGCGCGGCATCGCCGAAGCACGCGCATGGGATGACGCCGATCCGGTCCGCATCATCGACGCGTCGGCCGTCGCATGAGCGGGCTCGTGCGTCCCCCTTCACTCACAGGAGCAACACGATGAAACGACTCGAAGGCAAGGTGGCGCTGATCACGGGCGGTGCCCGCGGCCAGGGCGAGGCGGAGGCACGCCGGTTCGTCGCCGAAGGCGCACGCGTGGTGATCGCCGACGTGCTGGACGACGCCGGCCAACGCGTCGCGGCCGAACTCGGCGACGCCGCACGCTACCAGCATCTCGACGTGACTAACGAAGACGACTGGCACACCGCCGTTCGCGCGACGCTCACGTACTTCGGCCGCCTGGACATCCTCGTGAACAACGCGGCGATCCTGAAGCTCGTGCCGATCGATTCCTGTTCGCTCGACGACTATCGCAAGGTGATCGACGTGAACCAGGTCGGTTGCTGGCTCGGCATGAAATCGGCATTGGCCGCGCTGAAGGACGCGGGCGGCGGCTCGATCGTCAACGTGTCGTCGACGGCCGGGATGGAAGGCGTGGCCGGCGGCAGCGCGTACGTGTCGAGTAAGTTCGCCGTACGCGGGATGACGAAGGCCGCCGCGCTCGAGTTCGGCCGCTACGGAATCCGCGTGAACTCGGTCCATCCGGGCGGCATCGACACCGTGATGGCACGCCCGCCGGAATACGCAGATTTTGAACCGTCGTCGATCTACAGCGGGCTGCCGATCGCGCGCATCGGCAAACCCGACGAAGTGGCGAGCCTCGTGCTGTTTCTTGCGTCCGACGAATCCGCGTATTGCACGGGCTCGGAATTCATCGTCGACGGCGGAATGCTCGCGGGCAGCACGTTCCGCTGATCCGCGGCGGGGTCGACGGGCAGGTCCGGCCGCTCATCCGCACCGACCATCACGCGTCCGAAAACGACCATGCCGCCGGCGGCTTTCCCGCGCGGCGGCACGATGGTTTCCGAAACGAAGCAGCAAACGATGCGGCGCTCAATACCCCTTCGGCTGGATCGCCGGCGCGCCGACAGCACGCGCCGCCTGCCCGCCGCCGCGCACCAGGAAGCGTCCGTTCGGGCCGTACACGCCGTCCGCTTCCGGATGCATCGTCAGCAGCACGAAATACAGCAATCCGCCGACCAGCAACGACACCGGCACGCTGAGATCGAGCCCGCCCGCCAGGGCGCCGAGCGGCCCGACGAACTGGCCCGGCAGATTCACGAACGACAGCCCGATGAACGCCGCCGGCAGCCACGCGCCCATCGCGCGCAGGTTCCAGCCGTGCGTGAACCAGTAGTGGCCGCCGCGCAGCCCGCGATTGAATACCTGCAGGTCGTCGGCAAGATAGAAGCCGCGACGCGTCACGTAGCCGATCACCATGATCGCCATCCACGGGCAGCTGAACGTGTCGATCAGCGTCGAGAACGTCGCGACGCTTTCGACGAGGTTGAACCAGAAACGTCCGACGAAGATGAACGCGATCGCGATCGTGCCGATCAGCAGCGTCGCACGCACACGGTTCAGGACGCGCGGAAACATGCTCGACACGTCGAGGCCCGTGCCGTACAGCGCGGTCGTGCCGGTCGACATCCCGCCGATGATCGCGATCAGGCACATCGGCAGCAGAAACCAGCGCGGCGACACGGCGAGCAGCCCGCCGACGTAGTCGTTCGACGCGATGAACGCGGGCGCCTTCGACGCGATGATCGTCGCGGTCGCGAGGCCGAAGAAGAACGGCACGAAGGTCGCGATCTGCGCGGCAAACACTGCGCCCATCACGCGCCGCTTCGGCGTCTGTTGCGGGATGTAGCGCGCCCAGTCGCCGAGCGTCGACGCGAACGACACCGGGTTGCTCAACGCGACCAGCACCGCGCCGACGAACGCGGCCCAGAAACCCGCACTGCCCTGGCTCAGCGTGCCCGCGTAGTTCATGTCGAACATTCCCGCGAATGCGAACAGGCCGGCGACGAACAACAGGCTCGCCGCCCACACGGCGATCTTGTTGACCCACAGCATGAAGCGAAAGCCGTAGATGCAGACGATCAGCACGAGCACCGCGAACACCATGTACGCGGCGCCGAGCGTGAAGCCGTTGACCGGCACGCCGACCATGTTGTGCGCGCCGCCGACGAGCGCATCGCCTGAACTCCACACCGCGAGCGAGAAGAACGCGATCGACGTGAGCAGCGCGAGAAACGAACCGACGATCCGGCCGTGGATGCCGAAATGCGCGCCGGACGACACGGGGTCGCTCGTGCCGTTGCGCGGACCGAACAGGCTCATCGGCGCGAGGATGCAGGTGCCGGCGAGCACGCCGAGCACGATCGCGCACACGCCCGCCTTGAACGACAGCCCGACCAGCACGGGGAAGCTGCCGAGCACCGACGTGGAAAACGTATTGCAGCCGCCGAACAGCAACCGGAACAGATCGATCGGACGTGCATAGCGCGATGCGTCGGGAATCCGCTCGAAACCGAACGATTCAACTTGCGTAATCCTGCCTTCAGCCATTTGTCTCCAACTCCTCTGGTGCATCGGTACGGCCTGCGACTTCGGCCATACGACACATCGTCATCAATTTGCGGCCACTCTAAACCGGATCGGGCGGCGCAAATATCACGCATTCGAGACGTTTACGACGAAGGAGAACAATGTTTCGCGGCCGGGATTCGGTCGCGTGCCGCGCCGCGCATGCAGTGCGGGCGATGCGAGGCAGGTACGACGGCGAAGCGCGGTTCCGCCGCCAGCGGACAGCGGAACCGCATCCCGGCGCTCCCCCCTGCTGAACGGCGGGCAGACGCACCGCGCCCGCCTGCCGCGCGGCCCGGCGTACTACGGCACCGTTCGCGCGAGCGGCCGCGGTGCGGCCTGCGCCGTTCCCGCCGGCCAGCCGCCCGCGAGCGCTTTGTACAGCGCGACCGTCGACGCCGCGCTGCGCATCCGCCCGTCGGCCGCCGCGTCCTGCGCCTGCAGCAGCGTCCGCTGTGCGTCCAGCACTTCGTAATAGTCGATCGCGCCCGCCGAGAAGCGCGTCTGCGCGAGCTGCGCCGCGCGTGCGCTGTCGTCCGCCGCCCGCACGAGGTGGGCGGTCTCGTCCCGCGTGCGGGCGACGCGCAGCAGCGCGTTCTCGGTTTCCTCCAGTGCGCCGAGCACGGTCTGCCGGTACTGCGCGAGTTGGCCGGCCGCCTCCGCGTCGCTCGCCGCGATCCGCGCGCGCACGCGGCCGACGTCGAGGAACGACCAGTCGACGCCGAGCGCGATCAGGTTCGTGTCGCTGCCCGCACGGAAGAACCCATAACTGCTCGTCGCGCTGCCGAGCAGCCCCGACAGCGTGAAGCGCGGAAACAGGTCGGCCGTCGCGACGCCGACCCGCGCGGTCGCCGCATGCAGCCGCGCCTCGGCAGCCGCGACATCGGGGCGCCTGCGCAGCAGGTCGCCCGGCGTGCCGGGATCGATGTCGGCGGCAAGCGGCGGCAGCGGCACGGGCGTGCCTTTCGATGCGTCGGCGTTCGGCATGTCGAACCGGCCGATCAGCGCATTCGGCGTCTGTCCGGTCAACACCGCGAGCCGGTGCTCGTCGACGCCGATCGCCGCTTCGTACACGGCGATCCGCGACGTCGTCGATTCGAACTGCGCGCGCGCACGCGCCGCATCGAGCTCGGAACCGCGCCCCGCGCCGACGCGCGCATTGATCAGCGCGAGCGTCTGCTTCTGGTTGTCGGCGTTCTCGCGCGCGATCCGTAGCCGCTCCTGCGAGCCGCGCAGATCCACGTACGTGCTCGCGACCTCGCCCGCGATCGCGACACGCACCGCGCGCACGTCGGCCGCGCTCGCGGCCGTTTCCGCGCGCTGCGACTCGATCGACCGGCGCACGCGGCCGAACAGGTCCAGTTCCCACGCCGCGTTGATCCCGACATTGGAGATCGGCGTATCGCGCTGGCTGCGCGGCGCGCCGAACGCCTGGTCCTCGCTCGTCAGCTGGTGGCCGATCCGGCCGCTCGCGGTAATCGTCGGATAGCGGTCGAACGTGGCCTGCGACAGCAGCGCGTTCGATGCGTCGTAGCGCGAGACGGCGACCTGCAGGTCCTGGTTCGCCGCGAGCGCCGCGTCGATCAACTGCGTGAGCGCCGGGTCGCCGAAGCCGCGCCAGAACGTGGCATCGGCAGCCGCCGACGCGTCCGGCGACGACGCATCCTGCGTGGCCGGATGCGCGTCGCGTGCGAAGCGCGCGGCAGCCGCGGTGTCGGGCCGTTTGAAATCGGGGCCGACCGCGCACGCGGCGAGCGTCACCGACATCGCGAGCGCGGAAAGACGAAAAGCGGCGCTCATCGGTTTTCTCCTTCGAGGGTGCCATGCTGTTCGCTCCACACGGCCGGCGTGCCGCCCGCGAGCTTGCGGATCGCCACATAGAACACGGGCGTGAGGAACAGCCCGAACAACGTGACGCCGAGCATCCCCGCGAACACGGTGACGCCGGTGGCCGCGCGCACCTCGCTGCCCGCGCCGCTGCCGATCAGCAGCGGCACCGAGCCCGCGATGAACGCGACCGACGTCATCACGATCGGCCGCAACCGCAGCCTGCACGCCTCCAACGCCGCGTCGATCACGCCCTTGCCCTGGATTTCGAGCTCGCGCGCGAACTCGACGATCAGGATCGCGTTCTTGCACGCGAGACCCATCAGCACGACGAGACCGACCTGCACGAACACGTTGTTGTCGCCGCCGGACAGCCATACGCCGAACAGCGCCGCGCACATGCACACGGGCACGATCAGGATCACCGCGAGCGGCAGCGTCCAGCTTTCGTACAGCGACGCGAGCACCAGGAAAACGAGCATCACCGCGAGCGGAAACACGACGATCGCCGCGTTGCTCTGCGTGACCTGCTGGTAGCTGAGGTCGGTCCATTCGAGCGTGATGCCCGGCGGCAGCACGTCTTTCGCGATCTGCTGCAGCTTCGCGATCGCCTGCGACGACGACATCGCCTTCGGGTCCGCGTCGCCGATCAGGTCCGCGGCCGGATAGCCGTTGTAGCGGACGACCGGATCCGGCCCGTACGCGGGCGCGACCGTCACCATCGAGCCGATCGGCACCATCTCGCCCTTCGCGTTGCGCGTGCGCAGGTTCGCGATGTCGGCGGCCGTCTGCCGGTGACCGGCATCGGCCTGCGCCATCACGCGGTACACGCGGCCGAATGCATTGAAGTCGTTCACGTACATCGAGCCGAGATAGACCTGCAGCGTGCTGAACAGATCGGTCAGCGCGACGCCCTGCGCCTTCGCCTTCAGCCGGTCGACCTTCACCTCGAGCTGCGGGATGTTCGCCTGGTACGCGCTGACGGGGTAGCTCATCCCTGGCGTCTTCGCGACCGCGGCCTGGAATGCCGTCAACGCCTTCTGCAATTCGCCGTAGCCGAGCCCGCCGCGATCCTCGAGATACAGCGAGTAGCCCGAACCGTTTCCGAGGCCCTGGATCGGCGGCGGCATCAGCGCATAGGTGATGCCGCTGCCGATTGCCGCGAAGCGCGCGTTCAGGTCCGCGTTGATCTGCGCGGCGCTGCGGTGACGCTGGTCGAACGGCTTCAGGATTACGTACGAGTTCGTGATGTTCGGTGTATTCACGCCCTGCAGCGCGTTCAGTCCGGCGAACGCCGGCACCATCTCGACGCCGTCGGTGCCGAGCGCGATCTTCGTCATCTGCTCGGTCACCGCGCTGGTGCGCGCGAGCGACGCGCCTTCCGGCAACTTCGCGCCGGCGAACAGATACAACTTGTCCTGCACGGGAATGAAGCCGCCCGGCACCGCGTTGAACAGCAGCGCGGTCGCCGCGAGCAGCGCCGCATAGACCGCGAACACCGCGCCGCGCCGCTTCAGCGTGCGCGCGACGACGCCGTGATAGCGACCGGAACTGCGCTCGAAGACGCGGTTGAACGGATGAAACAGCCAGCCGAATGCGCGGTCGAGCGCACGCGTGAGCGCATCCTTCGGCGCGCCGTGCGGGCGCAGCAGCTTCGCGGCGAGCGCGGGTGACAGCGTGAGCGAATTGACCGCGGAAATCACCGTCGAGATCGCGATCGTCACCGCGAACTGCTTGTAGAACTGGCCGGTCACGCCCGACATGAACGCCATCGGCACGAACACCGCGCACAGCACGAGCGCGATCGCGACGATCGGCCCCGACACCTCGCGCATCGCCTGATGCGCGGCGTCGCGCGGGCTCAGCCCCTGTGCGATGTTGCGCTCGACGTTCTCGACCACCACGATCGCATCGTCGACGACGATCCCGATCGCTAGCACGAGCCCGAACAGCGTCAGCGTATTGATCGAATAGCCGAGCAGGTAGAGCCATGCGAACGTGCCGACCACCGACACCGGCACCGCGACGAGCGGAATGATCGACGCGCGCCAGGTCTGCAGGAACAGGATCACGACGAGCACGACCAGCACGACGGCCTCGATCAGCGTGTGCTGCACCGCGCGGATCGATTCGCGCACGAACACGGTCGGGTCCCACACCGGGCGATACGCGATGCCCGGCGGGAAGCGCTTCGACAGCTCGTCGAGCTTCGCATACACGGACTTCGCGACGTCGAGCGCGTTCGCGCCCGGCGACAGGAAGATGCCGACCACGGCCGAATGCCGGTCGTTGAAATACGAGCGCAGCGTGTAGTCGCCCGCACCGAGCTCGATGCGCGCGACGTCGGACAGCTTCACGACCTGGCCGTCGTCGCCATTGCGCAGCACGATGTCGCCGAATTCCTGCACCGTGCGCAGCCGGCCGCGCACGTTGATCGACACGAGGAAATCGTTCTTCTTCGGCGTCGGCTCCGCACCCAGCTGGCCGGCCGATACCTGCACGTTCTGCTCACGCACCGCGGCGATCACGTCGCTCGCGGTCAGCCCGCGCGATGCGAGCCGGTTCGGATCGAGCCAGAGCCGCATCGCGTAGTCGCCGGATCCGTACACGCCGACGTCGCCGATGCCGGTCAGGCGCGACAGCTCGTCCTTCACGTTCAGCGTCAGGTAGTTGCGCAGATACAGCGAATCGCGGCTGTTGTCCGGCGAATAGAGGCTCACGTACATCAGCGGCGTCGGCGACTGTTTCTGCGTGGTCACGCCGTACTGGCGCACCTCGTCGGGCAGACGCGACAGCGCCTGGCTCACGCGGTTCTGCACGCGCACGGCGGCCGTGTCGGGATCGACGCCCTGCAGGAACGTGACGACGACCTGCAGGCTGCCATCCGAGCCCGCGACCGACTTCATGTACATGATCCCTTCGACGCCGTTGATCGCTTCTTCCAGCGGCTCGGCGACCGATTCGGCGATTTCCTTCGGGTTCGCGCCAGGGTACGTCGCACGCACCACGACGCTCGGCGGCACGACTTCCGGATACTCGCCGGCCGGCAGCATCGGGATCGAGATCAGGCCGATCGCGAAGATGACGATCGACAGCACGACCGCGAAGATCGGCCGGTCGATGAAGAATCGGGAGAAATCCATCGCAGGTCTCCCGTTATTGCGCGGCCGGCGCGCCGGCGTCGGCCACGGCCTGCGTGCTGCTGCCCGCATCCGCGCGTGCGGGCAACGCCTTCGGCTTCACCTGCGCACCCGGATAGTAGATCCGCTGCACGCCGTCGACGACCACGCGATCGCCCGACTGCAGCCCCTTTTCGACGATCCGCTCGCCGTCCAGCACACGGCCGATCGTCACGTCGCGACGCATCGCCTTGTCGCCTGCGCCGATCACGTAGACGTACTTACGATCCTGATCGGTGAGCACCGCCTTGTCGTCGACGAGCAGCGCATCCTGGTCGCGGCCGCTGACGAGCTGCACGCGCGCATAGAGGCCCGGCGTGAACGTGTGATCCGCGTTCGGCAGCCGCACGCGCGCGCGGATCGTGCCGGTTTGCGGATCGAGCCGGTTGTCGAGGAAATCGACGGTGCCCGCATGCGGGAAGCCCGTCTCGTTGGCGAGGCCCACGCGCACCGGATCCGCGCCGATCGCTCGATGCTTCGGGTCGGCGCGCCGCGCGTTGTAGCGCAGGTAGCTCTGCTCGTCGCAGTCGAAATACACGTAGACGGGGTCCTGCGACACGACCGTCGTCAGCAGC
Source organism: Burkholderia sp. RF2-non_BP3 (assembly GCF_001522185.1). Lineage (NCBI taxonomy): Bacteria > Pseudomonadati > Pseudomonadota > Betaproteobacteria > Burkholderiales > Burkholderiaceae > Burkholderia > Burkholderia sp. RF2-non_BP3. The sequence continues at coordinate 9,073 of NZ_LOSU01000010.1, read as the reverse complement.
GTGTCGTCCGCACGCGCGAGGTTGCCGGCGGTCGCGATCGCACGGCCGACGCGCCCCGCGATCGGCGCACGCACTTCGGTGAAGCCGAGATTGAGCTTCGCGTCGGCGACGGCCGCGTCGGCCGCCTGCAGGTCGGCGCGCGCCTGCTCCGCGGTCGCGCGCGCGTTGTCGAGTTCCTCCTGGGAGGTTGCATGCGCATCGATCAGCGTCCGCACGCGCTTGAGCTGTACATCGGCGAGGCTCGCGGCCGCGCGCGCCCGCTGCTGCTGCGCGTTCGCGCGGTCGAGCGCGATCCGGTACGGGCGTGGATCGATCTCGAACAGCACCGCGCCCTGCGCGACGAGGTCGCCCTCCTTGTACGCGATGCGCTGCAGATAGCCGCTCACGCGTGGCCGCAGCTCGACCGCGTCGACCGCTTCGACGCGTCCGTTGAATTCGTCCGCGAGGCGGATCGTGCGCGGCGCGACGGTCGTCACGCCGACTTCGGGCAGCGGATGGGCCGACGATTCGCCTTTGCCGTCGTGACAGCCCGACAACGCCAGCAGCAATGCGCAGGCCGCGCCCAAAGGCGACGTCCTGCGTAGGGATAAGAGGAGCATGATGCCTCGCGACGGGTTAAACTGCCGCGTAGCATAAAAGTTGAAGTTAACTTCAAGTCAAGCTTTCCCGGAGGGCGTCATGGGTATCGACGAAACCCCGCAATGGCCGCTGATGTCGATCCGCGAAGTGGCCGCGCGCAGCGGTGTGCCGGCATCGACGTTGCGCTTCTACGAGAAGCGCGGGCTCATCAAGTCGCACCGCAACGGCTCGAGCCATCGTCACTATTCGCGTGCGGTGCTGCGGCTGATCGCGTTCATCGTGTTCGCGCAGAAGATCGGCTATTCGCTCGACGAGATCGCCGAACAGCTCGTGAGCCTGCCGGAAGACACCGCGCCGACCAACAAGGACTGGCAGCGGCTGTCGCGCGGCTGGAAGCAGCGCGTCGCGAACCGGATCGAGGAACTGCAGCGGCTCTACATCAACCTCGACGAATGCATCGGATGCGGCTGCCTGTCGCTGAAGCGCTGCAAGCTGACCAACCCCGAGGACCGCGCGGGCCGCAACGGGCCCGGCGCGCGGCGCTGGCTCGGCGACGCGCCGCCCGATCTCGACTGACGCGGGCGGGCCGCTCGCATACGAACTGGCGATCGCCTACCGCCCGCCGTCGCCGCTCGTCGACGCGCTGCGCGAGAGCGCGCGGCACGCGATCGACGCACTGGGGCTGGTGGAGGCAACGTGACCGCGCGTCGTGCGCGCGGCGCTCAGACGCGCAGAATGCTGAGCGCGACGTCGAGCACGGCCTGCCGGAACGCATCCTGCCGCGTGGGCAGCGACGTGAACTCCAGCATCATGTGGCTGTACGACACCGTCGTGCCGACCGCGCTCGCGATCATGAAGAACAGCACGTTGGGATCGACCGCGCGGATTTCGCCTGCCTCGACCGCGTCGGCCAGCAGCGGAAACATCGCGTCGTGATACGGGCGCACGATCCGCTGCTGCAGGCAGTCGAGCCGTGCGCCCTCTTCGGTCGCCGCCGTCGAGAAGAACATGCCGATGTCCGGCTCCTCGAATTCGTGATCGACGCACAGCTCGATCGCGCGCCGCACGCGCTCGCGATGCGGCAATGACGACGTGCGCAGCGCGCGCAACGCATCGAACAGCGGCTCGGCGAGATCGACGATCTGCTCGACGACGGCCAGCCACAACGTTTCCTTCGCGCCGAAATGGTGGGCGATCAGCGCAGCGTCGATGCCCAGCTCGCGCGCGACCTCGCGCACGCTCGTCGCATCGTAGCCGCGCTTCGCGAACGTGCGACGCGCGGCCCGCAATATCACGTCCGGACCGACGGACGCCTCCGCCAGCGGCCGCCCCCGCGTACGCCGCTTCGACGGCGCGCGCTCAGTGACTTCAGCCACGTTTTCCTGCTCCCGTTGAATGAATCGAATGCCCGCGTTCGGGCCCCGGTTCCACATCGCCAGAACCGGGTCGCCTGCCCCGCTCCGTTGACATGCAAAGCCGGGAAGCGCTAGGATCATACATTATTCATCACGTGATGATTTATCCATGACAACCCCTACTCGCATCGTGATCGCCGGCGGCGGCATCGCCGGATTGCAGCTCGCGACCCGCCTCGGCGAACGTCTCGGCCGCACCGGGCGCGCCCAGGTCACCGTCGTCGACCGCAGCCCGACCCATATCTGGAAGCCGATGCTGCACACGATCGCGGCCGGCACGCGCGACGTGCAGCAACAGCAGGTGATCTTCCTCGCCCATGCGCGCGATCACGGCTACACGTACCAGCCCGGCGAACTGACGGGGCTCGATCGTGCGCGTCGCCGCGTGCAGCTCGCCGAGATCCGCTCGCAGGACGGCGAACGAATGATCGACGCGCGCGAGCTCGAATACGACGTGCTGATCCTCGCGCTCGGCAGCCAGGCCAACGATTTCGGCGTGCCGGGCGTGCGCGAGCACTGCTATTTCATCGACAGCCAGCAGCAAGCCGAAACCTTCAACGAAGCGTTGCGGATGCGCGTGTTTCGCAGCATCGCGCGCGACGAGCCGTTGCGCGTCGCGATCGTCGGTGCGGGCGCGACGGGCGTGGAGCTGGCAGCGGAACTGAGCCGGCTGCTGGAAGTGGCGCAGGCATATGGCGACGAGACGGTGCGCGAACGGTTGCGGCTGACGCTGCTCGAAAGCGGCCCGCGCATCCTCGCCGCGTTTCCGCCGAGGATTTCCGCGTCGGCGCAGCGACGGCTCGAACAGATCGGCTTTCATGTGCTGACGTCGACGCGCGTGACGGCGGCCGATGCGAACGGCTTCCACTATGGCGACGGTTCGTTTGCCGAAGCAGATCTGATGGTGTGGGCGGCCGGCGTGAAGGCGCCCGATTTCATGCAGGCGCTGGGCGGGCTCGACACGAACCGCGCGAACCAGATCCTGGTCGGGCCCACGTTGCAGGCCACGGCCGACGAGCACGTGTTCGCGATCGGCGATTGCGCGAGCCTGCAGCCCGACGGCCATGAGCGACCGCTGCCGCCCACCGCGCAGGTCGCGGCCCAGCAGGCCGAGCATCTCGCGAAGCACTTGCCCGCATGGCTCGACGGCAAACCGCTGCCGCCGTTCGCGTTCCACGACTTCGGCGCGCTCGTGTCGATCAGCGACTACGACGCGTTCGGCACACTCGGGCAATTCGGGTTCTTTCGCGGCGGCTTCATCCAGGGGCGTTTCGCGCAATTCAGCCATCTGATGCTGTATCGGCGCCACCAGCAGGCGCTGCACGGATTTTCCAAGGCGACGCTGCTGTGGATCGCCGAACGGATCAACGGCTGCGTGCAGCCGCGTATCCGCCTGTCGTGATGCCGCACGTCGCGGCATCGCGTAACGTTTCGAGGGAAACAAAGATGAGCAACAGTGCAGTAGCCTGGCTCAAGACGGTCGCCGCGATCGGCAGCTTCGACATGCCGTCCGTCTCATGGGCCGCACCGCGACGGCGCAGCATCACGCGCGATCGCCTGCCGTCGTGGGACGCGACGAGCCAGCCGACGATCAGCGTGCTCGAACGTCCCACGGCCGACACCGTGATGATTTCGTGGCGCGACGCGTGCACCGGCCACTACGGGTATCAGAAGTGGCGGCTGTTCACGACGCGCAAGCGCGGCGTCTGTGCGCTGTCGGGGCAGCCGATCGCGCCCGGCGACAGCGTGTATGCGCCGCAACTGCTCGGCTCGGCGCCGGGCAACGCCGCCGCGATGGTGCTGGCGGCGTTCATCGACGAGGCGTGTGCCGCTTAAACGGACGTCGCCTGACCGGCACCATAGGCCGGTTCGCTGTTCTGCCGTTCCAGTTCCGCATCGAGATGCGCGGCATGCGCCAGTGCTTCGGACTCCGACATCAGCTCGCCTTCCCACTTCGCGACCACCGCGCTGGCGATCGAATTGCCGACCGCATTGGTGGCCGAGCGGCCCATGTCGAGGAACGTGTCGACGCCGAGGATCAGCAGCAGCCCGGCTTCCGGGATATCGAACTGATGCAGCGTCGCCGCGATCACGACGAGCGATGCGCGCGGCACGCCGGCCATCCCCTTCGACGTCAGCATCAGGACCAGCAGCATCGTGATCTGCGTGCCGAGCGACAGATGAATGTTGTACGCCTGCGCGATGAACAGCGACGCGAACGTGCAGTACATCATCGAGCCGTCGAGGTTGAACGAATAGCCCATCGGCATCACGAAGCTCGAGATCTTGCGTCGCACGCCGAACCGGTCGAGCGCGTCGAGGATCTTCGGGTACGCGGCTTCGGAGCTCGCGGTCGCGAACGACAGCATGAACGCTTCCTTGATCAGCACCAGCAGCTTGAATACGCGGCGGCCGAGGAACAGCAGGCCGGCGATCACGAGCGTGCTCCACAGCAGGAACAGGCTGACATAGAAGTCGCCCATGAACACCGCGAACTTCAGCAACACCGACAGCCCGTTGACCGCGACGGTCGCGGCCATCGCCGCCAGCACCGCGAGCGGCGCAAGCTTCATCACGTAGCCGGTGATCTTCAGCATCACGTGCGCCAGCTGGTCGATCGCGGCCACGAGGATCTTGCCGCGCTCGCCAAGCGCCGACAGCGCGACGCCGAAGAACATCGAGAACACGACGATCTGCAGGATCTCGTTGTTCGCCATCGCCTCTGCGATCGACTTCGGCACCATGTGGCTGACGAAATCCTTCAGCGTGAACTTGGACGTCGCGAGATGCGCGGATGCGCCGATGTCCGGCAGCGGCAGGCCGAGGTTCTCGCCGGGGCGCAGCAGGTTCGCCATCAACAGCCCGAGCAGCAGCGAGATCAGCGACGCGGTGACGAACCAGCCGAACGCCTTCACGAACACGCGCCCCACCGACGATGCGTCGCCCATGTGCGCGATACCGACGACGAGCGTGGAGAACACCAGCGGCCCGATCACCATCTTGATCAGCCGCAGGAACACGTCGGACACGAGGGAGATGTAGCCGGCGATTTCGGTCGCCGCCTGCTTGTCGGGAAACTGAGTGTAGATCATGTAGCCGATGAAGATGCCGGCCGCCATCGCGAGCAGGATCCAGACTGCCGCAGACATTCGTTTGTTCATAACGGAACTCGACGCACGGTGCAGGAGTGAAAGAAAAAATACGCGTGCCGATGCCGTGCCACGGCGCACGTTGCGAGCAAGGCGGGCCCGGGACTCCTGGCACCCGCCACGCTCGATACTGCGAACGTCCGCGAACGGACGCGCTGTCGCCGCCGCGGCGCTCGCGCGAGGGCGAACGCCGGGGCAACCGTTCAGCCTGATGCAATCAAATCGAATCTCATCCGCTCAGGTCAGTAGCCGATCGCCGAGCCGGCCGGCCGGCGCGGATCGTTGACGCCGTAGATGTAGCCGACGCGCACGTTGCCGGACACCGACGAGTCGTTGCCGGAACTCTGACGGCTCGCCGCCTCGGTGCCGGGCAGGCCGACCAAGATCAGCTCCGCTGCGCCCCACGGCGTCTGCTCGACCATCTTGTAGCCCATGTTGCGCAGGATCGCGAGCGTGTCGGGCGACAGGCCGCGGGTTTCGAAATAAACCTGATCCGGCAGCCATTGATGATGGATGCGCGGCGCCCCGACCGCATCCTGCGGCGTCATTCCATAGTCGATCACGTTCAGCACAGTTTGCAGCGTGATCGTGATGATGCGCGAGCCGCCCGGCGAGCCGACCACCATGAACACCTTGCCGTCCTTCTTCACGATCGTCGGCGCCATCGACGACAGCGGACGCTTGCCCGGGGCGATCGAGTTGCGCGTGCCCTGCACGAGGCCGAACAGGTTCTGCGCGCCGACCTTGACCGTGAAGTCATCCATCTCGTCGTTCAGGAAGAAGCCCGTGCCCGGCGCGATCACCACGGCGCCGAAGCGGCCGTTGACCGTGTACGTGGTCGACACCGCGTTACCGTCGCGGTCGATGATCGAATAGTGGGTCGTCTCCGGCTTTTCGTGCACGCCGACACCCGGCTGCACATCGACCGACGCCGTCGCCGTGTCGCCGCTGATCTGCTTGCGGATCTCGGCCGCATACGCCTTGCTCGTCAGCTTCGCGACCGGATTGTCGATGAAGTTCGGGTCGCCCAGCAGCGTGTTGCGATCCTCGTACGCGTGGCGCATCGCCTCGGTCATGTAGTGGACCACCGAAGCCGACTGGTAGCCGAACTTGCGCAGATCATACCCTTCGAGGACGTTCAGCGTCTCGCACATCGTCACGCCGCCCGAGCTCGGCGGCGGCGCCGACACGAACTCGTAGCCGCGATACGTGCAGGTCAGCGGCGCCATGTCCTGCGCACGATACGACGCGAAGTCGGCCGCCGTGATCAGCCCGCCGCCGCGCTTCGCGGCCGCTTCGACGATCTTCGGAATCTCGCCGTGATAGAACGCGTCGGGGCCCTGCTCCGCGATACGCTCGAGCGTGCGCGCCAGGTCCTTCTGCACCAGGCGGTCGCCCGGCTGCAGCGGCGTGCCGTCCGGGCGCAGGAAGATGCGCGCGGCTTCCGGGTCCTTCTTGAAACGATCGATCGTCGTGTCGAGGATGTCCGTATCGCCGCGCGTCAGCACGAAGCCGTCGCGCGCGAGCCGGATCGCCGGCGCCATCACCTGCCGACGCGTCAGCTTGCCGTACTTGCGCTGCGCGAGGTCGAGACCCGCGACCGTGCCCGGCACACCGACCGCGCGATAGCCGTACAGGCTGTCGTCTGGAATGACGTTGCCGTTCGCATCGAGATACATGTTCGCGGACGCCGCGGCCGGCGCGGTCTCGCGGAAGTTGATGAAGCGGTCGCGGCCGTCCGCCAGGTGCAGGGTCATGAACCCGCCGCCGCCGATGTTGCCGCAGCACGGGTTGGTCACCGCTTGCGCGTAGCCGACCGCCACGGCGGCGTCCACCGCGTTGCCGCCTTCCTTCAGGATGTCGACGCCGATCTGCGACGCGAAGTGCTGCGACGACACGACCATGCCGTTCTTCGCTTCCACCGCGGGTTCCGAAGCGGCGAGCGCGCCTGCGCTCAGGGCCGACAACAGGGTGAGTACGACGAGCCGCCTCATGACGGAATCCTCCAGACGAATGACCGGGCCTTGCCGGTCGACGTTGCTGATCCGGCATGTAATGAACGATACATTCCGGCGAGGTCGCGATCATACATCGGCATTTTGATCTCAAAACCTAGGGTTATCACTCAGCTTATGCGCGAGATTGCGCGCTGATCGACCGCGTGGGATGTTCGTTTTATTACACATATGAATGTTTGATGCCCGGAGTGATACGTCCCTCTAATCTGCTGCCTCACGCGATTGGCGGCCTGCCGATGGGCTAACATGCATGGAGTCGCCGGCAGACGCATGTCTGCCGTTTGTCGTTCATTCAGATAAGAGCAAGCCGGAGTGCCCGATGGGGACAAGCATCAGGGCGTTGCTGCTATCCCAGATGGATAGCTTCACGCCGTCGGAACAGAAGGTCGCGCACGCGCTGCTGGATCGCTATCCGAGCCTCGGGCTCGGGCCGATCGCGAGCTTCGCGAAGCAAGCCGAAGTCAGCGACCCGACCGTGTTTCGCTTCGTCGTGCGGATCGGCTTTCCGAACTACCCGTCGTTTCAGCAGGCGCTGCACGACGAGATCGACACCGCGATGAATTCGCCGCTCGCGCGGATGGACGCCTTCCACTCGGAATCGGGAATGCGCGACAGCCATGCGGCGATCTTCCAGCGGCTTTCGCAATCGCTCGCCACCACGATCGAAGGACTCGATGCGGCGGCGTTCGACGAAGCGGTGACGCTGCTGGCCGATCCGGATATCCGCGTGTTCTGCGGCGGCGGACGTTATACCGCCCCGCTCGCGTCGCTGTTTTCCTTCACGCTCGCGTATGCGCGCCCGCATGTGCAATACGTCGAGCCGAACGTGAATCTCGCGTCGGTCTCGCTGACGGACATGGGGCCCGGCGACGTGCTCGTCATTTTCGATTTTCGCCGCTATCAGAAGGACAGCATCCGGTTCGCGCAGGCCGCGCACCGGCTCGGCGCGCGGATACTGCTGATCACCGACGAATGGCGCTCGCCGATCAGCGCGTTCGCCGAGATCGTGCTGCGGATCCAGGGGCGTCCGTTCGCGATGCTGCAGACCAATGTGCCGGCGCTCGCGCTCGCCGAAGCGCTGGTGATCGGCGTGACGAACCGGCTTCCCGAACTGGCGCGGCAGCGGATGGAAAAGATCGAGCGGCTGAGTACGGGCGGCAGCGAGCAGGATGCGAATCAGTGGGATTTGCCCGAATGACGGTCGGCCATCACTCGGGCGCGGGCGTCAGCTCTCGACATCCTCGAGACTGAACACCTCCGTCTTGTCGTTGTACGAGAAGACTTCGCCGTAACGCCCCCAGTCGATCACCGCGTCGAGCGTTTCCTCGGCCGCCTCGTCCGACAGGAAATCCTCCAGTTCCTGCTCGAAACGCACACGCGGCGCGCGATGGCCGGGGCGCTCGTTCAGCACCTTCCTGATTCGCGCGGCAAGCGGCACGTGCTTCAGCAGGTGATCCGCGAACATCAGCTTGCGCTCCTGCGTGCCGAACTCCGCGAACACGCGCGCGGGCGGCGTGAGGAACACGTCACCTTCGCGCACGTCGGCGAAGCCGAGGTACTGCAACACTTCTGCGATCGGGAACAGTTCGTCCACTTCCAGATGCAGCGTGCGCGCGATTTCCGGCATGTCGGCGCGACCGTGATACGGCGCCATCGCGAGCGTCTCGATCAGGCCAGCCATCAGGTTGGTCGACACGCGCGGCATCCAGCTGCCGAGCTCAAGCCCCTTCTTCGTCGCCTCGCCGGTCTGGCGTGCGGTCATCTTCGCGTAGATGTCGTCGACGAGCTTGCGGAAATCGGGATCCAGCCGGTTACGCGGATGCTTGAACGGCACCTTGATTTCGGCGATCACGCGGCCCGGGTTCGACGACAGCACGAGAATCCGGTCGCACATGAACACCGCTTCCTCGAT